>DASRAF010000128.1:0-10646 GCA_035638295.1 Pseudolabrys sp.
ATAGGACTCGCTGCTTTCGTGCGTCCAATGTCAGATACCCGACCGAAGTCCAATTCAATTATACGCTATCGTAATTACCAATATGCGAGCGACCTAGTGACCTTCTTCGAATACCGCACAGTCTCTATCGCGAACCGGACTGGATGCTGCCGCCGCGTGGCCCAGACGTGTCGCCACGATTGCGGTGGTTGTCCCGGGAAGAAATCACGCTGCTGAGGCAGTACCTCTCCAAGCCGGAATAACGGTGCAAGATTTCTTGCTTTTGGCCCTAGCGGACTTGAGCTTGTGCGCTGCCAATGTCTGCTTCTCGACTCATAGCGCTCATGGGGCTATTGATTTGTGAGCCTGACAGGGCAACAATTTCAACGTTTTGCAACCTTCCCCCCGAAGCGTGTGGTTCGCCGTAGATGATCAGGCACAAAGTCCGTTTCGTTACACCTGCAGCGGGCTCCTTGCCGTGACCGCATCGACTCGCCCGGTGGGCAACCGCCTCCGCGCGCCAAATTAGCCATGCCCGCCGAAAAGCAACCTAAGGAGGATCGCAATGTTCTTCTTTCAAGAAGGCTTCACCTATCGAAATTTCCTGGTGGATGTTCTTTCGATATTCGTATTCGTTGTTTGGTTCTGGTTGCTCATTGTAATCTTTGGCGACCTGTTCAGGCGTCGCGATATTTCCGGGTGGGGTAAAGCTCTCTGGGTGATTGGACTGGTTCTATTCTCCTACCTCGGCGTCCTCGTCTATCTCATCACCCAAGGAAGAGGGATGGCTGAGCGGAACGCCCAGCAAGCCCAGCAGGCGCGCGAAGAACTGCGCCGTGTGGTCGGCTATAGCGTGGCCGACGAAATCACCAAGCTCGACCAGCTAAAGAAGTCAGGATCGATAACCGCCGACGAGTACGGACGCCTTCGCGCCAAGCTGGTGTAGCAGGCGGGTTTAGCCATCAGCAATCGACGCAAGGAAGTCGGGTCCGGATGCTCTCCTTTTTGACCCAAAGTGTCGCATTTGACGACGTCCGAAACGTCGTGCATGAACCGCCTCGGGCGGCTCCATATCACAGGTTGATGCAATGAAGAGTTCTACGTTGGGACGGCGAGACTGAAATGCAAATTCTTGGCTTCGAAGTATCCGATGAAGCGCTGGAGAGCGCGGGAGACAGTGCTAAGAAGGCAAATTTCACCCTTGGCGCCTGTACCGGCCTGTCAGTTTGCGACGGCTGACAATCAATTTTGCACTAAAACAACACCCCAGGCAATGTCCCGGGGTTTTTCGCGGCATTGAATGTTCTGTTGTGACCCAAACCTAGTTCGTAACGAACGAGTCGCGTTCTTGTTTCTAGCTTTGGTCAGACTGCGGCAAATTTGCCGAAAAATGTTCTTGAAGTTTTTTCGCCTCGCTTTCGTAGTGGTCGCCGAGTTTTCGCAATGCCTGCTTTACGGCGCGATCCTCGGTTAGCCGCGCTTGCGAACGGCACAGTTGAGCAAGCCTAAGCAATTCATCTTCAATCGACATGGGAATGTCTGGCCGCGCGTCTCGGTTGCAGATTCCCTATTCTTCTTCACATGACTGGCACATGACTGGAAGATTAAGGTTCCGTAAGCAATCTTGCGGAAAAGACCGGCACTGCCATTTCATTCGTCGTGACTAAGGTTCGGATGGCGAAGTATCGAACGGGCGGAGTCGATGTTTAGATCATTCAAGGATTTCATCGCGAGCCTCTCGTCGTCCACGGGGGTACAAAGGTTCGAGGCTGAGGAACGCCAGCTCGCAACTGCAGCGCTGCTTGCCCGCGTAGCAACCGTTGACCGTGAAATGTCAGAAGTCCGACGAGAAAAGATTTGCGCTCTTATGAAAGCGCACTTCGGCCTCGAAGATGCTGCCGCGGCGCAGTTGACCCATAACGCTATCGAAGCCGCCGGAAGCGCGGTTGATCTTTATCAGTTCACCCATCAGCTCAATGCTATGCTCGACGACACGGGTCGTCAGTGCGCAGTCAAAATGATGTGGCAGGTTGTTTACGTTGACGGGCGTGTGAACGATTTTGAGAGCAATATCATCTGGCGTACCGCCGACCTGCTAGGGGTTTCGTCTCGCCAGCGTATAGAGCTTCGCCAGCTCGTTGCGGCCGATACGGCAATGCGAAACCCAGCTGTCGTTCTGAACGGGGGGTAAAGGTACGCCAGGACATCCTGCGTCCTGCGAGCGGGAATGCCCGCTTCTGGCCCAAGCAGACATGATCTTGTGCGTTGCATATGTCCACTATTGACCCAAAGCGGACATTCGGTTTTGCATTGCACATGTCTGCTTTTGACCCAAAGCGGACGTCTACTGGCTCGCCCCCTTCAAGTGGGCAAGTTGAGCCGGTACCCTTGCCTCAGCGTCGTGGCAGGCGGTGAGACGGCGCGAATTCATCAGTTTAATGGCTAGTGCAGCGGCATCTGCCTGTCCGTTGGGAGATGAAAAGGGGCGGTCATGGCTGTAAAGCGCATCGGTTTGCTTACCGGTGGCGGTGATGTCCCTGGGCTCAATGCCGTTATCAAGAGCGCCACGTACCGGAGCAGCGAGAACGATATCGAAATCTTAGGTCTCCGTCGCGGTTGGGAAGCGCTCACGCATCTGAACGCCGATGACCCCGCCAGCCGGGCGCATTACGTCATTCAACTTACTCGTGAGAACACGCGCACAATCGACAGGCATGGCGGTACAGTGCTCCACACGAGTCGTACCAACCCTGCCAAAATACGAAATCTACCCACCCATCTGGACGGCAAGAACTTTCCGGCCTCAGCGAGCAAAGACGACGTCGAGACCAAGACCTGGGACCTCTCCGCCCAAGTGGTTGCCAACCTCTCGGCTCTCGGCATCGAACACCTGATCGCGATCGGTGGGGATGACACGCTGAGCTATGCTGCCAAGCTCCACGAACTCGGCATCAAGATCATTGCGATCCCGAAGACCATGGACAATGATGTGCGCAATACCGAGTACTGCATCGGTTTCTCAACTGCAATCACGCGCGCCAGTGATGCCATCCAGCGGCAGCGGACCACTGTCGGTTCACACGAGCGGATCGGCGTATTTCGCATTTTCGGGCGTGATGCAGGATTTACGGCACTCTACACCGCGTACGCCACCTCGATTCGCTGCGTTATCCCCGAGCACAAGGTGAAGCTTGAAAAACTTATCCAGCTACTCCTTGACGACAAACGCACTAACCCGAGCAACTACGCGCTGATTGTGCTTAGCGAGGGCGCCATGTGGGACAGCTATGCGGTGCAGGAGCGCGGCGAGCCGGACCCATACGGACACCGCAGGAAGGCGAACGTGGCCGAGGTGCTTGCCGACGAGATCAGAAAACGAACTGGCGAGGAGACGATCACTTCCGACCTCACCTATGATCTACGGTCGGGCGATCCAGATTTTATCGACAAGCTGGTGGCACTGACGTTTGGCAACATGGCTTACGATGCAATTCTCGAGGGCAAAAGCGGTCTGATGTCTGCGCTGGTGGACGGTCGTTTTGACCTTGTGCCGATTCCAGATCCCAAGCTTGGCCCGCGCAAAATAGACGTCACCAGCATGTACAACACAGAACGCTACCGACCTATTTATGCGCACAAGCGCGGTCTGCCGATCTTTCTAAACCGCGCACTATAGAAGGTCAATGAGCTGATCGGAGCCGAGTGACTTATCACTCACGCTCCAGAATGTTCGCTTTTGAGGGAAGCGGACATCAACCTTGTCATCTGCCGTCATTTCTTGCGGGCCACTATGTAATAGTCTCTTTAAGTTAGTGCTTGGAAACCGAAAAGGGGACGGCCCAATGCCCTCACTAATTCCGGATTTCGAGACCTTGGAGAGGAGGCTTGCGCGCTTGCCCGTGGTGACGCATCGAGCCCGCGAAGCTGTACTGACCGCTGGTTCAAAGACGGGCGAGCTGCTTTTCCTCAGGAGTGGCGCTGTGGACGTCGTCAAGGATGGGATGCAGATCGCCAGCGTGTCGGCACGCGGTTCGGTGTTCGGCGAACTGGCCGTCCTGCTGGACCAGCCCCATACGGCGGACGTGAGGGCTGTAGAGCAATCTGAGTTCTATGTTGCCAACGCGCAGGCAACGCTTGCTGTCAATCCGACCGTTGCACTCTACGTCTCCGCGATCCTTGCGCGACGTCTCGATGCCGCCAACCGATTGCTTATCGAGGTTAAGCACCAGCTGAAAGCCGGCGAACCTCCTAGCGTGATCGGCAAGGCGGTCGAGAAGGTAGAGGAACTGTTAAGCTACAGCCGAGATCCAACCGAATGGTGATTTGCGCCAAGCAAAGCTGACTTAGCTTCTTGCACCACGTGTCTGTTTTTGACCCAAAGCGGACATTCGGTGGCCTCTAATTCTCGGCCTTAAATGGTAAAGTTAAGCCTGTTGTACGAGGCTGGAAATGGCGACAAGGAACGCAAAATCGCTGCGCCAAAACCAGACGCCTAGCAGGCTGCAGGGAGGCGACAATGAGCATGAAGACGATCTTGGTTCCGATGGATAACCATGACATGCGGTCAGCACTGGAAACCGCGCTCCTATTGGGTCAACGAAACAAAAGCTACATAGAGGGCTTTGCGCTGCGCTGGCAGGTCATCGAGCTCGTTGCCGGCATCGATGCAATGGGGGGCGTACCGCTGGATAATTTTAAAGAAGATGTTGAAGAAGAAGCGAAGAAAGCAAAACAGGTTTTTGAAATCTTCATGAAAGAGCACGATGTCCCGCGCTCAAGCGAGACGACAGAGTCGGTGTCGTTCGGCTGGTTGGATCATGCGGCTGAGCGGGAAGACTTTATTGGCAACTATGGGCGCGTTTTCGACGTGATTGTGATGAACCGGCGTGACGCAAACTCCGGCCCCATGCACGATAGAGCGATCGAATCTGGCCTATTTGAAAGCGGGCGACCGATACTATTGTCTCCCCCATCGCCGCCAGACCAGATTGCGACCAACGTGTTGATCGCATGGAACTGCAGCACAGAGCAGGCACGAGCCACTGCCCTTGCGATGCCGATTCTTCAGAAAGCCGACCGCGTTACGATCCTGACGGTCATTGGCGGAACGGGAGTGCCGGGCCCCTCGGCTGAACAATTAATTCGATACCTGCGCTGCAATGGGGTTGTCGCGGAATCGATGAGAGTTGAGCTTGATGGGAGAAGCACCGGTGAGGTGATCCTGGCATCGGCTCAATCACTGGGTTGCGACCTTCTAATCAAGGGTGCCTACACGCAGAGCCGATTGCGGCAGTGGATATTTGGCGGGGCAACCCAACACGTCTTGGCGAATGCAGCTTTGCCCGTCTTGTTAGCGAATTGACAGGCTTGCTGTTACCAACGAGGGGTCAAATGAATTATGGAATGTCCGCCGTTGGCCCAAAGCGGGCCTAGCCTTGTGCACTGCATATATCCGCTTTCGGGGATAAAACGGACGGATGAGCCGATTCGTCTTCATAGGAGCACGGTTGGCGAGTTAAAATTAGTTTGATGGTGTTCTAATCGAATGGAGCACTGCCATGTCCACTCTGTATCGGCCAAAGCCGCCGCGAAATCGCGTGGCAATTTCCGCGCGGGATTTGGCACGACGAATGCGCAAACGTCTCAACAAGACAACAGAAGGAATTGAGGCAGCGGTGGCTAAAGTTAAGAACAACGGGGAGACTGCCATTAAGGAGTCAGAAGCGAAACGGACCTGATGGAGAGGGCTCTGCAAGGCTTTATCCATAATACATTCACGGGGCGGCTAATAAGGTTCGTGGAGCTCGGCGGTTTCGATGAAATGGCGAAGCGCAAGAAACGGGTCGCGATCAAAAACAGCAAGCTCGGCATTTCGATCAGCTGCCGAGTGCAAAAGCCAGTTTTGAAAGATCTCGACGCCTACCGAAAGCCACTCAAGCTTTCGCGCCCCGCCGCTTTGGTAAAGCTCGCCGCCGACCACTTGGCCGGACTGAAGGAGCCAGCCGAAAAGATGTGGGAAGGCGCCGTCGAACGAATGTTCCCTGCGACCAATGGGGACAAAAGTGACGATCCCAGATGATCGCACTGCCTCTCCATTAGCAATCCGCCCTCCAGGGCGCATCTCACACCCCAATCGGCGAACGACGTGTGTGCCAGCATCGCCAGTGATGTCCGCTTATGATCCAAAAAGGACATGCCGCCGGGTATCGGCAATACTCATGTCGCACGTCGCACAAAGCTGGGGTTCAGCTCCTTCACCGAGCGGACGCCACACTGCTGCATTGCCGCGCGCGTCTCGGTGCGAATGAGGTCGAGCACGCGTTCGACTCCCTCTTGACCGAAAGCGCCGAGGCCCCAGAGATATGGCCGCCCAATGCCAGCCGCATGCGCTCCTATGGCAAGGGACTTGACCACGTCGGTGCCACGGCGGAACCCGCTGTCAACGATCACCGTCATGCGATTGTTCACTGCCGCGATGATTTCTGGAAGTGCATCGATTGTTGATCGTCCGTTGTCTTCGCCGCGTCCTCCATGGTTGGATACGATGATTCCATCCATCCCATTCTGCGCAGCGAGTTCGGCATCCTCTGAGGTGAGAATGCCCTTGAGTACGATCTTCATCTTGGTGATGTCCCGCATGCGCTTCACCGTCGCCCAAGACAAGTTACTGGACTCGCCGCTACCGGTGATGCCCGACAGATCGATGCCGTCATAGTTGTGGCGGCGACTTGCGCGTTTGGCAAAGCTCGTGCGGTCGTGACAGCCGGAGCATTCGCGCGTGTCCTCGCGCATAAGACGGAAGAGAGTTTCCTGATTGCGGCCGCCAATGCGGTCTACGGTGACGACGAGTACGGGACAGCCAGCTGCCTCGGCACGTTTGATGAGCGCCTGGGCTACCTCCCACTGGGGCGAAGCATAAAGCTGAAACCAGATTGATGCTCCCCGCGCCTTGGTGACGTCCTCCACCGAGTCATTTGCGGAGGTGGATAGAATTTGCAGATGATTGCCGACGCGCGCGGCCTTCGCGACGGCCACCTCGCCATCAGGATGAAAGAATTTGTTGCCGCCAGTGGGGCACACGAAGATCGGCGAATCGTATTTTACTCCAAACAGTTCGATGCTCATGTCGATCTTTGAAACATCGTTGAGTCGACGTGGACGCAGCTGGAACTTCAGGAACCCCTCGCGATTTGCTCGTAGGGTGATCTCGTCGTCGATCCCCGAGGCCATATAGCCGAAATGCGCTGGCGGCACGTTCTTGCGCGCGACAGGCTCGAAGTCGAAGACATTGATCGCATCCTTTGCACTCTTGATCAGCCCGGAATCCGCCGGCATCCAAATCATTGGATCGGGCAGCTTCGACGGTGTTTCCAATCCGCAGGCCTCGATTGCACCTGAGGCAACGAGGGGGCTGGTGGCAAGATATCGCAGGAATTTGCGGCGGCTGGAATGAACGATCGATGACGCCATCTGAGACCCCCAACAGGTCGTCTGGTTAAGCAAACACTCAAGTTTAGACCAATTCTTGGTGCCCCCGAAGGGATGAAACATGTTTTGGTGCAAGGCCAAACGCATCTCTGCTTGAGCGCCGGAAGGTCTGCTTTTGGCTTTTAGCGGACATGACCTAGTGCACCACATATCCGCATTTGGGGGGCAAAGCGGACGTTAGATCGACGCACTTTCGCGCTTCAAATCAGTAAGCGGTCCTGGACCCCGCGACCCGGTTGCTGAATGCCAGCCACGAGGCATATTCTTGTGACAAGCAAGAAAGATGTCTCTGCCCGGGAGGAGACCATGTTTTTCCGCGCACTTGTCATTTCCGTCAGCTTAGCATTCATGGCTCTTGCTTCGGGCGGTCCCTTGGCACAGGAGCCCGTTGCGGCGCTGGCCGGACTTGTAAGCTCCCCTCAGAGTGGTGCGATGGAAGGAGTCCTGGTCAGCGCTAGCAAAACAGGATCGTCCGTCACGGTCACAGTGGTGACCAACAAGGATGGACGCTTTTCCTTTCCGGCGAGGAGACTGGCACCGGGTCAATATTCCCTGGGAGTGCGAGCGGTCGGCTATGACCTCGAAGGCCCTAAGGTAGTCGAGATCACAGAACAGAAGACGACAAAACTCGATCTCCAGCTGCGGACGACCGAGGATCTCGCCGCGCAACTGTCGAACGGCGAATGGTTGGCGAGCCTGCCCGGCACCGACCAACAGAAAGGCCAGTTGCTCAACTGCGTGGGGTGTCACACGCTCGAACGCATAACTCGCTCAAAGTACGACGCGGATGCCTTCCTAACCCAGGTGCTGCCGCGCATGCAGGGTTATGTAAATCAGAGCATGCCGGCTCATCCGCAATTGCGCCGCGCTGAGCGCCTCATGGAGGAGCGCGGTGACCAGCGTGTCCAGGTTTACCGCGCGGCGGCTGAGTATCTCAGCACAATCAATCTTAGCACTGGTTCTCAATGGAGTTACGCCCTCAAAACATTTGCACGTCCAACAGGGCGGGCGATGCGGGTGATCTACACAGAATACGGTCTACCACGTGAGACAATTTCGCCGCATGACGTGATCGTGGATGTGGACGGCATCGTTTGGTATTCGAGCTTCGGTGAGCAAAATTTGGGCAGGCTTGATCCTAAGAGCGGACAGGTCACCGAATATCCGATTCCCGAGCACAAACCAGGCTTTCCGACCGGCGGGCTCGGTCTGCGCGCCGATAATGATGGCAACCTATGGCTTGGCAATATGTATCAGGCAACGATCATCAAATTCGATCGCAGAACGGAATCATTCCAATTCTGGCCACTGCCCCCCGAGCAAAACATCGACGCAGCCCAGGTGAATATGGTGAGCCCGCAAAGCTCGCATGTCGACGGCAAGGTTTGGACCCAGAACAACGGGTTTGCCGGCGTGCATCGTCTCGACGTCGCTACCGGAAAGATCGAAACATGGGAACCATTTAAGAACTCGCCTAAAGGTGAGGCGCACAATATTTATGACGTGATCCCTGACTCAAAAAACAATGCCTATTTTACCGATTTTCGCCAACAGCATGTTGGACGTATCGACGCCAAAACCGGCGAGGTTAAACTGTTCGAAGTTCCCACAGCTCGCTCCGCGCCACGACGCGGAAGTATGGATGCGCAAGACCGCCTTTGGTTTGGCGAATACCGGGGCGATCGTATTGGAATGTTCGACACCAGAACCGAGCAGTTCAGGGAGTGGAAACTCACCACGCGATGGGCGTCGCCGTATGATGTCGTTCTCGACAAAAACGAGAACGCATGGACCGGGTCGATGATCACCGACCAGGTGACGCGACTAGACACAAAAACCGGTGAGATGGTGAATTATCTGCTGCCGAAATCAACAAACATTCGACGAGTTTTTGTAGACAACACGACAACGCCAGTTAGCTTCTGGGTTGGCAGCAATCACGGTGCTTCGATCATCAAACTCGAACCGTTGGACTGAGCTTGGGATAGTTGTTGGCTAATAGAAGTTGCTGACGTACTCATGTCCGTCTTTTCGGCCCAGGAGCCAATCACGAGAGCCTTGTCGCTGGTCATCCTTATCACGGCGCTGTTTTGGCCACTCGCGGCATCGGCGCAGTTGAACGTTTTAATATCCGGCGGATTTAGTGGCGCATACGAGAAATTGTTGCCTGAATTCGAGCGGACAAGCGGCATCAAAGTCACGACCGGGTCGGGTGCCTCGCAGGGAACTGGGCCGCAAACGATTGCTGCGCAGCTCGCCCGTGGCGTGCCGGCCGATGTGGTTATCCTCTCTAGGGAGGGACTTAGTGAGCTGATCGCTGCGAAGAGAATCACCGCCGAAACGGACGTGGATCTTGCGCGCGTGCCCCTCGGCGTGGCGGTACGAGCGGGGACCCCGAGACCGGACTTGAGCACCGTCGAGGCATTCAAACAGCTCCTGCTCAAGGCCAAAAGCGTCGCCATTCCCGGAAGCACCAGCGGCATTTGGCTTAAGACCGATCTTTTTCCGCGGCTCGGTATCGCGGATAAGATCAACGTCAAGGTCTCGCCGCGTGGCACTGGCGCAACGGCTATGGTCGCCGCAGGAGATGCTGATCTTGCAGTCATGCCGGTCAGTGAAATCGTGCATGCGCCAGGTGTCGACTTGGCGGGCAGCATCGCACCCGAGATCCAGTTCGTTCAGACGTTTTCAGCCGCCGTTGTTGCCGGCTCAAGAGATATTGAAGGTTCTAAACGACTGGTCGAATTTCTTGTCTCCGCGCGCGCTTCCGAAACGATTAGGAAAAGCGGAATGGAGCCGCTCGCGAGCTCGAGGTAGGCATAAGCTTGCAACCAACGTGACCTTTGACTCGCGCTCCATGTCCGCTTTTGGCCCCTAGCTGGTTGCGGCGCAAAGGTCCGCTTTTGAGGTCAAAGCGGACACGGCTTTCGTTCAAAACATTCACGCTTGATGATTGGACCGACTGGGTTTTCGGCATGTCCGCTTGCGGGGTAAAGCGGACATCGCGCGAAGCTCTCAAAATGTCCGCTAATGACCCAAAGCGGACATTCGAGTCGTATCAATTCGGGCCATATACGCCGATTATCGGACCAAGCGGCAGAAAGTTGCTCGTCCGCTTCAACACAGGCGAATAAAAGCTGGTTGCGCTACCGCCGTCTAAAAACAGAGCGTTCTTGCAC
>DASRAF010000129.1:0-3198 GCA_035638295.1 Pseudolabrys sp.
GGAAAATATCACAGTCGTCGCCAACGATCTTCCACGAGATATTCAAGTGTCATCGAAGCCGGTTGAGAATGAGAATCCGGACGGATCCTCGGTGCGTATCTCAGTGTCCGAGGTGCGTCAACTTCAACGATCCCAGGCACCGCTTCTCATCCTTGATGTTCGAAGCGATCGAAATTTTGAAACCAGCGAATTTCAGGCCCAGGGAGCGCTGAGGATTTCGCCGGATCACGTGGCCAAACGGATTGCCGAACTACAGATTCCTCGACAAACGTGGTTGATCGCCTTTTGTGCATGACCCGACGAAGCCACTAGCGCCCGTGCGGTGCTGGAGTTGCAAAAGGCGGGGTGGGGACGAGCGCGCGCACTGGTAGGTGGGTGGGAGGCGTGGCAGGCTGCGGGACTGCCGGTAGAAGTGAAAGCAGGTCTATGATACCAGGAATGCGCCGCAGATTAAAAACTCCGCGGGCTCCTCGACGGCAGCTAAATGGATATTGCGATGCAAACAAATGGATGCTGGGCGTCAACTAGCAGCGATGAGCGTTTTTTTGATAGCGTCCATCGTTGCATCGTTAGCATTGTGGTGATTCTTCTCCAGCTGTGCCCGCATGGGTCGGTCAGGAGGTTATCCTGATGAAGATTCGGCTTGCGAACTCATATTGCCTTGTAAGTATTCTTCTCGCCATCGTCTTCTTGGCTTATTCCGCGTTGGCCGCTGACAAACTCGTCGGAATTCACTCTGCGCGCACGATGTCTCAATCGATGCCGTGGATTGCTGATGAGGTCGGTCTATTTAGGAAATATGATTTAGAGTTTCAACTGGTTTTTATCTCTTCTGCTGCCATGGTGACCGCTGCTATGCTTAGTGGCGATGGTGAAGTCGCAATCACCGGCGCCGAATCGATCACCGTGCCTTTGCGCAGGGAGTCACGGAATTGGTTTTCATAGCCAGCGCCAAGAACACTCTGACGCATAGCATCTTGGGAAAGCCGGAAATCAAAAGTCCGGAGGATCTCAAAGGAAAAAAACTGGGCTTGACTCGGCTCGGGAGCAACTCCCATTACTTTGTCATTCAGGCATTGAGAAAATACGGCATGGCACCGACAGATCTGAATTTCATCCAGACCGGCGGCCAGGTCGAGAACCTAGCGGCATTACTCAGCGGCGCCGTCGATGCTGCCACGATGACTGGACCATCAGGGGGCGCCAGGGCAGTAAGCCAGGGTTTTCGCTATGTCGTGTACGGGCCGGACCTGCATATTCCTTTTGCTGCGGCGACCTTGGTGACGCGCCGTTCCTCGATGCGCACGCGCGGGCCGGTCATCGAAAGGTTTGTGCGCGTCATGGCGGAGGCCGTAAGAATCATGTTCACGGATAAGGAATTGACCTACAAGGTATTGGCCAAACAGTTGCGTATCAGTGACCGCAAAGTGTTGGACGCCGCCTACGACGAGGAAATTAAGGTGATGGAGCCAAGGTTGGAATTCAAGATGCAAGCTTTTCAAGCGATCCTTGATGAGACCGCGAAAGTCGACCCGCGAGCAAAAAAGATAAGACCGCAAGACCTTATCGACCGGCGCTACCTTGACGGACTGGAGAAGAGCGGTTTCTTCGATAAACTATGGGCAACAAAATGATCTTCGTTACCCTGGCCCGCGTAGACTAGCCTGCCGTATGAGTTACGTGTTCTAGCAACAAGAGATCTATAATAACTGGATGATGGCTCCCTCATCTGGGCGCAACGCGAGTTTGTCGTGCAGCATTTGTTGGCTACGATCAAGGTAAGTCGAAAGCAACAGGGAACCGCCGCATTGCAATTCGGACATGCTGAAGCATTTTGGTTTGGCGCTTAGGTTGAGCACGACTAGCAGCCTTCGTTCGGCTGTCTTGCGAATGTAAGCCATCAGATCATCGTCCGCCGGTAACGGAGCAAAATCGCCGATTGACAATGCCGGCACAGCGCGGCGCAGCTCGATCAACCGATGGTACAGAGTGAGAATCGAAGTCGGTTGGTTTTGCGCCAAGGAAACGTTGACGGTTTGGTAATCCGCCGCGATCGGGAGCCAAGAAGTACCCTTGGTAAAGCCTGCATGGTCGCCGCCATTCCATTGCATCGGTGTTCTCTCGGGATCGCGGCCTAAGCCCAGACCCGGCACGTTTTTCTCGAACGGGTCTTGCACTTCCTCGACTGGGATGATCACGTCATGCATGCCGATTTCGTCGCCGTAGTACATCGTCGGCGTGCCCCGCAACGTGAGCAGCAGCATTGCGGCCACCCGTGCCTGGGCGCAACCCACACGTGTGGCGATGCGGGATTTGTCGTGATTGCCGAGCACCCAGTTCGGCCAAGCGTAAGCAGGCAGCAATGCCTCGTAGCGCTCCACGGCGGCGGCGATCTCTCGCGCATTCCATGGCAGTCGAAGCAGCTGAAAGTTGAACGGCAGGTGCGCACCCTTGCCGCTTGCGCCGTAATACGCCATTATTCGTTCCACCGGGAGATAGATTTCGCCCACCAACATACGATCGTCGTACTCTTCCACGACGCTGCGAAATCGTGTGACGATCTCTTGCACTTCGGGGAGGTCGGCCGTGTATGTGGTTAGCAGCTCGCGGTACGGTGACATTCCCGCCCGCCAATCGGGATTTGGCGGATTGTCACGGAGGGCGTCGTCCTTAACGATATGATGCATGACGTCGACGCGGAATCCGTCCACGCCCCGGTCCAGCCAAAAACGTAGCACATCGAGCATCGCGTTTTGCACTTCCGGGTTGCGCCAGTTGAGATCGGGCTGTTCCTTTAGAAAGGCGTGGTAGTAATACTGCCCGGTCTTCTCGTCCCATTCCCAGGCGCCGCCGCCAAAATTCGAAAGCCAATTATTGGGTGGTGCGCCGCCCGGCTTAGGATCGCGCCAAATATACCAGTCGCGCATGGCGCTGTGGCACGAGGATCGCGAATCAAGGAACCAGGGATGTTGATCTGACGTGTGATTCGGAACGTAATCGAGCAGTACCTTGAGGCCGTGGCGGTGCGCGTCGGCCAAAAGCGCATCGAAATCATCAAGGGTACCAAAGATCGGATCGATGTCGGTGTAGTTGCTGACATCGTAGCCGAAATCCGCCATTGGCGACGGATAAATCGGCGAAATCCAGATGGCGTCCACGCCGAGCCATTGCAGATAGTCGAGTTTGCTCCGAATGCCG
>DASRAF010000130.1:0-20002 GCA_035638295.1 Pseudolabrys sp.
ATCGAGCCGATCTGTTCGGCAATCTCTTCTGTCGCCTTTGCGGTTTGACCGGCAAGGGACTTCACCTCGACCGCAAACGACGGCAAACCCTTTGCCGGATTCCCCTACGCGCGCCGCTTCAATGGTCGCGTTGAGAGCGAGCAGATTGGTTTGCCCCGCAATGGCCTGTATGAGGCCCACGACTTCGCCAATTCGCGTCGGGCGGTGGTGCCTGCGATGCCGCTGAAGAGATCGGTGAACTTTTTGTACGCCATGAGAAATTGCTGGCGCGATACTTCACTCTGGTTCACCCGATAGTCGGCCACCACGACCGAAATGAGCGCGAAAAGAACGATGCGGGTTCGGACGGAAAAAGAGGCGAGCATGCGAGCCAGCCGGTTGAACGGAAGCGATAAGTCGAGCGGACAAATGCGGTTCGGTTCGCATCCGTGCGAGAAATCCACGCAATATCAGAGGTAACGATGTAGTCCTTTTATAGCGATTTTGCATCGTTGACCACCTGGTGGGCCAAGCCCAAGCGCCTGAATTCTCATGCGACTTTGCTTTTGTGCAGTGCACGCGTAGTGTGACTGGCCGGCCATTTTATCCGCGAGCTTTCGATGCCCGCTTCTGCATCCCGTTCTGCTGGAAAATCCGATCTGATCGAGCTTGCCCAGGAGGCCAGTGCATCCTTGGATGCACTCTTGGCGGAGGCGACAGCAAAGGTACGCACGCAGGTCACGGTTGAGGGCCGCGTCGTTGGCCGCCTGTTCGACCGCGAGCAACGTGCCACCCACGGGCTGGCCTGGCTCGCCACCTATGTCGAGGCGGTTCGCCAACTCGCGTCCTATGCGGTGCGACTGACCGGCGAAGGAACGCTCGGCGAGCTGGAGCAGCTGCTGATCCGTATCGGACTCGGCGAATATCTGGCCCAAGTCACGGGCGGAATTCCGATGAGTCAAAACGAAGTGGTGAGGTTGTCCGACCTCGGTCTATCTCAAGCCCAGGTCGCTGCGCGCCTTGGTCCGATAGCCGAAACCCTCATCGCCGGCGGCAATACTGCGGAACGGCGTGCGCGTTTAATCGATTTGATACGTGCAAGCCACGGGATCACCGTTGGCGTGTGCGGCCTCGAAGAAACACTGGAATCGATTCGTGTGGAAATGCGCCGGTTCACCGATGCCGAAGTGATCGGACACGCGCAGGGCTGGCACCGGACGAACAGCTACATCCCGCTTGATATCGTCAAACAGATGTCGGAACTGGGCGTGTTCGGGCTCACCATTCCTGAAGAATTCGGCGGAATGGGACTCGGCAAGGAATCAATGTGCGTCGTCTCGGAAGAGCTCTCGCGAGGATACATCGGTGTCGGGTCGCTTGGCACGCGTTCCGAGATTGCCGCCGAATTGATTCTCGGCAGCGGAACGGCTGAGCAGAAGGAAAAATGGCTGCCCAAGATCGCGTCCGGAGAAGTGCTTCCGACCGCGGTGTTTACCGAACCGAATACCGGGTCGGATCTCGCATCGATCAAGACACGCGCGGTTCGCGAGGGCAGCATCTATAAAGTCTATGGCAACAAAACGTGGATCACGCATCCGGTGCGCGCCGATCTGATGACGCTGCTTGTGCGCACCAATCCGAAAGAAGCCGGGCATCGCGGTCTCTCGATGCTTCTTGCCGAAAAGCCGCGTGGCGATGACAAGAGCCCGTTTCCAGCAAAGGGAATGAGCGGAACCGAGATTGAAGTGCTCGGCTATCGCGGCATGAAGGAGTACGAAATTGCCTTCGACGGCTTCGAGGTGAAGGCCGAGAATTTGCTGGGCGGAGTCGAGGGCCTCGGCTTCAAACAGCTCATGCAGACTTTCGAATCGGCGCGCATCCAGACTGCCGCGCGAGCGATTGGTGTGGCGCAGGCTGCCATGGAGCAGGCGCTCGATTATGCGCAGAGCCGTGTCCAGTTCGGCGGTCCGATCGTCGGTTTCCCGCGCGTCGCCGACAAAATCGTCATGATGGCGGCGGAAATCATGATTGCGCGTCAATTGACCTATCATGCCGCGCGAGGGAAGGACTCAGGCCGCCGATGCGATCTTGAAGCCGGCATGGCCAAGCTGCTGGCGGCAAGAGTAGCGTGGGCGGCGGCGGACAACGCCGTACAGGTGCACGGAGGCAACGGGTTCGCGTTGGAGTTCCCGGTTTCCCGCATCCTATGCGATGCCCGAATTCTCAATATCTTTGAAGGCGCTGCCGAGATTCAGGCGCAGGTCATCGCGCGACGGTTACTTGACGGTACGAACTGACGGCCAGCGGGCCGGCGGCCGCATTACCGCTAAACCAATTTCGTCCGGGCAAGATGCCGAGGCCGTAACTATCTTTTTTCAGTTGCGTCTATTTAAGGAGGTTGGTTCATGACGGCGCTTTTAATCCGGCACGGAGAGTGGGTTGTGGTCTGCGATGGGGCAAAGGCACTGGTGCTGGAAAATGCGGGAGATATCAGGACCCCAAACCTTAAGACGGTGCAGGTTTTCGAGCAGGAGGATCTCGCGACACATCTGATTGGAACAGATACACCGGGCCGCACATTCAATTCTGTCGGCAGCGCGCGAAGCGCGGTTGAACAGACCGATTGGCACGATCAGGCCGAACGGGCATTTCTCACGCAGTTGGCGCAGCATCTCGAGGAAGCACTTTCGTCCGGGAGGGCGAAATCGCTGATCATTGTGGCCCCACCGCGTGCGCTGGGAATGATCCGTCCAGCTTATTCGCATGCCGTAAAAGGAGCGGTCCGTGCCGAGGTAGACAAGGATCTCGTCAAGATGCCGGTCCACGAAATTGCAAAACGTTTGACGGGCGCTTGATGGCCGCCGGCCCAAGGCGTGATCCGTGATTATGACTGGCCCGCTGCTACGACGATGCTATGGTCGCCACGATTCTAGGTTAAGGGCCGTCGGATGAGGTTGCATTCACGTAAATACTGGCGCCGTGCCGCGTGCGCTCTTGTCATGATATTGACCGCTTTAGCCCCGGTTGTGGCATACGCGCAGGCGACAAAAGGCGCGCCCAGTTCACCTCCGCCCGCCGGATCTGCGCCGCCAGGTTCCGCCGCTGTGACAGCGGACCCGATGGCCGTGCCGGGCTTTTGGGATCCCCGCCGTCGGCCGGAAAGGCCGGATCTTTCGCGCATTAACATAATCCGGTTCCTAACGGAGACCGATTATCCCCCGTTCAACTATGCCGGACCTGACGGAGCACCGATCGGGTTCAACGTGGATCTCGCGCGGATGATTTGCGAGGAGCTCAAGGTGGCCTGCACGGTCCAGATGCGCCGGTTCGATACATTGATCAGTGCACTCAACAGCAATAACGGCGACGCCGTGATCGCATCAATTGCGGCCACTCCGGAAATGCGAGCGCGCGTGGATTTCAGCGATCCGTATTACCGCACCCCGGCTCGGTTCGTTTCGCGCCGTGACAGCACAATCGAGGACATCCGCCCGGAAGCGCTCGAGGGAAAAAAGATTGCGGTTGTTGCGGGCACCGCGCATGAAGCCTTCCTGAAGGCACTTTTCACGGAGGCGGAGCTGCGACCTTTTCCCGATGCCGACGCTGCGCGCTTTGCGCTCAAGCGGGGCGAGGTTGATCTTCTGTTCGGTGACGGAGTTTCGCTCGCCTTCTGGCTCAATGGGACCGACTCGGCCAACTGCTGCGTGTTCCGGGGCGGGCCCTATTTGGAAAGCCGGTTTTTCGGCGAGGGCGTCGGAATAGTGGTGAGGCGCGGCAATGATTTGCTGCGGCAGGCTTTCAACTGGGCACTGTTCCGCCTGTGGGAAAAGGGGCGTTTCACAGACTTGTGGCTGCGCTATTTCCCAGTCAGCCCTTTTTGAGCGGCGATTTGACGTGACGCGGCGGCATTTCTAGGGTCCGCGCCCCGGAGATTGTCTGTGACCGAAACTGTTACCAACTTGCCCCAGCTGGCCGAGCAATCCAATGCATGGCCGTTCGAAGAGGCGCGCAAAATCGTTACGCGGCTCAAGAAGCACCCTAAGGACGAGGTGATCTTCGAGACCGGCTATGGCCCATCCGGACTGCCGCACATTGGGACGTTTGGCGAGGTCGCCCGCACGACCATGGTGCGTCATGCGTTTCGTGTCTTGACCGACGACAACATCAGGACGCGCTTGATTGCTTTTTCCGACGATATGGATGGACTGCGCAAAGTCCCGGACAATGTGCCGAACAAGGAACTGCTCGAGAAGCATCTCGGCATGCCTCTGACAAAGGTGCCTGATCCTTTCGGTACGCATCCGAGTTTCGGTGAGCACAACAATGCGCGGTTACGCGCCTTCCTGGATCATTTCGGTTTCGAATACGAGTTCATGTCGTCGACCGAATGCTACAAGTCGGGCCGTTTCGATCAGGCCTTGCTCAAGATGCTTTCCCGCTTCGACGAGGTGATGGCGATCATGCTGCCATCGTTGCGTGAGGAGAGGGCGGCTACCTATTCGCCTTTCCTGCCGGTGTCACCGAAAACCGGAATCGTTCTGCAAGTCCCGGTTACGGCTCACGATGCAAAAGCCGGCACCATCACCTATGAGGATCCTGACACCAAAGAAAAAATCGTGACACCAGTCACAGGCGGCCGCTGCAAGCTGCAGTGGAAGCCCGATTGGGCCATGCGCTGGGTGGCGCTCGGCGTCGACTACGAGATGGCCGGGAAGGATCTGATCGATTCGGTGAAACTGTCGGGCGAGATCTGCCGCGCCCTTGGCGGTGTCGCCCCTGAGGGCTTCAACTATGAGCTCTTTCTCGATGAAAAGGGCCAGAAGATTTCCAAGTCAAAAGGCAACGGCCTGACCATCGAAGAGTGGCTGCGCTACGCAAGCCCTGAAAGCCTGTCATTGTTCATGTATCGCGAGCCGAAGGCTGCCAAGCGACTCTATTTCGACGTCATTCCGCGCAATGTCGACGAATACTATCAATTTCTCGAGGGCTTCGAACGGCAGGATTCGCGGCAGCAACTTTCGAACCCGGTCTGGCACATTCACTCCGGCAAGCCTCCGAAGGCCGACATGCCGATCGCGTTCAACATGCTGTTGACGCTCGTCTCTTCGTCGAATGCCGAAAATGCCGAGACCTTGTGGGGTTTCATCAGGCGCTATCGGCCGGGTGTCACGCCCAAAACGCATCCGAAGCTGAATGAGCTGGTCGAATACGCCATTCATTATTTCCGTGATTTCGTATTACCGGAAAAGAGATTCCGCGAACCGACGGATGCCGAACGCGCTGCACTGATCGACCTGCGTGATGCCCTTTCGCAGCTGAAACCGGAGGCCAGCGCCGAGGAGATCCAGAACGTGGTTTACGAGGTCGGCCGCCGCGAGCCGTTCCTTGATCAGAAAAAGAAGGCAAAGGATGGCAAGCCCGGAGTGTCACTCGACTGGTTCAACCTGCTCTACCAAGTCTTGCTGGGTCAGGAAAAAGGTCCGCGCTTCGGTTCGTTCGTCGCGCTTTATGGCTTGCAGGACACGGTCGATATGATCGATGGTGCCTTGGCGCGGTCTGCCTGACAGGTCGGACTACTGGCTCGCCCAGACAATGCGCGCGAGCCAAACGATATCAGCGGACGGCAATGTCCGGTCGCGATGTTCGGAGTTAAGCGATCTCAATTCGACGGCTTTTGCGGTCTTGCGCTTGAGTTCTTTGACCATGACCTCGCCATCTTTGGTCTTGACCACGACACGATCACCTTTTCGTACAGTAGCTCCCGGCGAAACGAAGATGACGTCGCCGTTGCGATAGGCAGGCTTCATCGAGTCGCCCGAGATTTCTAGGGCGTAAGCGTGTTCGTCGGTCACCGAGGGAAAGGCGATTTCTTCCCAGCCCTTTCCGACCGGAAAGCCGCCGTCATCGAAAAATCCGCCGGCACCGGCCTGCGCAAACCCGATGAGCGGCACGCTATGCATCGTCGCCTTGCCGCCGTCGCTGATCAGGGTCACGAACGTGTCGAACTTGGTGCTCGTCGCCTGAAGCGCCTTGGCGACCGATTCTGTCGAAGGCCAGCGCGGGCGTCCTTCCGGGGTGACGCGTTTGGACTTGTTGAAGGTCGTCGGGTCGAGACCGGCCTTTTTCGCAAGGCCTGACGGCGTCATCTTGGCGCGCGCGGCCAAACGATCGATGGCTGTCCAGATTTGGCTGTGGCTAAGCATGGGCATGGACGCTCGCACCGGCTGCACCTGTGGGTTCGACAGGATAGGAATTATAGCCTTGAGTCGACCCCCTGTCGCAACCGGTTCCTTTGACGGCGGCCTTGAAAAAACCCCGCCCTCGCCGATAGGGTCGGCCGTCATGCAACGGAGGCTCGCCTGTTGATCGGTCTTTTCGACCGCCTGTCGCGACCGTTCCTGCGTGCGCTCGATCCCGAAGACGCGCACAGGCTTGCCATCAAAGCGCTACGGATCATGCCGATCGCCAAGGCGCCGGCCGACGCGGACGAGCTGGCCGTGCGCGCCTTCGGACTCAAGTTTCCGAATCCGGTCGGTCTTGCGGCCGGTTTTGACAAGAACGCGGAGGTTCCTGACGCGCTGCTTCGGCTCGGCTTTGGCTTCGTGGAAGTCGGAACGGTCACGCCGCGGCCCCAATCCGGCAACCCGAGACCGCGTCTGTTTCGGCTCGAGAGCGATCAGGCCGTCATCAATCGGCTGGGGTTCAACAACGAGGGAGCGGCCGCGGTGCACGTGCGGCTCGCCGCGCGTCGCGGCGCGGGTGGGATCGTCGGCGTCAACATCGGAGCCAATCGCGACGCGAAAGATCGCGCCGAGGATTACGTCCGACTGATCGAGACGTTTTCCGCCGTCGCCAGCTACTTTACGGTCAACGTGTCCTCGCCGAATACGCCGGGTCTGCGCGATTTGCAGCAGGCGAACGCACTCGACGATTTGTTGGCACGTGTAATTGATGCGCGCGAAAGAATGCGATCGCGCGCGCTCCCGACACCGATCCTCCTGAAAATTGCGCCGGATCTCACATTGTCCGAACTCGACGATGTCGTCGGCATCGCTCGCAAACGTCGTGTCGATGGAATGATCGTGGGGAACACGACCATCACGCGCCCCGGCTCACTGCGCGACCGCAGCAAGACGCGCGAGCAGGGCGGACTATCAGGTCGACCTCTGTTCAAACTCTCCACGCGCATGCTCGCCGAGACTTTTGTGAGGGGCGAGGGGACGTTCCCCGTCGTCGGCGTCGGCGGCGTCGACTCCGGCGCCACCGCCATCGCCAAGATCAAGGCCGGCGCGACCCTGCTGCAGCTCTACAGCTCACTGGTCTATCACGGCATCGGACTGGTTTCGGAGATCAAGGCCGACCTGACGGCCGCACTCAAGCGCGGCCACCGCAACTCGCTCGCATCGATGGTCGGCAGCGACGCGGCGGCCATCACCGCGGAGAGCTGGCCCGGCTAGGATCTACCGCCCGCGCGGCGCATTGACCATGCGCATGATGAACCAGATCGGAATGACGATCACCGCGCCGAGCAGGAAATAGCGCCACAGCCAGCGGATCGCATCAAAGCCCATGTTCCAGATCGACCGGATCAACCGCTCGATGCTGTGGATGATGTCGAACGGATCGAGGCCGAGCGCCGAAAGGATCACGCCCACCAAAATCGACACCAGAATCAAGCGCACCAGCACTCCCATCGGAGAACCGCCCACCCAACGCGCGACCTGATTTTCAGACATTACCGCCTCCATTCGCAGGCATTGTAGCATGCTCGCGCTGCGTCAGCATGTTTTCGAGTGTCTCCAGCCGATCGGCTTCGGCCGGCGGCTTGTCCCAGCGCAAACGACTGATGCGCGGAAAGCGCATCGCGATACCGGACTTGTGGCGCGTCGAACGCTGCAGCGCTTCGAACGCGACTTCCAGCACCAACCCTGATTTCGGCTCGTGCACGACTTCTCGCACGGGGCCGAATCGATCGACGGTGTTGCGACGCACGAAACGATCGATCTGGATCAGCTCCTCGTCGGTGAATCCGAAATAGGCCTTGCCGACGGGAACAAGCTCTTCGCCGTTCTCCCCTTTGCTCCATACACCGAACGTGTAGTCGGAATAGTAGGACGAACGTTTGCCATGCCCGCGCTGCGCATACATCAGCACGGCATCGATCACCATGGGGTCGCGTTTCCATTTCCACCAGGAGCCCTTGGGTCGGCCGGGCACATAGGCTGCGTCCCGCCGCTTCACCATGACGCCTTCGACCGCTTCGGCATCCGCGCCGGCTCCAGCCGATGACGGATCGGCACGGGCGGCGGTCAGGTCGTTCCAGGTTTTGAATGGCACCAGCGGGGAAATATCGATGCGCGGATCGTTCAGCCTGGTAATGAGCGCCTGCAGCTGTTCGCGCCGATCAGAAAAAGGGCGATCGCGCAGGTCCTCCTCACCTTCCGCCAGCAGATCATAGGCTCGCAGATGCGCGGGAAACTCCGCCATCAGCTTCGCTGTCACCGATTTGCGATTCAAACGTTGCTGCAGCACGTTGAAGGACTGCACCCGCGTTTCGCGCATGATCAGCAGTTCGCCATCGATTGCGCAGGGCAGGCGCAACGCCGCGAGCAGATCGGGAAAGGTGCGGGAAATTTCCTCGCCTGTGCGCGAATAGAGCCGGGCGACCAATTCGCCATGCTCGTCATAGCCGGCAACGGCCTGCACACGAATGCCGTCCCATTTCCACTCGGCGAGATAATCCGCAGCGGTGAGAGCGGTGAGGTCGGGTTCCTCCGCGGCGTGTGCGAGCATTGGCGGACGGAACGGAGCCGGATCGCGCGTCGAAGGTTTGTTAGCCCGCCCCTCGAGCCAGGCGAAGAGATCCAGATAAGGCGGTGTCAGGCCCGGCCAGAGAATCTCGATCTCGTCAGATTCCCGATTGCCGAGCGACGCGACCGCGGTTTTTGCGAGCCGCGCCGACACGCCGATCCGCAGCGCGCCGGTCACTAGCTTCAGAAGTGCCCAACGTCCGGTCTCATCCAGCCCATCGAGCCAGCGTGCGATCTGCGCCGGCAGCTGTGCCTTGCCGAGAGTGGACAGGGTTTGCACAACGTCGGACAGTGTTGGCGCCGACTTGGACTTCTGTGTCGGGTCGGCAGGCCACATCAGCGCGACCGTTTCGGACAGGTCGCCAACGTAATCGTAGGACAGTGCAAACAGTGCGGGATCCGTGCGCTCGGCAATCAGACCGCGAATCATGCCGGCCTTGGCATGCTTGAAACTGAGCGCGCCGGTGAGCGCCGCAAGCGCCCAGCCGCGCTCGGGGTCTGGCGTACCGCGTAGATAGTCGGTGATCAGCCGCAGCTTGGCATTGCGTCCGGGTTCGTAGGCCAGCCGGTCGAGCAGTTCGGCGAAGCGATTCATGCTTCGGCCTCGGCTTGCGCGCCGGCATCGTCTTCATCGCCGTACCCGACAATATCGAGCGGTCGCGCCTTCAGGCCTTTCGTCTGGCACCAATACACAAGCGCATCTTCCTGACCGTGAGTGACCCAAATTTCGGAGGCGCCAGTGGCGGAGATCGTCGAGGTCAGCCCATCCCAATCGGCGTGATCAGAGATGACGAGGGGCAAGGTGACACCATGTTGGCGCGCGCGTGCGCGCACGCGCATCCAGCCCGATGCGAATGCCGTCACCGGTTCCGGAAACCGGCGCGACCACAGGTCGCTCATTGCGGTGGGAGGACAGACGATGATGTGTCCGCCGAGCTCGGCCTTGTTGGCGCCGCGTACCAGCTCAACTTGCCCCAGATTGATGGCGCGACTCTCGTAATAGCGCGTGATCGTTTCCATGGCGCCATGGATATAGATGGGCCGATCGTGTCCAGCCGCGCGCAACATCGCCATGACGCGCTGTGCCTTGCCGAGAGAATAGGCGCCGACCAGGTGCGCGCGTTCGGGGAACAGCTCGATAGAGCGCAAGAGCTTGGCCGTCTCGCCTTCGGCGTCATGGTGGCGGAACACCGGTAGGCCGAAGGTCGCCTCGGTTATAAATACGTCGCACGGAATCAACTCGAACGAGGCGCATGTCGGGTCGGCGACATCCTTGTAGTCGCCGGAGGCAACGACACGGAGCCCGCCGCATTCGACCCGGATCTGCGCCGAACCGAGCACATGCCCAGCGGGATGGAAGCTGACAGTTGCACCATCGAGCTTCACGGTTTCGCCGTAACTCACCGCCTGCGTGCTGCCGGCGAAGTTGTCCCCGTAGCGCAGGCGCATGATGTCGAGGGTTTCTTGCGTTGCCAGGACAGCGCCGTTCCCGGCGCGCGCATGGTCAGAATGGCCATGCGTGATCAGGGCTTTTTTGACCGGACGGGTCGGATCGATGTGGAAGCCACCGGGCTTGCAACACACACCCGATGGCGTCGGGACCAGGATATCTTCAGGGCGCATCGTGATTAGATAGGTATGCGGTGCCAGACGACAAAGAACCAGGGAATGAGCAGTCCGATATTCCTGTCTTCCGGTGACATCAATGCCGACCGACGCTTCGAATGGGCCCGCGATCGTGAGGCGAAGGGCGATCTGGCGGGCGCCGCCGACCTGCTGATGCAGGCGCTTGAGCTCGCGCCGAGCTATGCCTCGGCCTGGTTCATGCTCGGCGAACTGCGTGAACGGCTGGGCGATCGCGTCGGCGCTGTTGCTGCTTTCGGGCAGGCAAAAGCAGCCAATCCCCAGGACGTCCACGGTGCTGCGCTTCGTCTCACGCGGCTGGGCTTCCGTTCCGGCGGGGCCATGGGGGAGGGTTACGTCCGCGCGCTGTTCGATGGCTACGCGCCCCGTTTCGACCAGGCACTGACGGTGGGTCTGAACTATCGCGCACCGGAGCTGTTGTTCCGTGCCATCGAAGGGGTGCACTCCGATCGACCCATGAAATTCGGTTCGGTTCTCGACCTCGGCTGCGGTACAGGCCTCGCGGCTCTGCCGTTACGACCATTCAGCGACTGGATGGTGGGTGTCGATCTCTCGTCCGGAATGCTGGTCCAGGCGCGGACAAAGGGCGTCTACGACCGCCTCATCGAAAAAGAGATTCTCGCTTTTCTGGCAAGCGAAGCGGAAATCGGCAGCCATTATCACCTTGTGGTCTCCGCCGACGTTTTTATGTATTTCGATGACCTTGCGCCGGTGTTCGACGCAGTTGCAAAGGTGATGGATTCATCCGGGCTGCTGGCTTTCAGCGTGGAGACGCACGAAAACGGAGACGTCTTCTTGCGCGACACGTTGCGTTACGCTCACAGCGAAGCGCACGTGCGCGCTGCCTTGATGGCGTCGGGCCTGAATCCGGTCAGCCTGGACTTTGCATCCCCGCGCATCGAGAAAGGTGTACCCGTGCCCGGATTGATCGTTGTGGCCGGACACTGAATTCCATGGAACCCGCGCGAGACCTCTTCAGCGACGCGCCGCAATTGCCGGATGTCTTCCTCCGCTGGTTTGCTGGCCGCGGTTGGCAGGTACGCGAGCATCAGCTTGCGCTTTTGGGGAAAGCCAGCGCGGGACATTCGGCGCTGCTGATCGCACCGACCGGCGGCGGCAAGACCTTGGCCGGCTTTCTGCCGACGCTCGTGGAGTTGAGCCAACGCGGCATCCGCCCGCGTGACCTGAAGTCGACCGGTCGGACCTTGGTGCGCTCGCAGGGGCTGCATACTCTTTATATTTCGCCGCTGAAGGCGCTCGCCGTCGACATTGCGCGGAACCTCGAGATTCCGGTTCAGGAGATGGGACTGCCAGTGCGGATTGAAACCCGCACTGGCGACACGCCGACTTCCAAGCGCCAGCGACAGCGGCGTGACCCGCCCGATATTCTGCTGACCACGCCGGAGCAATTGGCGCTGCTGCTCGCCAGCGCCGATGCGCCCTATATGTTCGGCACGCTCAAGCGTGTGATCCTCGACGAACTACATTCGCTCGTCACGTCAA
This sequence comes from Pseudolabrys sp., assembly GCA_035638295.1. Taxonomy (GTDB): domain Bacteria; phylum Pseudomonadota; class Alphaproteobacteria; order Rhizobiales; family Xanthobacteraceae; genus Pseudolabrys. Next base: position 11,937 of record DASRAF010000130.1, read on the forward strand.
AGCGCGGCGACCTGCTGTCGCTCGGTTTGGCTCGCCTGTTCAAGCTCGCGCGTGAACTGACCACGATCGGCCTTTCCGCGACCGTCGCCGAACCTGACGAGCTTCGTCGATTTCTGGTGCCACAGCCGACGCAGGGTCGGACGCTTGCCGACCTGGTTACGGCGAAAGCTGGCGCCCAACCGGTCGTCACGATGCTCGATACCGAGGAGCATCTGCCATGGGCCAGCCATTCGGCGCGTCATGCTCTTGGAGAAATCTACGCGCAAATCAAGACGCACAAGACCACGCTGGTATTCGTCAATACACGCAGCCAGGCGGAGTTTCTTTTTCAGGAGTTGTGGCGGGCCAACGACGATAACCTGGCCATTGCACTTCATCACGGTTCCCTCGATGTTGCGCAACGCCGTCGTGTCGAAGATGCGATGGCCACCGGCAGGCTGCGCGCCGTGGTTTGCACGTCGTCTCTCGATCTTGGTGTGGATTGGGGCGACGTCGATCTTGTGATCAATGTCGGCGCACCGAAAGGGTGCTCCCGGTTGCTGCAGCGAATTGGGCGTTCCAATCACCGCCTCGATGAACCGTCCGAGGCTGTGTTGGTGCCGGCAAACCGCTTCGAGGTGCTCGAATGCCGCGCGGCCATCGATGCCGTGGCCGAGAATGCACAGGATACGCCGCCGCTGCGCACGGGTGCGCTCGATGTGCTGGCCCAGCACATCCTGGGACGGGCTTGTGGAGAGCCGTTCATTGCCGAAGAACTGTACGCGGAGATCTGCGCCGCAGCGCCTTACGCCGCGCTCAGTCGTGCCGATTTCGACGTCGCTGTCGATTTTGTTGCGACCGGGGGCTACGCGCTGAAGGCCTATGAGCGGTTTGCCAAAATCCGGCAAGGCAAGGACGGGCGCTGGCGCATTACGCATCCGCGGGTTGCCCAACGTTACCGCATGAATGTCGGTACGATCGTCGAAGCCGACATGATCAGGGTGCGGTTGGTGCGCTCGCGCCGCAGCGGCGCCATCGTGCCGCGCGGCGGTCGACTGCTCGGAGAGGTCGAGGAATATTTCATCGAGACACTGAGACCAGGGGACACTTTCGTTTTTGCCGGCGAAATTCTCAAATACGAAGCCCTGGTCGAAGACGAGGTTTATGTTTCACGATCGGATGCCACCGACCCGAAGGTGCCGGCTTACGAGGGAGGCAAGTTTCCGCTTTCAACCTATCTGGCGGGGCGCGTGCGTGCCATTCTGGCGAAGCCCGAGGCTTGGCGCGCGCTTCCTGATCAGGTGCGCCAGTGGCTGGAGGTCCAGCAATGGCGTTCGATACTTCCGAAGGCCGGCGATCTATTGGTCGAAACGTTTCCACGAGGCGCCAACTATTACCTCGTCTGCTATCCGTTCGAAGGCCGGTTGGCGCACCAGACACTCGGCATGTTGCTCACACGCCGGCTCGAGCGAGCGCGGCTGCGGCCGCTCGGATTTGTCGCCAACGAATATGCATTGGCGGTCTGGGGGTTGGGCGACATCGCCTTGCACATCAGGCGCGGCGACTTCTCGCTCGCCCAGTTATTCGACGAGGACATGCTTGGTGATGATCTGGAAGCGTGGCTCGCTGAATCAGCGCTGATGAAGCGGACGTTCCGCGGCTGCGCGATCATTGCCGGGTTGATCGAAAAGCGTTTCCCAGGCGAGGAAAAATCGCGCCGGCAACTCACGATCTCCACAGACCTCGTCTACGACGTGCTGCGCAAGCATCAGCCTGATCATATTCTCCTACGCGCTGCGCGCTCCGACGCGGCCACCGGTCTGCTCGACATCAAGCGCCTTGGTGAAATGCTCTCGCGGATCCGGGGCCGAATCGTTCATAAAGCTCTCGACCACGTCTCGCCGCTGTCGGTTCCCGTGCTGCTCGAGATTGGACGGGAAACTGTGTATGGCGAGGCGGGCGATACACTGCTGGCCGAGGCAGCCGATGAATTGGTCAAGGAGGCGATGAGTTGAGCGAACCGGCGCCATATCTGGCGGAGAGCGAGGGCAATCTCATCGTCCTGTCCGGAGTTCCGCTTCTCGCCGATCCGCGCGGTGCGCTCTATTGGCCGGCGCAGCGATTTTTGGCTGTAGCCGATCTGCATCTGGAAAAAGGCTCAAGTTTCGCCGCCCGTGGCCAGATGCTCCCCCCATATGACACCGCAAGTACGCTCGCATACCTGTCGGCCTTGATCGCGGACTATTCCCCGCGCTGTGTCGTCTCGCTCGGTGACAGCTTTCATGACGGCGGCGGCCCGACACGGTTGAGCGATAAGGACCGCGACACCCTTACAAGGCTGCAACGCGGCCGCGACTGGGTTTGGATTACCGGCAATCACGATCCCGAGCCGGCCGAAGGACTCGGTGGCGTATTCCAGGAAACGCTGAAAATAGGGGTGCTGACGTTCCGTCATGAACCGAAAGGCGGTTCGGGCGAAGTTAGTGGCCATCTGCATCCGGTGGCGCGGATCGCGCATCGCGGCCGTGCGGTCAGCCGCCGCTGTTTCGTCGCCGATGCAACGCGCCTGGTTTTGCCGGCATTCGGTGCATTTACCGGCGGGTTGAATGTGAGAGACGCCGCCTTTGCGGATCTGTTCGGCACGCTTGCATTCAAGGCCTATCTCCTCGGCGAAGGCCGGATTTATTCTTTCACCGCAAAGCGGTGTCTGCCGGATTAGTCGCGCGCGAATATCACGCTGGCAAACCAGCCGATCAGCAGCGCCATCATTGCCGTCACCGCTCCATAGAGAAGGCCGTAGTCGCGCGCGGCGTCGGCGACATACTGTTCAAAGCCGGTCTTGATCACATCCAGGGCCGAGTTGGTGCGCGCGACCAGGTTACCGCCGGTAAAGAGCTCAACCTCGATTCCATAGCTTCCGGTCGGCACCGCGGCAGGCATGGGGATTGCTGCGCGAAACACGGTCGGCGTGAGAAAGGTCACCGCGGTGGCAGATTCGCGATACAGGCCCTGCTGGGTCTGCAGCCGCACGAAAGCGCGGCGGAACGGATCATCGCGTACCGTGTCGGCAAAGTCGGCTCCTATCCGTTGCGGCAACAGAAAATTGTCGAGCCCGATCTGCAAACGGCGCAGCGTGTCCGGGTTGGCGATGGTGTTGACCGGACGGTTGCTCAGAACGGCAAGATAGGATGGCACACGCAAAAATTCGCGCGAATCCACATTGACCCAAATGCCGAGTACGCGCTCCTTGCGCCGCGTGCGCAGCGCCTGGCGCGGCCCGGTTACCGTGACAACGAGATCGTAAGGCGGACGCAGCGGACTGGTGACCGGATCGGGCTCGATGGTGCCGAACAACACCAGTTCTTCACCGACGAAACTTGAGGTAACGGCCACGCGATGATTGGACAGCGATACCACCAGTCGCTCGGCCAAAGCGGGCCCTGCGCCGCAGATCAGCGCGATAAAGGCGAGTGTGATCGCGATCCGTCGCATCATTCGCTCCCCACGTAACGAAGCGAAAAGAGGTCGTCGGGCTTTACCACCAGTTCGTAGGCGAACCGGCAGCCCACTGCGAAAACCAGGAGGCCGAGGAGCAGGCGCAGGCGCTCGCCGCGCATCTTCTGCCCGGTGCGGGCGCCGAATTGCGCGCCGATGACACCGCCGACCATCAGGATCAGGGCCAGTACTGCGTCGACCAGATGGTTCGTCGCTGCGTGCATCACCGTCGCCGAAGCCATGGTGACAAGCGTCAGAACCATGGAGGTACCGATAACGGTCGCAGTCGGCACCCGCAGGAAGTAGATCAGCATCGGCACTAGCAGGAAGCCGCCGCCGATGCCCATGATCGCACCGACAAACCCGATGACGAATCCGATTGCCCAGACCGGGATCGCCGACACATATATTTTGGAGCGCTTGAACCGCAGCTTGAACGGCAAACCGTGAAGCCACGTGTGGCTGCCGGGCCGCCGCAGCGTTGCCGGCATGCCGTGACGCGTCCGCAAAATTGCGCGCGCGCTTTCATAAATCATCATCGCTCCAACAACGGTCAGCAGCGTGACATACGAAATGCCGATCATCAGATCGAGTTGGTCGAGCGCGCGCAGCTCGGTGAAGAGCCAAACACCCGTGGCCGTGCCGAGAATGCCTGAGCTGAGCAGCATCAAGGCAAGAGCAATGTCGACCGCACGCTTGCGCCAGTAACTCAGCGCGCCGGTGAACGAGGATGCGGCGATGTGGCTGGAAACGGTCGCCACGGCAACTGCCGGCGAGATCCCGATAAAAATCAGGAGCGGCGTCATCAAAAACCCGCCGCCGATCCCGAACATGCCGGAGATGTAGCCGACCGCGAGACCCATCCCTAGAACAAGGAAGACGTTCACGGGCAAATCGGCGATGGGAAGATAGATCTGCAAGCGGTTTTGTCCGACGGATGGGGCGTGCTTTATAAACCGGTACGCCGTCTCTCGTCATGACCACTAGCACCGAGACATCCGATCGTCAGCAATATGATCGATGCGGATTGCTTGTCGGCCCCGCTTTTGCGCCGGTTGTTCCTGCCCGTGGAGCAGGTCACTGCCTTCCTGAGGCGACGGCGCTTAGCGAGACCGAGCCGGCCGCTCGCGGCTTGTCTTGCGGCAGGGGTGCGGCCCGGTCCCAACCGCCCGAAGGTTCCGGAACCGCTGTGGCTGCTGTCGGCTGCGCCCGTACCGCAAAGTTTTTGACCGCCTCCTGGGCGGCCGCCAGCGTCGACGCATCGAGGGCCGCTGCGGCATCCTCACGTTTGCCGACCGCTTCGCGGTCGCCCTGAGCGGCTGCCAGCGCAAACCACTTGTAGGACTCGGCGATGTTTTTCTCGGTCCCGAGACCGCGTGCGACCAGGACGGCAAGATTGAATTGGCTGTCGGCAACGCCATAGTCTGCAGCCTTACGGAACCACAGGACCGCGTTGGCATAGTCAGGCTTGCCATCGATGCCCCCGGCATAGAGGACGGCGAGGTTGTGCATCGCCTTGGCGTGACCTTTGGCCGCCGCAGCCACATAAAGTTTTTGCGCCGCGCTCAGGTCCTTTCTCACGCCCTGTCCTTTTTCGAGCATGCTCGCGTAGCGGAATTGAGCCGGTACGAGGCCTTTGCTCGCGGCGTTCTCTAGCCATTTGGCCGCCTCTTCAAGATTTGCGGGAACGCCTCGGCCTTCCATGAAGCGCATGGCCACTTCGTAGGCCGCGGCGGGATCACCGGCGGCAGCCGCGTTGCGCAGACGCGCTCCACCGATGGCGGTGGGCAAACCGTCTGCGGCAGGTGGCTGCGCGACGGGTGCCGCCGGACGCGCCGTTAGGTTATCCGCGGGCGTGCGCGCGATCGTGCCGGTGACATCTGCTTTTGCCGAGGGCGCCGGTCCGGTCGAGGGAGCGCTCAACAAAGGCGGGCTCAGCAGCGCGGACAAGCTTCCGGCATCCACCGAATTCAGAAGTGATTGGACGGGATCGCCTTTGGGGGCTTGGGGCGCAGGAGTCAAACTCGGCAGCGTCTGGGGAGCGATCAGACTGGCTGTCACATCGCTGCTGGCAGTGACCGCTTCGCTCTCCCCGTTCTGGATTTCGCTGGAATCTACGGTGGGGTCCGGTTCGAAATTGACCGCGACCTTACTGTCGGGGGCTTCGAAAATTCCGAAGTGGAAAATATTGCTCGTGATTTGGACCAGGCCCACGACAATGGCGACGATGCTCGCCGCCAGCACAGCCGCTTTGGCTCGCGTTGCCAACTTTGCCCGCAGTGGTACGTCGGCTGTCTTTCTCGAAGGTTCAGAGCGCGTCTGATTGTTCTTTGGATCCTGGCCTGCCGCCTGGGCAGCGCGCCGGGCCGCCGCAATGAAACTCGATTTCGAACCCGTTGCGGGCGGTCGTGCACCTCCCGGCGCCGCTTTCGGTACGGCAATGCGCGGGCCGGGAGCTGCATTCGATTCAGGCCGGCCGGTACCAGGCTCGAGCGGCTGATCCCCATGCAAATCCAGTCCGATCGTGACCTCGGTCTGACGCGCAACCCTGCTGCTCGGGTCAGTCGGCATCGTCAAGGCATCCTCAGGCATCGCGTGACGCGACGGGGTCGTCGTGGCCTGGGACATCAGGTCATGTCGTACGGCACTTTTTGCGACCGGGGTTGGTGCGGGGTCCACGACCTGAGTCAGTTCGATAACCCCGCGCTCAATCGCGGCAGGAGGGGCCCGATTACCGCGAATGTCGTTTTCGAGCGTGGTGAGTCGATCGGCGACGCGGTCAAGTGTCCCGTGCATGGCCGTGAGCACGTCGTGGGTGCGCGCCATGTCCTGCTTCAGCAGGTCGATGCCAGGCGCGGTGTCTGCCCGCGCTCCGGCGGGCTTTTTCCGGGTCCTGATTTCCTCGATGTGGACCAGCAGATCCGCCAGCCCGGGCTCGATGGCATCAAGGTGATTGAGCTTGGAATCCGTCGCCTCCAGGCGCTCGACAAATTTGGCGATGCGCCCTTCGAAATGATCGAGTGCAGTCCAGTCTCCGCGCGATTGAAGCTGTTCGATCTTGGCGGACAAGGATTGGAGCAGTGCTTCTACATGCCCTATTGCGGTAACGCCGCCGTTTGCGTGTTCAGACACGGCACGGCTGAGAGCATCGATGCGCAGTTCGAGTCTGTTGAAGGCGTCGCCAGCGCCTCCAACCATTGCGAGGTGATCGATCTTGTCGCTGAGCGCCTGGACCCGGGCGGTCAGGGCGCCTACAGTTTCGTCGGAGGCGATATGTGCCGCCATATTGCGCAACGTCGCAAAGAGATTGTCCAGTTGCGCTATCATGGCAGGATCGTCTTGGGCAACGATGAAATCGATTTTGCGCCCGAGAGCCTCGATCGCTTCGCTGTATCCATAAAGTTTTTCGGCCGGCACGAGCTCGCGTAGTGCGTCACGCAACTCGGCTAATCCAAATTCGATTCCCGCCAGGACGTTACTGTCGATGCCCGCCTGCCGACTGTTCAGGACATTGGAGGCTAATTCCTGAATTTGCTTTTCAATGGGTTCAATAGCCTGGCGTGGCAGTGCCTCATTTATCGTTTGACCGATCTCGGTAAGTTCGGAGCGCAGCGCTGCGCTCTCTCCCTCCACATCGGGGTGTCGTAGCGTCTCGATCTGATCGGTAATTCGGCGCAGGTGATCTTCCGGGCCAGTCAGGTCCGGCGACGGTACTCTGTCTCCTTTGTCGAGACGCCGGCGCGCGGCAATTTCGGCAATGGCGAATTCAAGCGCCTGCTGGCTTGGCATCTCGGCTTCCGGCGAGCGCGTGATGTTGCTCGCCAGCTGCTCGATCCGCTGCTCCAGCCGCGCAAATTGTTCGACAAGCGGGTCAGTCTCGTCCCGGCTGCGCTTTGGGGCGTAGGCAGAGAATCCGGTGCGCGTAATCTGATCAAGGCGCCGTCCAAGATCATCCAACCGCAGTTGTACCTCGGAGAGTTTTTCGGAAGGTCGCTCTTCTTCGAAGTGCGTTTGCGGTGAGGGCCTGAGCCCCAGTTTCGCGCCTTGTTGCAGAATGACTGCGTTGAGCCAGTCATTCAGCGGCAGGCCAGCTCGTCGCGCAGCTTCTTCCGCCGTCCTGCGCGCGTCGTTTTGAATACCTTTGACGCTCGACGCAAAACCAAAATTCATCGCTCGCATCCAGGTCCGATGACTTCGGGAGTCGGATCGACCCTCGCGGAACCGGCGCGCGTTAACGACGGGTGGATACGGCTCGGTCCTTCGTCCACGCCTGACTGTTCCCGCCGACGGTAAACAAGCGGTTAAAGTTTCGGCGACGTACCGCAGTTTTGGGCAAGACTGTCTGTCCGCAGGTTCCGCAGACCGTAATATTTTACGGGCAGAACACCCGAATGCCACCGGGCCTGTTGGTTGCAAGACTAGGATTCATACGATTCGACGCTGGCGGTGCGCAGGGGTGACATGGATAGCGAAGAACGACGTCACGCTTATGGTGGTACGGATCGAGCCGGCGGTATCACCGAACGCCCCTCAGGTTCGCACGGGCCAGACAGTCTTACCATCGGAGAACTTGCGCGCGATTCGGGCGTCAC
>DASRAF010000131.1:0-5073 GCA_035638295.1 Pseudolabrys sp.
TGGTAAAGCCTACCAAGTCAATCGTCGCGACATGTTATATGATGGAACGGGCGAAAAAGTGGGGCCGCAATCGCAAGACTTGAAAAACACACACAGAACAAACTTACCAAACCACACCCGGAAAGTTTGGGAAAACCGCACGTGTGAAGGAACGCGCCATGACATTTCCACGCCGCGGATTCCTGCAGTTGGCTGCCCGCACGGTCGCGCTCGCCGCGCTCGCGCCGATTGCCTCGGCGCAAACCTACCCGTCGCGGCCTATCACCATGGTTGTGCCGTTCCCGGCAGCAGGGCCGGCCGACGTGTTGGCGCGCATCCTTGCCGAACGCATGCGGGAGACGCTTGGGCAGCCGGTCGTCATCGAGAACGTCACCGGCGCCGCCGGCAGCATCGCAACCGGGCGCGTGGTGCGCGCGGCAGCGGACGGCCACACCATCATGCTCGGCAATCTCGGCACCCATGTCGTGAATGGCGCGATCTATCCGCTGCAATACGACCTCACCAGGGACTTCGAGCCGATCTCGCTGTTGCCGAGCAATCCCCAGCTGCTGATCGCCAACAAGGCCACGCCGGAAAAGGATCTGCGCGAACTGATCGCACGGCTCAAGGCAAACCCCGACAAGGTGACGATCGGCCATGCGGGGCCCGGGAGCCCATCGCACCTCACCGCGGTCTATTTCCAGACCTCTGTCGGCAAGAAGTTCCAGCTCGTGCCCTATCGCGGCACGCCGCAGGTGCTGCAGGACCTGATCGCGGGGCAAATCGATCTCGTTTTCGACCAGGCCTCGAGCTCGTTGCCGCAGGTGCGCAGCGGCCAACTCAAGACCTATGGCGTCACCGCCAAAACGCGGCTTGCCTCGGCGCCCGAAATTCCGACCATCGACGAGAGCGGGCTGCCGGGGTTTTATGCCTCAATCTGGTTCGGCCTGTGGGCGCCGAAGGACACGCCAAAGGCCGTGATTGCCAAGCTCAACAGGGCCGTCGTCGATGCACTAGCTGATCCCTCGGTGCGCAGGCGGCTTACTGAACTGGGCGCAGACATTCCGCCGAGCGAGCAACAGACGCCAGAGGCGCTCGGCGCATTCCAGAGGGCCGAGATCGAGAAGTGGTGGCCCCTGATCAAGGCCGCCGGCATCAAGGCGGAGTAGAGAGCGACGGCCAACTGCAGGAAAATGAGTGCCTTTGTGATCCCTGACACAGCCGACGCATTAGTCTAACGTAAGATAAACTGACTCTGGCAGGCGAAAGGCGGCCCGCGTATGGAGACCAATCAGGTTCGGTATTTCCTCGCACTCTGCGAAGAGAAGAACTTCACACGAGCGGCCCGGCGTTGCGGAGTCTCTCAGCCGTCTGTAAGTAACGCGATCAAACGACTCGAAGAAGAAATCGGTGGTGACTTATTTCACCGAACCAAAAATGGGACAAAGTTGTCACCTCTCGGTGTGACGATCCGCCCTTATCTTGATCACATCAATGAGTGTGCAGACGCTGTGAGGCACGAGGCAGCGCATATTCCAACAGCCGATATGCTCTTGACCTCAGTGCGAGCAAAGTTCGTCCGCAAGATCTTTTATACTACCGCGATTCCAGCCTGTGCTTTTTTTATCGGAGTCGTCATCGGGCAGCAGCCCTACTCGGTCACATCATCGCACTCTTTGACGAACACAACCGTGGACGTAGCTGCTCTGGAAGCGACAATCGATCCACGAGATTTGCCACGACAGAATGTGTCGTTGGAGGTCTATCAATAGACGGTCGGTCCGTGTCCGCTATTGGCCCAAAGCGGCATCCTAAGCTCCTTCCAATTTCTCCCATTAGTGAAGCCCTTCCAGAGAGATGATGTGGCGAGTTAGGCTGATCCCTCTTTGGATCTATCTAATTCGGGGGCAGCTTATGGGCGACGCTAAAACACAGACCATCTATTTTTATGATCGGCATCCAATTTCATCGGACATCATTCTCGCAAAGTTGCGCTCAAGTCGTGGTGATCTTAATAGTTTGCGCCCGGATGAGTTGTTTCCGCATGATCAGGACCATTATGGCGGTCTAGCAGCGACTGATGAATTGGCGCGAGGAGCTCAGATTGGAAAAACGTCGCAGGTGGCAGATTTTTGCGCAGGACTTGGTGGCACTGTCCGATATCTCGCACACAAATATGGAGCCAACGTCACAGGCATCGAATTGACTCCGTCGCGCGTCGCAGGTGCGCAGCAATTGACTAAGCTGGTCGGACTTCAAGAAAAAGCGCGCGTCATCGAAGGCAGTGTAATGAGTGTTCCGCTCGACGATGCGACTATGAATGCCGTCGTCAGCCAGGAATCGTTTTGCCATGTGCCCGATCCAAAGAAGGCTCTCTCTGAGGCATGTCGGGTCCTTAAACAGGACGGCAGGCTGGCTTTTACAGATTGGATCGCCAATGAACAATTGACCACCGATGATACGCAACTGATGTGGGATGGAATGGCCATTCAACCGCTTCGATCTATTCCCGATTATTGTCGTCTGGTTGAGAGCTCTGGCTTCAAGGTGCATTCAGCGATCGATCTAACCGCCGAATGGGGGCCCATCCTCAAAGAGCGTCTAGCGATGTACCAGCGGTTACGTGAGGAAGCCAGACAGGCTGGAACGCCAATGGGACACGACGCTTTCCACAAATCTTACATTCGTTTCGTCGAACTCATTCAACAGAGAAAACTTGGCGGCGTCCGAATTGTCGCTACGAAGTAGCTACGTGCGCCGCAGTGCCGAAATGTCCGCTACCGGCTCAAAGCTGACATCAGACAGGTAGTGGCCCTGTGCTCACACGCGTACAAGCTCCTTTCCCCTATTGGCCATCACGAAGCCGTTGAAAACTTCGTTGACCTGATCCCAAGACTTCAACCTCTTCATATTGTCGAGCCAGCGTTTGATATTGGGATAAGTTGAGTAATCACAGCCGACTAGTTCACCGATCGACACAACAGCTGAGCCGAAATAATCGGCGATTGTGAGTTCGTTGCCGCAGAGATATTGGTTTTTCGGTCCGATCCAGTGGTCGTTGAGAATCTGCAACCAGGTCTTAGCGCCCTGTTGTCCCCAAGCGATCGTGCCGCTATGCGCCTCCTCGCTTCGGCGCTTGTGGTGCGGAAACAGTTGTGGATAGACCAGACCATATCCAAAGTCGCGGTAGAATTGGGTATTGAGCCAATCCATCACTTCATTAACTTTTGCGCGTTTTTTCAAGTCCTTCGGATACGCTGACAGGTCATATTTGTCGGCAAGATATTTCAGGATGGCCGAGCTTTCGGTCAGACGAAAGTCCCCGTCTTCCAGCATCGGCACCATGCGGTTTGGATTGAGCGACGCATATGGTGCCTCGTAGTGAGCGCCTTTAAGAAGGTCGACAATCTCCTCATCACATTTGATGCCAGTCTCAGCAATCAGCAGTCGTACGGGGCGGCTCGCGGTCGAAATCGGGTGCATATAAAGCTTCATTGTCACGCCTCCTGTTTCTCGTTGTATCTCGCTTGTCTTACAATTTCAGGAAAACATTTCGTCGCACCTTCTTGCTAGACGTCGGGAGAAGCGTCCATTCTCAATCTTTGCAAGAATAAGCAATGGGGGAGAGAACACGATGCGATTTGCAAAATCTGCCGGCTGTGCCGTTGCCATAATGCTGGGCCTCACCATTAGCATCATGCCGCTCAAGCCTATCGCTGCCGAAGATCCCTACAAGGCCCAAATCGATGCTTTGCGCAAGGCAATGGAGAAATACAAAGACTACAAGGTAGCGGTGCGGGACCTTTATCTTTCGACCGTCGGCTGTGTGCACTACTCCGGTGAGAAAATGGCTGGCCACATGCATTATCCAAAGGGCGCGATGGGTATTCACTTTGTGAATCTCACTATCCGGGGCACGCCCGATCCGATGAAACCAAACATTTTGATATACGAACCCGTCGGCAAGGAGCTGCAGCTGGTGGCGGTTGAGTGGCTTGTGCCCTTAACCGCAAAGACGAGCAAACGGCCATCCCTGTTCGGAAAACCCTTTGATGGTCCGATGGAAGGGCACGAACCGCTCATTCCAAAGCAGTATGTGCACTATGACCTGCATGCCTGGCTATTCAAAGATAATCCGCTCGGCATGTTTACGCCCACTAACCCGAATGCCAGCTGCGACAGCTACGACTTCGGCCTGTTGGAGATGCCGACGAGATCGATGCCGGGCCGATAGCGTCATCTGAGATGAAACCTCGCGATTTTGGTATGCCGGTAAGCGAGATCGGATTTTTGCGTTTCTTGATTTATCGCAAGACCCAAACAGATTTCGGGTGTATCTTTGATACATGCCGGATTTTGAATTGCGCGAAGTGCTCGCCTGTCCGCGAGTCGACGAAATGCCGTTTCCGTCCACGCCGTCATTTAACTGCGAATGTGAGCAGTGCGGCACGCGTGTTTGGGTCGCGTACAGTAGTCGGATCGAGCCCATCCGAATGTGTGTGGCTTGCAGTGCAGCCCACGGCGATCAAGCAAAGCCGCGCTGAACAAATCGACTCTCCAGGCCGTCGAACAATGAAGCCGTCTTGGTGTTGGCGAATGTCCGCTCTTGGCCTTTAGCGTACATTCCAATTACCTGGCTCGGCAGCGCTCACCTTTTTACGCGAACCGATTGTATGAATAGCCGACATGACCGAGAGTGGCACCGCTGCTTGCAACCAGTAGTCTCTTCATCTTCTCAATTGTACTTGCAATCGCGCTGCGCGGCTCGCCGACCTCAATCTGATTTGTTAATTCGACGAGGGCCTGATTGGTCCTGTCAAGACGCCTCGCCAGGATTGCCGCGACATAAAAGAGAGCGGCCGGGTCTTGCAAAGCGGCCGGGTGCGCCACGTGAAAATGTGAGGTTGTCAAGGCATGCACGTCGGCGGTATGCGGGCAGTCTAGCAGTGCGGAGATTTCGCCGAACACAGCGCCAGGGTCCGTTACCCTCGCAACCTCGATGCCCTGTCTGACAACTGCGACACTGCCATTTTTGAGAATTAGCAGCTCGTTCGTTCTCGAGCCGTTGGCAAGCACGGTCTCGCCGGCCTGGTA
>DASRAF010000132.1:0-13434 GCA_035638295.1 Pseudolabrys sp.
AGCGCAGTTCGCCCGCCTTGCCGTCGATGAAGGTGCAGGGCGAACGATCAAAGTAAACGCCCCTTAAGCCGCGTTGAATCTTGATCGCTTCGGCGGTTTCAGTCATTGATGCCCTCGCTCGCAACTTTGCGTCTTTCTCACGCGGTGAGAAGCATGGATTTGCTCGATAAGCTTTTTGATATCGCACGGCGGCGCAATCGCAAAATCGTTTTGCCGGAAGGCGACGATGAACGGATCATTGCCGCTGCCGCGCGCCTCGCGGGCGAGAAGATCGTCTCCCCTATCCTGCTCGGTCGTACTGAAGAAATCACTCAGATTGCAGGCCAGCATAACGTCTCACTCGCAGGGATAGAGATCGCCGACCCGGCAAGCGATGCACGCCTGCAAGGCTATGGTTCAGCGCTCGCACGGTTTCGCGAGTCGATGACTCCGCCGATGGGTACACGGCTTGCATCCAAGCCGATGTATTTCGGAGGCATGATGGTTCGGGAAGGCCATGCAGATGCGATGGTCGCGGGCTGCGCTAACCCAACCCGGCGCGTGATCGAAGCGGGCCTGATGACCGTCGGATTGGCAGACGGCATCGCGTTGCCGTCCAGCTATTTTTTGATGATCGTGCCGGACTTTCTGGGGCAAGGACGAAAATCATTTATCTTTGCCGATTGTGCGGTCAACGCCGATCCGACATCCACCGAGCTTGCCGATATTGCAGTGACCTCGGCACGCAGCGCGAAAGCGCTGCTCGGAGAGACTCCGCGTGTGGCCATGCTGTCTTTTTCCACCAAGGGCAGCGCGCAGCATGCGCGCGTCGACAAGGTGCGCAAGGCGATGGATCTCGTGCGGCAACGCGAACCGGAACTTGCCATCGATGGCGAGTTCCAGGCTGACGCGGCTCTGGTGCCGAGCGTCGCGCTAAACAAAGTAAAGGAAAACAGCGCGGTCGCCGGGCAGGCGAATGTCCTGATTTTTCCCGACCTTGATTCAGGGAATATCGCGTACAAGCTCACGCAATGGCTTGGCGGCGCCCAGGCGATCGGCCCGTTCCTGCAAGGTTTTGCCAAGCCGGTCAGCGACCTGTCGCGCGGGGCGAGTGTTGAAGACATTGTTACGACGTGTGCCGTGGTGGCCGCGAGGTGATGCGAGAGGCTCAGGCCGTGCCCATCAATGCTTCCACTCCGGCGCGGGCACCGGCTTCCACGAACGCGTGAGCTTGAGGTCGTCGACGATCGCGTTGGCGGCGATGTAGCCCGGGGCCCCGTTGATGCCGCCGCCATTTCCCGACGACGAACCGCAGAGATAGAGTCCTTCCACCGGCGTGCGCGATCCTGGCATTAGAGGATGCGGCCGGTTGATGCCAAGCTGGTTCGGCACATAGGCCCCGACACGCACGGCGCCCTGGCGCATGTTCGCGTTGAGCTTTTCAACGTCGAGCGGTGTGAACAAGTAGGTCCCGATCAGGTTATCGCCTTCGAGATTGGACGCGTAGATCCGCCAGTAATCGAGCACACGGCGGGTGTATGCGGCGCGATTGTGCTCCCACTCCTGTGGCGAGCCATCCACTGAATAGGGAGCAAACGGCCACCAGAACGCAACATGCTTGCCACCAGGTGCATAACTCGGGTCAAACATACTGTTGCACGCGCCGTTGCCCATCAGCACGCTGGGAAATTTCTTCGCCGCGCAATCCTCGAAACAGCTCGCGACGTCGTCAATGTGATCCATGCCGAAAAAGATATTGTAGGCACGCGAAACATCGGCATCGAAAGAAGTCGCGCGGTAGGCCGGAGGATTTTTGAGCGCCAGGTGCAACGTCACCAAGCTGTGGTTCCCCCAGTGCCACGACTTGGCTTTTTCCCGCACCGGTTCGGGAAACAATTCTTCTCCAGTCATCTGCATGGTCGTCGGAAAATCGATCGCACTTGCCACGAATTTGCGACCATCGATCGTTCGACCATCCGACAGTTTGACCCCGGTAGCGCGTCCGTTAGCGACTTTGACCTCTTTCACGTCAGCGTTTGTGATGATTTCACCGCCGCCAGACTCCACCACTCGCGCCAGCGCGAGCGCAAGTGAAACTGCGCCGCCAACCGGCAATGCAAAGCTGGCGATATTGGCAAAGATCGCCGGAAAAACGATTCCCGACCCTGGCACATTTTCGGTCGTGATCACGTGCATGTAGGACGTGAACAGGGTCCGAACGCGCTCGTCGACAAAATGCTTCCGCACGACGCTGAAGAGATCGTGCTGGGCATGCGAAAGCAGTTCCTTCGCCTTGGGTCCGCTCAGCCGGTCGATCAACTGCTCGCGCGGCATCGGTGCGTTGTAGAGCAATGACACCAGCAACGGCCGCATTTCCTCGCAGTAGGTGTGCCACAACGCGCGGAATGTCTCGGCGTCCTGCCGCGAAAAGCGTGCAAGCGACGCACAGCTCCTGTCGAGGTCCTTGTAGATGACAATGCCGGTGCCATCGCGAAACACGGCCGCTTGCTGAACAGGTGGTTCGATATAGGAAAAACCGTACCGATGGAGCTCAAGGTCCCGCAGCAAAGGGCAAAATCCGATGCCCATGTAGAAATTTGCGTGCAGATTGAGCCTGTAGCCTGGAAGTATCCGCTCCTCGGTACTTGAGCCCCCACCAATGCGGCCATTGCGTTCGAGTACGGCAACTCGCATGCCGGCGCGCGATAAATAAGCGGCAAGAGCGAGTCCGTTATGGCCCGCCCCAATTACGACACCGTCGAAATCCGGCATGCTACCCCGTTATGCACTGGCGGCTTTTACCCCAAGACCGCGCATGAAACGCTCGCGAATTTGGACCGGGTCGCGATCGGTCGTCGCCACCGCCGGCTTGTCGTCGATGCGGACGGCGATCAGGTTCGGTCCTCCACCCTTGAGCGCTGTTGTAACCAAGCGATCGAAGTCTGTCTCATCAGCAGTCCAGGCGCTGTTTGCAATACCGGCACCGCGCGCGATTGCGACGAGATCGGCCGCGGGATTTGCAGTCGGCTGCGAGCCGGTGATCTGGTAGATGCCGTTGTCCCAAACGACGATAGTGAGGTTTTTCGGCGCGCGTTCACCGACGGTTGCAAGACAGCCAAGCTGCATCAACAGGGAGCCGTCGCCTTCGAGCGCAAAAACGTGCCGGTGCGGCTGCGCAATGGCAACCCCAAACGCGATCGGTATCGCGAGCCCCATGCTGCCGAGCATGTAGAAATTCTGCGGGCGTTGACCACTGGCCCAAAGGTCGAAATTGGCATTGCCGATGCCGCCGATGACGGCTTCCTCGTGTTTGAGCTGACCGACAAGCCGCTTGGTCAATTCGAAGCGGTTCATGATCTTGGCATTGTGCGCCCGTGTGGATCCCGACGATTTTGCGTTTGTCACGGCGTCACCCCTCGAACACTTTGCCGCCTGTGAGCAACGGCGACAGGATAAACGTGACAGGCGCCTGTGTGGCCACGGCCTGCTTGATCGAGCGATCGACAGTAAAGGCCAACTCGTCCTGGCGCGTGATCGTGACGTTCTCGACCGCAAGTGAATTGAGGACCGGACGCATCGTCTTGTACACCAGCGCCTGTCCGAGATTGAATTCGCCGAGCGTGCCGCGTTCCGAAACAAATATCAGCGCCGGGATCTGACAAGGCACAACGAGTGAGGCGAGTGCATTTGGAATCGTACCGAAACCGCTGGTCTGCATGAGGACGGCGCCGCGCAATCCGCCCATCCAGGCGCCGGTTATGATGCCGATAGCTTCTTCCTCGCGCGTGGCAGCAAACGTCGCGAAAAACTTATCGGCGTGAAGCGCCTTGATCAGCGGCGTGAACACCCGATCGGGTACGTAAACGATGAGTTTGACGTTATTCTGTTTGAGCGTCGCGAGAATGATCTCGTGCCAGGTGGCTGGCTGTACTTGATTTTCTTTCATGGCCGGAAAAACCGCGTACACCCGTACTGAAATTCGTATCGTTCATCGCTGAGCTATCAGCGCTCGCTTGAGGCCATTGCTCGCGCAATCGCAAAAGCTTAGCCTAACAGGAACAGCTCAACTAATCAGAAAATGTTGGCGAAACTCAAGGGGAGGACGATGACAAGGTCAAATGGACACTGTGCGCCGTCGCGACGCAGCATCATCAAGGGCGCTGGCGGCGCATTGGCGGCGGGAGTTGCCGCTCCATTAATCCTGGGCCTGCGCTCGGCCTATGCCGCTTACCCCGACAGGCCGGTCAAGATAGTCGTCGCCAATACACCGGGCGGACCGTCCGATATCGTCGGACGCATCACGGCAGGCGCACTCCAGCAATCAACGGGCAAGACTTTCATCATCGAGAATATCGGAGGCGCGGGCGGAAATATCGGCTTCGGCAACGCTGCGCACGCTACTCCGGACGGGTACACCATTCTCCTCGCGACCAATGCCTGGTCGGTGAATGTCAGCCTGTACAACAAGATCCCTTACGATCCGCTCAAGGATTTTGTAGGCGTGAGCGAGCTTGCAACCTCGCCCAATACATTCGTCGTCAGGTCGGATTTGCCGGCCAAGACCATGCAGGAATTCGTCGCGCTTGCGCGAGCCAATCCGGACAAGTTCAACTGCGCTACACCGCCGATCGGGACGACTCCCCAGATTCAGCTTGAGGTGCTCAAGATCCGGGAAAAGCTGCCCAAGCTTGAGAACGTGGTCTACAAGGGCGGCGGCGATGCCATTCAAGCTCTGCTGAGCGGAACCGCCCAGCTGAGCTCCGGTTCGCTCCCTCCGGCAGCACCGCACATCAAGGCCGGGACGATGCGATGTCTTGCGGTCACCGGTGACGCACGCTGGCCGGACCTGCCGGATGTTCCGACGATGGAGGAATCCGGTTACAAGGATTTCGTTTTCGCAACTGACACCACTTTGCTTGCTCCTGCGAAGACACCGCCCGAAATCGTGAAGTGGCTGGAGGTGGAAACCCTTAAGGTACTCGCCACTCAGGAAATGAAGGAGAAGCTCTATCAAGCCGGTTTCCAGGTCCGGCCCAAGGGCGCGGATGCGGCCTGGGCTCGCGTGACCAAGGAGATCGATCTGTTCAGGAGCATCATCGAGCAGGCCGGGATCCAAAAGCTGTAGAGAGCAATCATCGGCTGGAAGCCTGCATGAAAATCAAGACAATTGAGCCGATCGCAGTCAGCCTGCCTATGCTCAAGCCCGTCATCATGGCGGGAGAGGAAGTCCGACGTGCCGACAATGTGCTGGTGCGTATAGAGACCGACAGTGGCGTTGTCGGCTGGGGCGAAGCCGCCTCTGCCCCGGTGATGACGGGTGAGACACTCGAGAGCATCGTCTCCGCAGTCCATTATCTGAGTTCTGTGCTGCGCGGACGCGATCCTGAAGATATTGCCGGCGCGCTCGCCGCCATGAATGGCCGCATGTACGGCAATCATGGCGCCAAGGCCGCAATTGAAATTGCACTGCACGATATTGCGGGCCGGTCGAGTGCAAGACCGGTCCATGCGTTGCTTGGCGGGAAGAAGCGAAACCGCATGCCCCTGCTGGGCGTGATCGGAGGTGGCGATCGTGATGGCGATCTGCTCGACGCAGAAAAGAAGAAAGCAGCAGGCGTCACCGCCTACAAGATCAAGGTCGGTATCGACACAGCGGAAAATGATGCGGCGCGCACACGCGATATCTGCAAAGCTCTCGGCAAGGGCATGCTCATTTCGGCTGATGCCAATCAAGGTTTCAGTACGGCGCAGGCCATTGCCTATGTGCGCGCTGTAAAAGGCGCTGGACTTGATTTCTTCGAGCAGCCGGTCGCGGCTGACGATCTCGATGGAATGGCGGCGGTGGCAGCCGCAACCGATATCGCGATCGGCTCGGACGAAGGCATTCACTCTTCCGAGGACATCAGACGTCACCACGAACGCAAGGCGGCGCGCGGTGTAAGTCTGAAGGCCATCAAATTGGGGGGTCTGAAGGCGCTGACCAAAGCCGGAAGACTTTGCGACAGTCTTGGCATGAGCGTGAACATTTCATGCAAGACCGGCGAGTCCAGCGTCGCTTGCGCTGCGGCGTTGCACGTGGCTTCAGTTATTCCCAACATCGCCTGGGGATTGACCCTCACCCATACCGGAATCGCGGACGACGTCGTGGCGCAACCGATCCCGACCGCCAAGGGCCACGTCGACAGCCTTGACCGGCCCGGCCTTGGTGTCGACGTCGACGAAGATGTCGTTCGCCGTCATCGCGTTACGATCGCCGCACGAAACGTTGCTTAGGCCGGGGCCAGACCACTCCAATCAGAGTCGAAGGCGCAAAGGGGGGTTACGCCTTTCCTTATACTAAAGGTGATGACTGATGAATGTTGACTTTTATCACTAATTACATATCATGCCTGGACTGGAGGCCTTCCTATGTCGTACCAGGCAGTTTTTCCCAGACTTTTCAATGTTTTGACCGTCCTGCCGGTCCTTGCCCTCGCGGCCTGTGACCCGATGGCGGCCCAGCCGACTGTGCCCACCCGGCCTGTCCTCGTGACAAACGTCCACTACGAATCGCAAGTCAGCGAGCGCAGCTTCGTCGGAACGGTCCGCCCGCGAATCGAGAGTGATCTGGGCTTCCGGGTCGCCGGAAAGGTCGCGAAACGCTTGGTCGAGGTCGGCACACTGGTTGAAGCAGGTCAGCCGCTGGCATTGCTCGACGAAGCAGACCTCACGTTGCAAGCCGAGCAGGCCGCTGCAGAACTCTCCGCGGCGAATGGCGTCGTGGCGCAGGCAACCGCCGCGGAAGCGCGCGCGAAAGAACTGCGGCAAAAAGGGTGGTCGACCGACGCGCAACTGGACCAGGCCAAGGCCGCAGCCGATGAAGCGCGTGCTCGGCTGAATCGGGCCGAGCGATCGGTTGAGCTTACGAAAAACAGTCTCTCGTACGCGCGGCTTGTCGCCGACGCTGCCGGCGTGGTCACCGCTACGCTGATCGAACCCGGTCAGGTCGTGAGTGCGGGGCAAACTGCCATTCGCGTGGCGCGCCTCGCCGAAAAAGAGGTCGTCGTTGCAATCCCCGAAACGCTGTTGGCGCGTGCGAAAGCAGGTGATGCACAAGTGGCTACCTGGTCCGAACCGGGAAAGACCTATGTCGCCAAGCTTCGTGAGCTTGCGCCGTCGGCCGATGCGGTGACGCGGACTTACCTTGCAAAATTTTCAATGCCGGGTGCCGGCGACGCTGTGCAACTAGGGATGACGGCGACATTGACTTTGTCCGACCCCGCCAGCGAACAAGTTGCACGCCTTCCCCTGTCGGCATTGTTTAATCAAGGCAATGGGCCTTCGGTTTTCGTCGTCGATGGAAACACCGGCGCGATTACACTGAAGCAGGTTTCCGTCAAGTCATACGAACGCAATGACGTCCTCATCAGCGGTGGTGTGGACGAAGGTACGAGCGTCGTCGCGCTCGGCGTACAAAAACTCGACCCCGCGCAGAAAGTGAAGATCGTCTCCTCGCTGTCGTTCTGAGCGCGGGTCCACGAAGTATTGTCGGATCGTTAAGGGAAAAAGCCATGCGTCGCTTCAATCTTTCAGCATGGGCGGTCAAGCACCCCGCCTTGATCCTGTTCCTGATTGTCATGTTCGGTGTGGCTGGGTTGATTTCCTATCGCAGCCTGGGTCGTGCGGAAGATCCCTCGTTCACCATCAAGGTAGTGGTGGTAACCGCCATGTGGCCCGGTGCGACTGCCGCCGAAATGCAGGCGCAAGTCGCCGACCCGATCGAAAAGAAGCTGCAAGAACTGCCTTACTTCGACAAGGTGACGACTTACACCAAGCCGGCCTTTACGGCGATGCAGGTTGCGTTCAAGGACAACACGCCTGCGCGCGATGTACCCCAGCTCTTTTACCAACTGCGTAAGAAAATCGTCGACATCAAGGACGACCTGCCCGCCGGCATCATCGGTCCTTCCGTCAACGACGAATACGGCGACGTCGATTCGATTCTTTATATGCTCACCGCCGATGGCGGAGACTATGCGCAGATGAAAAAGGTCGCCGAGGCTCTGCGCCAACGGCTGCTCAAAGTGAAGGACGTCACAAAGGTCAACCTCTACGGCACGCAAGCTGAAAAAATCTATGTCGAGTTTTCGCACGCCAAGCTTGCCACGCTTGGTGTAACGACGGATCAGATCTTCCAGTCACTTGCGAGGCAGAACGCCGTGGTGCCGGCCGGCATTGTTGAAGCTTCAGCACAGCGCGTGCCGTTGCGCGTGACCGGGGCACTCGATGGCGCCAAGGCTGTCGCGGAGACGCCTGTCGAAGCTAATGGTCGCGTCTTTCGGCTCGGCGACATTGCGACTGTGACACACGGTTTCGCCGATCCACCGGATTTCATGGTCCGGCAGAAAGAGAAGCCCGCAATCGGCATCGGCATCGTCATGGCGAAGGGCGCCAATATTCTTGAGCTCGGGCCGGCCGTAAGTAGCGCCACCGCCGATTTCATGGCTGCCGTACCGCGGGGATTCGATCTTGAGCAGATCGCCGATCAGCCGGCTGTCGTTGAGCACGCAGTCGGTGAGTTTGTGCACTCGTTCATCGAAGCGCTGGCAATCGTCTTGTTCGTCAGCTTCCTCGCGCTCGGCTGGCGCACGGGCATCGTCGTCGCTCTCTCGGTACCGCTCGTTCTGGCCATCGTGTTCATGGTCATGAACGCAATGGGTCTCGACCTGCACCGGATCACGCTTGGGGCACTGATTATCGCGCTCGGTCTATTGGTCGATGATGCCATCATCGCTGTTGAGATGATGGTCGTAAAAATCGAACAGGGCTGGGACCGCATTCGGGCCGCATCTTTCGCGTGGGAATCGACCGCTTTCCCGATGCTGACGGGAACACTGGTGACAGCGGCTGGTTTCCTGCCGATCGGCTTTGCCAATTCGTCTGTCGGTGAGTACGCCGGTGGCATTTTCTGGGTGGTCGCCATTTCACTGGTTGCGTCATGGGTGGTGGCAGTCACCTTCACTCCGTACCTCGGGGTCAAGCTCCTGCCCACACTCAAGCGGCTCGGCCACCGGCACGACCCGCATGCGATCTACGAAACCCGCATCTACCGCGCGTTGCGCAGGGTCATCGAATGGTGCGTGCAGCGCCGTATCACCGTCGTGCTAGCAACGATCGGCGTATTCGTCTTGTCGATTGTCGGATTTGGTCATGTCCAGCAGCAATTCTTCCCTCTGTCGGAACGGCCGGAGCTCTTCTTTCAGCTTCGCCTGCCTGCGGGTACTGCGTTCGGCACAACGCTTGATTCTGTCAAGCGCGCTGAATGGCTGCTCAAAGGCGACGAGGATATTTCAACCTACACCGCCTATGTCGGTCAGGGCTCGCCGCGCTTCTGGCTCGGGCTTAACCCGCAACTGCCGAATGAATCATTCGCCGAGATCGTCATCGTGTCGAAGGATGTCGAGGCGCGCGAGCGCATCAAGGCGCGAATTGAAAAAGCGGTAGCCGATGGTGCCCTTTCGGAAGCGCGCGTGCGTGTCGACCGGTTCAACTTCGGGCCCCCTGTCGGATTCCCAGTGCAGTTCCGAGTCATAGGACCCGATGCGAAAAAGGTGCGGGACATTGCTTATCAAGTTCGTGAGGTTATGCGTGCCAACGACCAGGTGATCGACCCGCATCTCGACTGGAACGAACAAACGCCATCGCTGAAGCTCGTGGTCGATCAGGATCGTGTGCGGGCGTTGGGAATGACGCCACAGGACATTTCCAAATCGCTGAGCATGTTGCTTTCGGGCGTGCCCATTACCACGGTGCGCGATGGCATCGAAAAGGTTGAGGTTGTCGCGCGCGCGGTCCCTGCTGAGCGGCTCGATCTCGCCCATATTGGCGACCTGTCGCTCTATTCGCGCAACGGCATCGCCGTCCCACTGACGCAGATCGCCAAGGTCGAGTACACCCACGAGGAGCCGATCCTGTGGCGCATCAACCGCGATATGGCAATGACCGTGCGCGCCGACGTTGTCGATGGCGTTCAGCCCCCGGACGTCACCAATGCCATCTGGCCGAAGTTGAAACCGATCCGCGACCGTCTCGACCCCGCTTACCGGATCGAGATAGGTGGGGCCATCGAAGAATCTCAGAAGGGCAATGCATCGATCTTCGTGCTGTTTCCCGTCATGATCGGCGTCATGCTTACGTTGCTGATGATCCAGCTCCAGAGCATTTCGCGGCTGGTTCTGGTTTTCCTGACTGCTCCACTGGGTATCATCGGAGCTTCGCTTGGCCTGAACCTGACCGACAAGCCATTCGGCTTTGTCGCATTGCTCGGACTGATCGCTTTGGCTGGCATGATCATGCGCAATGCGGTCATTCTGGTTGACCAGATCGAATCGGATGTAGACCAGGGTCTCACGCGAGGTGAAGCAATCGTCGAAGCAACGGTCAGGCGGGCGCGGCCAGTTATCCTCACGGCACTGGCCGCCATTCTCGCGATGATTCCGCTGTCGCGCTCTGCCTTCTGGGGTCCGATGGCCATCACCATTATGGGTGGTCTGTTCGTGGCAACATTTCTGACCCTGTTGTTCCTGCCAAGCCTCTATGCATTGTGGTATCGTAGACGACTCGATGAGCGTGGCGTGGCCGAGCATAAAGTGACGGATACATCGGACCACGTGCGATGGTCCGGCGCGGGTTTGCTTGCACCCGCTGGCAAATGACGGAAAGGCTGGGCTGTTAAATGAGTTACGTGGCCGACCACATCGAACGGGATGTGCGGGAACAAATACTGGTTACCGCGGAGCGCCTGTTTCGCGAGATCGGCTACCAAAAGACAACGGTAGCCGACATCGCCAAGGCATTGCGAATGAGCCCGGCGAACGTTTACCGCTTTTTCGACTCCAAGAAGTCGATCAATACCGGCGTTGCCCGACGGTTGATGAGTGAGGTCGAACAGGCGGCTCAGACGATCGCCAACAGCAAGGGAAGCGCCGCGGCGCGCCTGCGTAAACTGCTGACGACTGTCCATCAGATGAATTCGGCACGTTATGTCGCCGATTCAAAGATGCATGAGATGGTCGCGTGCGCGATGGAAGAAAATTGGGACGTCTGCAAGGCCCATATTGAATTCATTACGGGGGTCATCGGGTCTGTGATCGCATCGGGCATCGCTTCAGGCGAATTCCATACCCGCGATGCCGGCACTGCCGCATTGTGCACCTGCGCCGCGATGATCCGCTTCTTCCACCCCCTGTTTATCGCGGAAGCCTCCGGCAAACCCGGTCCCACGCTCGATCAGATGATCGATTTCGTCACTGCAGGTTTGCGTAGCCGCGAGTAAGCGGTCAACCCACGTAAAATTCACTCCACCTCAAAGAAAAATCCAGACCGTCTCCAAACTTGCGGCCGCCAGGTCGGCTATTTGCAAGCGCATTCCCGTTCGACGGTGTGCAGAGCACGCCTGCCAACAAAATTCTCTATCCGTAATGACTGCATGCGCTAGTATGGGAAAAAGGTCAGGCGATGCAGTTATGGCGTATCTTTAGTTGGCTATCGGCGGCGCTGACGGTCTCCGCCTGCGCGGATAACACCAATAATCTGCAGAATTTCTATCTTGAGCAGTATGCCAACCCGAATCCGACACTGACGGATCTAAAGGTATGCCACGGCTTCGCCTGCGCCGAGCGATCACCCGCGACCATTAGCGAGGATCAGTGGCGGCGCGTCACTGCGCTGTTCAAACCGCGCGCGAAGAATGCGCAGCTTGAGCGACATCAGATCGTGCGAGGCGTGGCAATGATCCAGACCATCGTCGCACCGCAAACCGGAACAAATGCTCACCAATGGACGCATAAGAACATGTACGTCCT
Source organism: Pseudolabrys sp. (assembly GCA_035638295.1). Lineage (GTDB taxonomy): Bacteria > Pseudomonadota > Alphaproteobacteria > Rhizobiales > Xanthobacteraceae > Pseudolabrys. The sequence goes on from DASRAF010000132.1 coordinate 11,823, forward strand.
TCCCAATGCTGGTGACCTGACGCAACTCGACTGTATCGACTCCTCGGTCAACACGTGGACCTATATGACGCTCATGGAACGCAGTGGACTCTTTGCCTTTCACAAGGTGGCGCCGCTTTCCTACGGACCTTTGCGCAATACCGCGGTCGTGCGGGAAAACAACGGTGGCTATTACGCCATCGACGCGAGCTTGGTAGACGTCGGAGTGCCACCTCCGATAATGCCACTGGCGGCTTGGTTGGCCTCTTGGCCACCCGACCCTGCTGCGATCGAGCGCGTGGATCGAGCGGGCGCGACAGGGGCCAACGCCGCTGCCCTCAACTGAAAAAAGTGAAAGAAAATTGGCCTCGCGGCGACGTCGCGCAGGCTGTTTTTAGAACCGCTTCGTTCGAACCACAGTTGGCCACGCAGCCTTTTCCGCGGCTGGCGACGCTACTTGTTCAGGCAAGACTTTCGGCCGATCGCCAGTCGCCACGACCTGCACCACACGGAAGCCGCGCGCCTTGAGCTCCTGGAGTAATATTGGCAGTGCCGTAGCCGTGGCCGGATGGATGTCGTGGAGAAGCAGTATACCTCGGCCTTTTGCTTCCAGTCGTCGCATGGCCCTTTGCACAATGGCTTTCGCCGAAATGTGCCTGAACCAGTCATCGGCAACGACATCCGCACTCCAGGTCACCAGCGACTTTGAGGCCAGGTAGTCATCAATCGCGTTGTTCCTGGCCAGACCCGGGATTCGGAAAAAAGGTGAAAGGGCCTTCGGATCTCCCAATGCGACATCGACAGAGGCGACACCATTCTCAACCTCGGATGCGACCCGCTGCATTGGCAACCGCTGCAACGCGAGTGGGTGATTTTCGGTATGGGTGCCGATGCTGTGGCCGGCGTTGTAGATGCGCCGGACGATGGACGGATACTCGTGCGCCATCCGCCCGATTAGGAAGTAGGTCGCCTTGACGCATTGCGACGCTAACGTATCCAGAATGATGTTGCTGTAGGGTGGCAACGGTCCGTCATCGAATGTGATGACAACCTCATGATCGTTGAGCGGCAGTGTCTGCTTGTATTGCATACTGCCAATGCCTTTGAATTCGCTTGGGCTAATGGCGAGTACGCGACTGGTACCCAATGCATTCGGATTCCCGGGACAAGCGTCCGTTGACGCGCGAGCCAGCCCGCTGGTCATCGTTAGCGTGACCAGAAAGAACAATCGCGCAAAGCTCATCCGAACTCGCACGCCCACTAGCGTACCCCTTGGCGGCACTTCAAAAGGCGAAGACCGGCGAGGCTCTAGAGTTCAATTAAGGCAACATGAAATTCCTTTGGTGGCTGAAATATGCGGTCGATCTGGCATTACAAAAGCGCAGGAGTGATCAAATCACCAGGTCGTGAAGTTGGCGCCGCGGTAGCGGCAGAAGCCCGCTACCATCGATCTTTCGCGTCGGGTCCAGCGAATTCTGCCATTTTGTGCACGCGCATTTTAATTCGCGAATACCTAGGATCGGGCACATCGCTATGGCTTTGGTGAGTTCACGCTTCGAGCCCTACGGACAGCCCATGCAATTAGCTACCGCCATCCCTTTCGTGAGCTGTGTCAAATGTGGCGAACGGCTCT
>DASRAF010000133.1:0-4807 GCA_035638295.1 Pseudolabrys sp.
CATGCGACACTTCATCAGCACTCAAGACTGGACCGTCGGGGAATTGCAGGCGCTTCTCGATCAGGCGGCAGGCCTCAGGTCCGATCCCGTCCGGCCCCTGCTCCAGGGCAGGACCCTCGCACTGCTGTTCCTGAACCGCTCGCTGCGCACGCGCGCCTCGTTCCAGATCGGTGCCGCCCAGCTGGGCGCCACGGCGATCGTGCTGGAGCCGGGCAACGGCGTGTGGGGGATCGAGTTCGATTCCGGAAAGATAATGGACGGCAAGGCCGAGGAACATATCGTCGAGGTCGCCGAAGTGCTGTCGCGCTACTGCGACCTCATCGCGATGCGCGCATTCCCCGGCTTCAAGAACTGGCAATACGACCGTGAAGACCCGCTGATCAAGGCGCTCGCCCGGCATGCAAAAGTTCCGGTCATCAATATGGAGACGATCATTCACCCCTGCCAGGAGCTGGCGCTGGCGATGACGCTCCAGGAGAGGCTGGGCCAGCTGAAGGGAAAGAAGCTGTGCCTTACCTGGACATGGAACCCGCAGCCTCTCAGCACAGCGGTGGCCAACTCCGTGGTGATGATCGCCACGAAGTACGGGATGAACGTCAGCCTGCTTTGCCCAAGTCCTGAGTACGTTCTCGACGAGCGCTTCATGAAGGCGGCGCAGGAGAACGCCGCGGCGAGCGGCGGCCGCCTTTCTGTGACTCACGAGATCCGCGACGGCTACGAGAGCGCGGACGTAGTCTACGCGAACAGCTGGGGAGCGCTGCCGTACTACGGCGACGCGGAGAGAGAATGGAACCTGTCCAGGGCTTACGGGCGCTTCATCGTCGACCAGGAAAAGATGGCCATGACCAACAAGGCGATCTTCAGCCATTGCCTGCCGGTGCGCCGCAATGTCGAGGCGACCGATGCGGTCCTGGATGCTCCGAGTTGCGTGGCGATCGATGAGGCGGAGAACCGGCTACACGTGCAGAAAGCACTGATGCTGAGGCTGCTGGGGGTTGCGGCTCGTTCAACATAGAAGCGACGCCAGATTCGAACTCGTCATTAATCTCAAGACGGCAAAGCGCTCGGCCTCTCAGTTCCTCGGCAGATTCAGCAAATATCCAACGAAGCGATCGAATAGGCTTATGCCCGTTTTTGGCCCAAAGCGGCCATGCTGATAGAGGCCACTTACCACCGGCCCATGCTCGCTCACCTCAAGTCGGCTCTGGAACTTCGGACTCAGGCCCGACCTGTCTGAGTGTCCCGGTTTACCGGCTTCATAAAGCCACGGTCTCAGCGGTCCAGTCATTCTTGGCTAGGCGCTACTTACTTCGCAGTCGTGCTGAGCGACCGCCGGAAAAACAACGGTGGTCTCAAACGAGTACGAACAAGGTTCGCAATTCCACAGGTGCCGTACGCGGCGGTCATCAACATGCTCTGACCATTCCGGTATAAAAAGCAACTTGCCACACTGAGCACATTCGACCACCGGACGTGAATTTGCGTATTTTGTTCCGTCACTCAGATACACGTACTTCATCCCCCGTTTTTTACGACGTGTTGCATATCACCCGACTACAAACTATTCCATTTAGAAAAGACATAGATGGTTAACGCCAAGCGTACTTAGTTGCGTTGCCTGTCAGCACCCCGGTCCGCGCCAACGCGACAGTCATTTTGGGGTAGATCCTCGCATATTGCTCCACGGATCAGCCTTTTTCTGTGGCTGGTCGGGAATTGTCTTTAATGTTTCTCGGTATTTCTCATCGGTTTCTTTTCGCTTTGCCTCTTTTGACGGATCAACCGGTTTGTCTTTCGCTAAATTCATCCCTGGTTTGAATTGAGCAAACGCTATCCCATTCAGCGCAAGAGACAGGACCGCGCAGCTGACGACTAAAGCGATCCGGTGGAAACGAATAGGCATTCCGACCCCCGTTACGCCGAGTTGATACTATGGATTATCGCCAAAAAAGCCGACTTGCGCTACTCGCACCATGGTTTGGGGTACGTTTGTATTCCGGCCAGGAAGGACCCGCAAACTGAGCGCACAACTCCGCGGGCAGTCGTCAAATTCCACTGACATCACGCGGAAGGCTGATGATATCGGCGAATATTGACAGGCCGTTCGGTGTTATCTACCAGCATCGAGTATGGAGGTACCGATGACGCGCATGATTTTTGCTACCATCGCTGCTCTTGCTGCTGCGTTCTTCGGTCAAACCGCTCAAGCCTACGAGGCCCCATGGTGCGCGATGATCGAGAACGGCAAAGGTAGCGTGTATTGGGATTGCCAGTATCGCTCGTTCGAAGACTGCTACCGCCGAGGCAATATTTTGGCGGGCAATCGCGGCTTTTGCAATCCGAGCCCGTACTATGTGGCCAACACCACAGAATACAGGCGCTCAGGAAAACGCCACGCTCGGCCGCAGTAAGAGGCGCAATTGGACATACCGGTATGTCCGCTTTGCACAGTGGCGAAACCTGCACTAGTCCGTCGAATCCGCGCTCCCGCTGCGTCCACGGACTTAGTTTCGGCCTGTGCGTGTTTTTATTCCAACCAAGCTACGGCTGATGCGTGTTTTTATTCCAACAAAGTTCGGGCATCAGGCCGCAAACAAAAAGGTCATTAGTGCGATGGTACAATGAAACTCGATTGCCCGGTTTTTCCGCAGCCATATCGAAAAGCTGACACGGCATTGCCTCAACTAAATGATACGGATGGTTGAGCCTCGGGGGACGACATGGCCCAGCCAATTAATCGCCGTTCCGACTCTAATGTCGGTCGCGAATAGTGCTCTTCTGCCTTGCGGCGGTCGTGCTCTTGTTGTTTGCCTGGTCCTATATTGGTTGACTCCCGTTTCGCAGCGAAGTTTGTGACCCCTAAAGATAATCCACTGTCATTCGGACTAAATCGGCCAAGGTTCTCGCGCCTATCTTCTTAAACACTCTCATGCGGTGCACCTTGATTGTCTTTTCGGTCACTCCCATAACGCCGGCAATTTGTTTGTTTAACAAACCCTTGGTTATAAGTTTTAGCGTCTCTCTTTCGCGCCGCGTAAGCTTTGCCAACTTTTGTTGAACTAAGTTATTCCGCGCATCAACATCGCGCTGAGTTTTGTCGCGCTCCTCGGCCGACCTTATCGCGTTCAGTAAATCGACCTTGTCTACGGGTTTGGTTAGGTAATCCACCGCGCCCGCCTTCATGGCTTTTACGCTCTCGGCAATAGTCCCTCGGCCAGTCAAAAAAATTATCGGTCGGTGGATGCCCCGAAGGGCCAGTGCCTCCTGCACATCCAACCCGCCTAACCCCGGCATTGTGTGATCAAGCACAGCGCACCCGGGGATCGAGGCATCATGCTCATTTAGGAATGTTTCCGCCGATTGATACGCCTTGGTTTGATAGCCAGCGGCTCGCAGAAGCCTACCCAGGGCCTTCAAAATGACCGGGTCATCATCGACCAGGAAAACGATGAATTCTGTTGTAACCGGCATGGCGGGCGCTCAATTTTTCTGTTTCTTGCCGCCCAATCGTCATATGCCTGATGACAATCGCGCTGTCTAGAAACTTTCTGAACGAGTTCCCGCAGACGCTTTTCCGACCTTGTCCGACAAAAGCAGACATGTGCGTCGTTCGGGTTCATGAGGAAACCAAAAAGGGTGGCCTTCGGAGCGACCTCCTGTTAGCTGCATTCGCTGCCGCTTGACTGGACGGAGACCTATTACAAATATTGTTCGATCGGGGCATCTCCGACCGTCACGTAGATCAGTGCTCCCTGAAGGCGCGTGATGATCTTGTTGTTTTCTGCCGGATCGACGGTGATGCAGCCGAGGCTCCGCCCCAGCATGCCGTTATTCTTGGCGCGATAACCAGCGGTCGTGTACCAGTTCGGGTGGATGACCCATTTAGTATTCGGTGTGTGGTTGATGTAACGATTGTACGGGGCCACGCCCTCGAGGACGGCAACGATCATGTTTCGATAAACGGTTTTGTCGTAGCGGTCCACGATCGTCCGGTAATGGTCCGCCACCTCGGGAGGCGCGTGCACGGCCTTGAGCGGACCCAGCGGGACCATGTTCGGGTCCCGCTGAAAGCCTTTGAATTTGGTGGCTCTCGCGTGAGCTCCATTGCTTTTTCCATGCGCCGCGAAGTGGGCGGTGACCTGACCCGATTTGAGATCCAAAAGGTAGAATCTCTTGTTCGCCGATGGCTGCGACATGTCGAAGACCGCGAACACGTCTTTTTTGGAGAAAGTCGGCTGGCGTGAGATCGCAACGGCGCGCTGAATCGCGGCTAGGGGAGCGCCGAGCTGCTCCGCCTGTTGCAAAAGGGAATCGAGTTTGCCAGCAAAGTCATCCTGCTTCGTAACGCCCGCCGGGGGAGTGGCTTTTGACTGCGCGCGCACCGCAAGCGGCCAGACCGCCGCCGCACCGCCGAGTAACTTGATGAACTCCCGCCGCCTCATCACCGCCCCCGAGGCTAAGAACGAGCAATCGTAACGGTAAAATTGAGTGAATGGGAGGGGTGCCTCAAGCAGCCGGCCAATATCGAACATCGAAAAGTTATTCGATCGCCCTGTGGACGCCACGAAAAATTTGTCACGGGGGATGTCGGTTGAGCAGCGCATCCGGCCCGTGCCATGCTCGGCCCGCAGGGCGTGACAGGCGGAAGCGGATGGCACAAGAACACAGCAAGCAGGCGGCGCACAGCCATATGCACGACTTCAAGGGCCACATCGAGGCGGCCGAGGCCGATCTCGAGTACTGGCGTACCAAGCGTCTCGAGCCCCGTCTCATTCAGCTTCACCGCCGCGGCGTGCTCACGTTCTAC
>DASRAF010000134.1:0-10138 GCA_035638295.1 Pseudolabrys sp.
GGAAAATGTGCCGCGTATTGCTTGTTTCTCGCTGGCACCGACCCGGACCTTTATCTCTTTTCCCGCAAGCTCGAACACGACCCTGATATGGGGAGGCGTCGCGCTACAGTTCGGCGATGTCGTGTTTCACTCACCTGGTGAACGTGCCCATCAATGGACAAAGCGAGCGAGCACGTGGGGTCTAGCTTCGTTACCATCAGAGCAATTCAGCACCTACGGCAAGGCTTTGACGGGGCTCGAGCTAACAGCGCCACCTGTCAGTCGGGTGCTTCGGCCACTGCCCAGTGCGATATCCCGCCTACGGCGCCTTCATGCGAGCGCCTGCCGCCTCGCTGAGACCAGACCCGAGATCCATGCGCACACAGAAGTCGTACGCGCAATTGAACAAGAATATATCCACGCGCTGATAAGTTGCCTAACCGCCAAAGATGCTTACGGAAACCTCGTCATAAAGCGGCGTCAGGAAGACATCGTTCTTAAATTCGAGGACGTGCTAAGGGATCATGCCAATCAGACCCTAAGCGTACGGAAAGTCTGCGCCGCGCTCGGGGTGACATACCAAGCCTTAAGACTGTCCTGCGCTGATGTGTTGGGTGTGAGTTCAAGCCGCTATATCCGGCTGAAGCGGAATGTAGCCGGCGATGCGACCGCACTGTGCTGATTCCCCGCAGCACCAATCTCAGGGTATTCGGAAGTCCATTTCCCGATTGGTCCGCGGCGTCGACCACTCACTTTTGTGGATAGATCGATCGCCCTCTAACTGTCACAGAGGAACCCACACTGGAGCGCGAAGCTTGTCGGGTGGGTCTGCCATGCCTCGATGCGCGACATACACCTTCCAGGACCCAACTTTATACGCATCTGCCATCCGCCCGGCAAATGTTGGGATATTTCCTACAGCCAGGGGCCGATTTCATGCCACGTTGACGCAAGTAGATTTCGATCGCCTCTGGATTCAGTTCGCGAACGAATCTTTACCCCGTGTGGCCCATTCCACTTTGCCAAACCGCTACAACATTGCATTCCTTGCCGATTCAAACCAACCGGGTGAGAAGTACTGCGGGATGGAGATATCTCCAAACGCCGCTGTTCTGGGCGTTCCAGGATCGTCACGTCACATTCGCAGCTACGCAGCGTGCCGCTGGGCAACCATGTCGCTTACTCCTGATGATCTTTCTGTGGCCGGTGCCGCGCTCACGGGCCGCGAGCTGCGCCTGGGGTCGGCGATACGAGTCCTCCATCCCGAGCCGGCGCACATGGCGCATCTCCTGCGCCTACACACAGCAACGCGGCAGCTTGCCGAGTCGGTGCCTGAAATCCTCAAGCAGTCCGAAGTTTCGAACGCACTTGAGCAAGAGCTTGTCCATGCCATGGTGACTTGCCTGGCCGATGACACCGGGGCTGACACTTCCGCGGCATGGCGTCAGCACTCAGCGATCATGAAGCGATTTGAGGATTACTTGGCCGCCAATTGCGACCTACCTCTGTACCTCGCACAAATCTGCTCAGCGACGAAGGCCTCCGAACGCACGCTCCGCAACTGCTGCCAAGAGCATCTCGGCATGGGTCCGCTTAAGTACTTGTGGCTGCGACGGATGCATATCGCACGCCGAGCACTCATCCGGCAGGATCCTGCAAGAGTAACTGTCACACAAATTGCCACCCAGTATGGCTTCTGGCACCTAGGTCGCTTCGCCGTCTCCTACCTGAGATTGTTTGGGGAATCCCCGTCGGTGACTTTACATCGTCCAGACGATCCGAAAGTCTCCCCAAAAATAATTTCCTAGTAGATTCCGAAATTGGATAGCCGGCATAGGGGCCAGCCGAAATACTGCACCACACTACGGGCGCGTAGGGGACAAGTTGCGCAATCTCAGGTGATTTGACCCACGCCCGTACGCGCAACGCGTTGAACCCATAACGGGCATGACAGTCTGTTACGCAATGACGCTTCAACCAGGAGGCACAGTCATGCATTGCTTGCGAATCCTGCGCAGCGGTCTGGTTGGTCTTGTTGCAGCCGCGGCTACGGCCTTTCCGGCATTCGCGCAGCAACAATCAAAACCGAACATCCTTTTTATCATGGGTGATGACATCGGCTGGATGCAGACAAGTATCTACCATCAAGGCCTGATGGTGGGCGAAACCCCCAACATTGACCGCATCGGTCAAGAAGGGGCGAAGTTCATGGACCACGTGGCCATGCAAAGCTGCACCTCCGGCCGGAACGCATTCTTCACGGGCATGTACCCGCTGCGCACGGGGATGATCCCGCCGCAGCTGCCGGGCAGTCCCTCTTACTTGCAACCCGGCACACCCGCGCTCGCCAAGTTCCTGCTCGATCTCGGCTACAACACCGGCGAGTTCGGCAAGAACCACCTTGGCGACCACGCCGCGGCGCTGCCAACCGCGCATGGCTTCCAGGAATATTGGGGCTACCTCTACCACCTCGACGCGATGCAGGCGGTGAGTTTCCCCGATGTCTTTAAGGACCCCACGACGCAGGCGATCTTGCCGCCTTGCAGGAACACCCCGATCCCGGGCCTCCAGGAAGTGGCCGGTGCCGTTGATCCCGCAACCACACGCTGCTTGACGCCACCGCGGCCCATCCTGTCGTGCAAATCCTCCAATGGTACACAGGCGAACCAGACCTGCTCCGATGCTGGCCCGCTGACGCTGGAGCGCTCAAAGACCGTGGATGAGGAAATTTCCGCCAAGGTCATCGACTTCCTCGACCGCAACGATCCCCAGAAGACAGGCAAGCCCTTCTTCGTTTGGTACAATCCCGCGCGCATGCACGTTACGACCATGCTGCCGGATAAGTACTTAGACATGCTCGGCACGAAAGGTGGCAAGGACTGGGGCATCAACGAAGCCGGCATGAAGCAGCTGGACGACAATATCGGCTACGTCCTCAAGAAGCTCGACGACATGGGGCAAGCCGAGAATACCATTGTCGTGTTTACTACTGACAATGGTGCCGAGGCGATCACGTTCCCTGACGGTGGCGTAACGCCCTTTAAAGGCCAGAAGGGTGAAGCCTGGGAAGGCGGCTATCGCGCACCGCAGGTCGTCCGCTGGCCTGGTCACATCAAGCCTGGCACGGTGTACAATCAGCTATTTTCCTCGCTGGATTGGCTGCCCACGCTGGTTGAAATCGCTGGCGGCGCAAAGGGAAACGAGCTGAAGGCGCAGATCGAGGCCGGCCAGTATCCGGGCATCGTCAAGACGACGCTCGATGGTGTCAATCAGCGCGACTACCTCGAAGGCAAATCAAAGAAGTCAGCTCGCGATGTCTTCTTCTACTATTCGGGTGCCACGCCGTCCGCGGTGCGCTTCAAGAACTGGAAGATGTACTACAGCATGGCTAAGACCGGGGCTGCCGGCTGGTTAGAGCCACTTACCACCTACCACTTCCCGGCGATCCAGAACATCAAGCGTGACCCGTTCGAGCAGAACGTCCTTCCAGGTGATGCGAAGTCGCTGATGAACTTCGGCGGAGCATTGGCCGCTCCGAGTACAGCCTTTATATACGATGGACTGGCCATAATGCCTATCGGGCAGCAGCTGTGGTTCGAGCAGCTGGAGACATATAAGAAGTTTCCGCCGCTCCAATCGCCTGAATCATATAACCTCACTCAGGTTTACCAGGAGCTTAAAAGCCAGGGCCACCCGAGCGATTAAGGGCGACAGCGGATTCGTTAAGTGCACAAGGAGGCGCCCCCCATCGGGGCGCCCGGTGCAGGCTCTGCCGGCCCAGGCTCGGGCAATCATTCGCACAACAAAGGTATGAGCGTGACCAGAACACCCTGGCTCGGTCTGCTCGCGTCGCTCGTTGCCGCAATGGTGGCAAGCGCACCGGCAGCAGCACAGCAACAGCAGCAAAAGCCGAACATCCTTGTCATCATGGGTGACGACATTGGTTGGTTCAACGTCGGCGCTTACCACCAGGGCATCATGGCCGGGCGCACGCCGAATCTCGATAAGCTAGCGTCGGAAGGAATGCGGTTCACGGATTATTACGCAGAAGCGAGCTGCACTGCAGGGCGCGCCAGCTTCATTACCGGCGAAATCCCATTGCGCACCGGGCTAACGACCGTCGGGCAGCCGGGATCCGACCTGGGAATACCTGCCCAGGCTGTTACGATTGCCACCGCATTGAAGGCGCAAGGCTACGCGACCGGACAATTTGGCAAGAACCATCTCGGCGATCTCAACAAGTACCTGCCGACGGTGCATGGCTTCGATGAGTTCTTCGGCTATCTATATCACCTCGACGCCATGTCGGACCCCTACTGGCACTCCTTCCCAAACGATCCGGCATATCGGGAAAAAGTCGGACCGCGAAATTTGATACATAGCTGGGCGACCGACACCGATGACCTCACCATCATGCCGCGTTGGGGAGCTGTCGGGAAACAAAGGATTGTGGATGAGGGTCCGCTGGCTCCGTATCCAGATATGTCGAACGTGCCGAAGATGCACGAGATCACGCCGAAGGCCAAATATAACATGACGACCTTCGATGAGGTGCTCGTGAAGTCATCGAGTGATTTCATGGACAGGGCAAAACAACAGGGCAAACCATTCTTTGTCTGGCATAACCCCACGCGCATGCACGTGTGGACGTTTCTGGCCCAGAAGTACAACGCCATGATGAGTACCACGCCGGACTATGGTGTCGAAGAGGCCGGCATGGCGCAACTAGACGACGATGTCGGCGCATTAATGAAGCATTTGGATGATATCGGCGAACGTGACAATACCATCGTGATCTTTACGACTGACAACGGCGCGGAAGTGTTCACGTGGCCGGACGGGGGCATGACGCCGTTTAAGTCTACGAAGGGCACGGTCTCCGAGGGCGGATTCCGTGTGCCGACCATCGCACGCTGGCCTGGTCACATTAAGCCTGGAACAGTGGAGAATGGACTGTTCTCTGGACTCGATTGGTTCCCCACGCTGTTGGCTGCGACTGGGAACTCTGACATTACGGAACAGCTCCTAAAGGGCGTAAAGCTCGGGGATCTGACCTATAAAAACCACTTGGACGGCTACAACCAATTAGCCCTGCTTGAGGGTAGGGGACCGTCTGCCCGGCGCGAGCTCTTCTATTTCGGTGGGCCGGCACTCGGCGCTGTGCGCATTGATGCCATGAAGTTTATTTTCCTCCAGCAACCGGGCGGTTGGCCAGGAGCGAAGGTTCAAACGGATATGCCCATGCTCGTGAACCTTCGGTTGGACCCGTTCGAGCGGACGCCAATGCTACTCGGGGAGACCTCGGCGACGGGCGCTTGGGGGTACGGTAATGAGTTTTTCGCGCGCGAGGCGTGGCGGTTTGTTGGGGCACAGCAAGCCGTCGAGAAGCTGGCCCGCACGGCGGTGGACTTCCCACCAATGCAGGATCCGGCGTCGTTCAACCTGGAGGCAGTGAAGAAGCAAATTGAGGCGCTGCGATCGCATGAGGGCAAGTAAGAGCTGCGAATTCATGCTTCAGGAGGCAAAGAGCCAGCACGTCGGACATTCAAGCGATTAAGGCCGACAGCAGCCGCCAGCGATCAGATCCTGGTGACCCTCTCCACCCCGCCGCGATGGGACATCCTCGAGCCCGTAGTTGTCGCGCCGCTCAAGCTATTCTCTAACATTGTTGCGAAAAAGATAGACTTAGGAGCCGGCGCTCGGACGCTGGAATAGGTGGCCTATTTGAGTGACTGCGGGTCAAAAGTGCCGCAGACTACTTGTCCGTCGCTGAAGTGAAGCCGTCATCGATGGCCGCGCCACTGGCAAAAGAAGTACCGCGGAAGTCCTCTCCAGTACCTCGGATCATCGGTCCGAACGCCAAATCGCGAAAATGATCCAAAGGCTGTTAAAGAACGCGATGAGGTAACCAAATAGGCCAAGCAAGGTCAGCACGGGAATCCCGAATAGGGTGGGGCCGCCACCAACAGCCATGACGATCGATGAACCGATCACAAGCGACGACGTCATGATTCCAATCGTCATGCGGTCGATGGTGTTGTGGATGCGTTCCCCGAAGCTATCGAGGCGCTTGAGGTCGAGGTCGACCCGCATGCGGCCGTGACGCGCGTCCTTGACCAGGCGTGCGAGGTCACGCGGCACCGTAGTGAGAAGACCAAAGACATTCGTCAAACTCGCTTGGCTCCGACGCAATGCCACGACGGGCTGATAACGCTCCGAAAGGGCGCGGTCGAGGAATGGCCGGACACGATCGACCAGGCGGAACTCGGGGTCATATTGACGGCCGAGCCCCTCAAGACTGATAAGCGCCTTGAACATCAGCGTGAGGTCGGCCGGCAACAGGATCGCGTGCTCTCTTAAAAGGGCTGCTACACGCTGCAGCAACGCCCCAATGCGCAAATCCTTGAGTTCCGTGTCTGCAAAGTCAAAGGCAAGTTCACCGACGTCGGCCGCGAGGCGGGTTTCGTCCACTCCATGCTCACCCGTCCAGTCGAGCAGCACTTCAAGCATCGCCTGATCGTCTTGACCGACAATTCCGGTGAGCAAATCGACGATCTGGCTGCGGCGAAGTCCCGAGAGTCGCCCGACCATTCCGAAATCGATTAGGGCGATGCGATTGCCAGGGAGATAAAGCACGTTGCCAGGGTGCGGATCGGCATGAAAGAAGCCGTCGACCAGAATCATCTTGAGCACGGCATCGCAACCGCGGGCCGCCAATAGTTTGCGGTCGAGATCCGCGGCGGCGATGGCAGGCAGGTCAGTGCCACGAATTCCGGCCACATACTCCTGCACATTCATCGCGCTGCTGGTAAACTCCCAGTACACTTTCGGAATAAGGATGTGCGGATCATCCGCAAAGTTGCGCGCGAACCGATCGATGTGGCGAGCCTCGATGGCGAGGTCAAGCTCTCGTTCCAGGGAACGTCGAAATTGCGCTACAACCTGGACCGGCGCGTAGCGGCGCGCCTCGGGCATTTCGTGCTCGATCAAGTTGGCAAGGTGGTCGAGAAGCCTCAAGTCCGCTGTAACCTTGGCCGAGATGCCGGGACGTCTGATCTTGAGGACAACAGGTGCCCCGCTCGGTAGCTTGGCACGATGCACCTGCGCAATCGAAGCTGCGGCATACGGCTCGCGCTCGACTTCGGCAAACACGTTGAACGGAGATCGGCCGAGCGCCTTTTCGACCTCAGGCAAGAGCTCATCGAAAGAAATCGGTGCGACCTCGCTGTGTAGACGCTCAAGCTCGGCGATCCAGCTTGGCGAGAGCAGGTCTGGCCGAGTCGACAGCACTTGGCCGAGTTTCACAAACGTCGGCCCAAGTTCCTCTAAGGAGCGCCGGAACCGCTCCTGTGGCTCGATTTCAGCTGATTTGCCGGCTTCCCCCCAGTGCAGAATCTGTCCGGCCCGCTCGAGCGCGGAGGCCAGCCCCGTACGACGCACGAGGTCGCCAAGACCGTGCCGGATGAGGACCGAACTGATCTCACGCAGCCGTGACAGGTCACGCGCCGCGCCAAGCGTCCCCCAGATCATGGGTTGACCTATTTCGCTTTCTTCGGTCCGCTCTGGTCGCTGAGTGCATCCGCAACCCCGGCAATGACGCCGCTCGTCAAGAGTGCCAAGCGAGCGCTGAACGCACGTGCGGCCTCCAGGCTCGGGGCTGCGGATTCGCGATAGGTACCTGCGATGCGGCTTGTGAACTCGTTCACCAATGCGCCGGCGCGTGCGCTGGCCTCGACGCCAACATTTTGCGCATGCACAGCTAGCTGATCAAGTTCGCGACGCAGGTTCCCGCCACTGGCCCGCTCGGATATCCGGTTAACCGCAACAAGGCAGTCTTCCTGTAGCTTCAACAAGCTGGCGAGCGCACCCTTTATGTCATTGTCGGTGACATCCTCGCCCCGCATTGAAACGGTTTCCAAAGAACGATGTGCTGCTTCGGCGGAGACGACGAGCGCCGCATCGAGCCGGCGCACCGTTTCGGCAAATTCCACTCCCGGCGCATCATCCTTGGCAGTTGTCCCGGACGGCACACCACCGGTGACCGCACGCATCACCGCCTTGACGCCCTCAGGGTCGATCTGACCTTGTTGCAAGAGTTGACTCATCAGCGAGCGTACCCGTTCGCGGATGGCTTGATCTTGCTCGGTGGTTGAGACCTTGGCCTCGCGGGACATGCCCTACTACTCCCTTGGAACCCCGACCGTGACGGGTCCCGTCATACGGTGAAAGGTGCGAGCGAGATTTGCATTTTGCACCCGCGACGTGACGGTTGCAAGAATGGCCGTTGGCGCGTGGCCCGAAATTGAAGACCTGTAACTCTGCTGTTTGAGGCAAGTGAGAACGCACTTGACTGCGTTAACGAAAGACTCGGCCCCCAGGTGAAGATGGTCACCCGGATTAACTCCCGAAAGCCGCCGCCTCCCATTTATTGTTATACACGGCGCGGTAAGGGCGGGTAACAGCGCTTGCAGACTGTTACGTCAAGTACCTCGACGAATTTAAGGCGCACTTTGAAATCACCTCTCGGAGATAATGCGGCGCCTGAGCGCCGCGAAAAGCTAGCGGAAAATCCGCATGCCACGTTATTGCGACTTAAAAAGACTGGTGTGTTCAGCATGAGACAGACCGGGCAAGGAAAAAGTCAGGAGGCGGGTAGTTTGGGTGGCAGGATAGAGGAAACCAAGCCCCTTACGAGTCACTGTGACGGTCAAAAGCATTGACGCTTGGCGGCATTGTCTTCTGAATCGATCGCGTTTGAAGACAGGCATAGAGCACGCAATAATGTCACTTGCTCTGTCCAGAGGCTCCACTATGATTTCGTAAGTGCTGATCAGCGAAGGTGACGTCTTCGCGTAGCGGCAATGAATCCGGACAACATAATGACCGAGCTTGTGAGTCCGCAATGGACCGCGTTCCCCGTCGCGGCCGAGACGCCGCGCGCGGTTCCAATTCTACTCGCCTCAGTAGCCGGATTTGTCGATGCGTGCACGTTCCTCGGGCTGTTCGGTTTCTTTGTCGCGCAAGTGACGGGAAGCTATGTGATCGTCGGCGCCTACCCGGTGACTGGATCGCCCGGGGCGTTGGTATTGCTCGCAGTACCGCTGTTCTTCGCGGGTGGCGTCGCCGCAACGCTCGCTGCCATCGCCGGGCAGGCTATTGCGCACCGTGCGCTGGCGGCAGCACTCGCGCTCGAGACTGTGCTGTTGATCGGTTTTACCGCGACGTTTGCGGCCAGCAGCCTCTCTGGAGGGGCGACGGCGGTCGTCGCCGCCTCGATGTTCGGCCTCGCCGCTATGGGCGTGCAAAGCGGATTAGTGCAGTTGCTGATGCGAGGCGTGGCTTCGACCAACGTCATGACCAACACCACAAGCCAAATTGCCATCGATGCCACCCAGCTGGCTTGGGCTCGGTTGTGCCGCGAAGAGTCGGCCGAGGCTGCTCAACAGCGGGAGCTTCGCCGGCGGCGGCTGCTGGGCGGCTTGCCGCTGCAGCTCGGCTTCCTGGCCGGAAGCGTTGTGGGCGCGGTTGTGTTCGCGAGAGCTGGCTATCTGGCGACGATGGCGCCAGTAGCCGTAGTTGGCGGACTCAGCTTCTGGGCCGCTCGACGCTCCGTTGCAATGAGGACGCCGGATCGGTCCTGATGCCGGCGGACCCATAGTTGCAGCAGGCCGTAACGATGAAGGGCAGGTATGGGGTAAAGTGTCGGCAAGATTGATTTTGACGTGCGTCCAAGGCGAGTTCAATGGAACGAACGAGGACGTTGGACAATACCGGTTGCGTCGCAACGGTTGGTGGCCACCTCGTACTCTAACCAAAGTTGTGCTGAGACCTTCTTTCTCCGGGTGCGGCTTAGTGCATGCACATGATGCAACTCCAACCCCTCCATGCGGATTACCTGTACTTTGAACCGCCATCGTGTGGCGGATCGCGGTCGAGCACCTTCTGAATTCGCCGAGGATTAACTTCGACCTTCAGCGGTCGAACGTGCGCTGTCCAATGCCTCGTTATTGATAGTTCAGCCTTTTCGTTCTGACTCACCTGCTAAGTCTTTGATGTTGCTATCCCCGAACGACTGGTGAACGGGTCAGAATGGGCATTGATTTTCAAGCTAAATCCCCAAATTTGTAATCAGGGGGTCGCAGATTCAAATCCTGCAGCC
>DASRAF010000135.1:0-6886 GCA_035638295.1 Pseudolabrys sp.
ATGAGCAAGCGATTTCAGCATATCGCCTTTGTCGCAAGCCATACGCCGGAAGCGCGCGAGGCCTATGGCCGACTTCAGAAGCGCTATGGCAATGCCGATCCCGAGAAGGCCGATGTCATCGTCGCACTCGGCGGCGACGGCCTGATGCTGCAGACCCTGCATAAGTTCATGAACTCCGGCAAGCCTATCTACGGCATGCACCGCGGCACGGTCGGCTTCCTGATGAACGACTTCGTTGAGGAAAGCCTGACCGAGCGACTGTCAAACGCGCACATCACTGTCATTCATCCGCTGGTCATGCAGGCCCGCGATGCCCAAAGCCGCACGCACGAGCACCGGGCGATCAATGAGGTCTCGTTGTTTCGCCAGAGTGCACAGGCGGCCCACCTGAGGATCATGATCGACGGACAGGAACGCCTTGCCGAACTCATCTCCGATGGTGTCCTTGTCGCAACGCCGGCCGGCTCAACTGCGTACAATCTGTCGGCGCAAGGCCCGATTATTCCGATCAACGCACCACTGCTCGCGCTGACACCGATCAGTCCTTTCCGCCCACGACGCTGGCGCGGCGCGTTGTTGCCGAACAAGGCGAAGGTCACGATCGAGGTCATGGACGCCCCGAAGCGTCCGGTTGCCGCCGTTGCCGACCATGACGAGGTGCGGTCGGTCCGCAGCGTCGATATCGCCATGGATCACACTATTTCGATCAACATGCTGTTCGATCCTGGCCACAACCTCGACGAACGCATCCTTCGCGAGCAGTTCGGTTTTTAGGAGCGCGCGTGTCGAGAACATTTGATTTTTCGGTCAACGGCAAAGCGGTCAGAGTGTCGCTCGACAACGAGGACACTCCGTTGCTCGATGTCTTGAGAAACGAACTCGGCCTGATGGGCACGCGCTTCGGCTGCGGCCTCGAGCAATGCGGTTGCTGTATGGTTCTGATCGATGGCGTGCCGGAGAAATGCTGCACCAAGCCGACCGCGAGTATCGCCGGAAAGCATATCGTCACCGTCGAAGGACTCGGCAGCGCTGCAAACCCTCATCCGCTGCAGCAGGCCTTTCTCGACGCGCAGGCCGGCCAATGCGGCTATTGCCTGTCCGGAATTCTGATCTCGGCCAAGGCGCTGCTGGACAAGAACCCGAAACCCTCGCGCGCGGAGATTGCGCAAGCCCTGGATGGCAATATCTGCCGCTGCGGATCGCACAATCGGATCATGCGCGCAGTTGAAAAGGCGGCGACCGTCATGCGCGCGGGAGTGGCACGATGAATGCCCCTCTTCCCGGCCCGCTTAATGACAATCCTGTTCTAGATCGCTGGGTGGTTTTTCCATCGGCGGGCAAAGTGACTGTGCTGACCGGGCGCGTTGAACTTGGCCAGGGCGTGCTCACGGCGATGGCGCAGATTGCCGCCGACGAACTCGACATCGCGATGGAGCGCATCACCATTCGCTCCGGTGACACGGAAAAAGTTCCGAACGAGGGCTACACCGCCGGCAGCCAGTCGATCCAGTTCGGTGGTGTGGCGCTGCGACAGGCCCTCGCGGAAGTGCGTGCGCTGTTCCTCGATCAGGCAGCGGAAGTCCTCGCCTGCAAGGCCAGCGAACTCTCCATCCGTGACGGCAGCATCTATCGCAACGGCAAATCGACCGGACAGGACTACTGGACGCTTGCCGGCGCAGTCGATCTTGCAATTAAGGCAACCGGCGCTGCGAAGCGAAAGCCCGTCAGCGATCTCAAGACCATTGGCGCCAACAGCGCCCGCCTCGACCTGCCGGCAAAGATTTTCGGGCAGAGCGTTTTCATTCACGACATGCTGATCGATGGCATGGTGCACGCGCGCGTCGTTCGTCAGCCGAACCGGGGCGCGACGATCGGCTCGGTCGACGAAAAGGCAATTCGCCGCGCGGCCAAAGGCCCGGTTGAATTCGTCCGCCACGGAAACTTTCTCGCGATCCTGGGCGACACCGAGACCGCCGTGGAAGCGGCGGGCGCTGCCGCGGTGAACCATGTGATCTGGCAGAACGTCGAAGCTCCAACCGCGGTCCAGCAGGAGGCCAACTGGTTGTTGCAACGGCAAGCGGTCGACCGGCCGTTAGGGGCGGAGCCGGTTGATCCGAAAGGCAGGGAGCACTTCGAAAGAACATATACGCGTGGCTATCTCGCGCACGCATCGATCTCGCCCTCGTGCGGCCTGGCGCTCTACCAGGATGGCCGGCTGACCGTCTGGACGCATTGCCAGGGCGTGTATCCGCTGCGCGCATCACTGGCGAAGACCCTGAAACTTGAGCCGTCCTCCATCGTCGTTCACCACGTGCAGGGCTCAGGCTGCTACGGCCACAATGGGGCCGACGATGCGGCTGCCGACGCAGCTATCATCGCCATGCAGAAGCCCGACCAGCCTATCCGCGTGCGTTGGCGACGCGAGGAAGAATTCATCTACGAACCAAAGACACCGGCCATGATCGTCAAGGTTCGTGCGCTGCTTGACGAGACCGGCAAGCCCACTGACTGGACACAGGAAATCTGGAGTCCCACGCACAACCAGCGTCCCGGCGCTGGCGGAAATTTGCTCGGCGCCCTCGCCTTGCCCGATCCGCCGCCCGAACCGCCACCAAACGATGTGCCGGAGGCCAATGGTGGCGGTGCCACGCGCAATGGCGACCCGATTTACAACATCCCCACCAAACGCATGCTCCATCATCTGGTGACAGAGGTGCCCGTGCGCACTTCGGCGCTGCGCGGACTTGGTGCAACGTCAAACGTATTTGCTCTCGAGTGCTGCATCGACGAACTTGCCGAGCATGCCAGACAGGATCCTGTGCAGTATCGGCTTTCGATAACATCCGATCCGCGCGCTCGCGCCGTGATCGAGAAGGTTGCCGCCATGGCGAAATGGACTCCAGGCGCTGCCGGTGGCATAGGCCGCGGCCGCGGCATTGCCTTCGCCCGATACAAGAACCGCGCGGCCTATTCCGCTGTGGTCGTTGAGCTTTCGGTCGACGAGGACATCACCCTGCGTCACGTTTGGTGCGCGACCGACGCGGGTCTGGTCATCAATCCGGACGGTGTGATTAATCAGCTCGAAGGCGGGATCATTCAGGCGGCAAGTTGGGTGTTGAAGGAACAAGTCCGTTTCGACAATGGCGTCGCCTCATTCGACTGGGAAACCTACCCGGTCCTGAAGTTCAGCGAAGTGCCGGAAATCGATATCGAGCTGATCAACACCAAAGACGAGGTTCCGCTCGGTGCCGGCGAAGTCACGGGCGGACCGACTGCCGCCGCGATCGGCAATGCGGTTTCTCATGCCCTCGGCGCCCGCATTCGCGATATGCCGTTGACACGTGAGCGGATCATGGCGGCCTTGCTGAAGGAGTAGCGCGCGCCGGATGCGCAGCAGCGCTATGCTAAACCATGCGTTAACGACGCCCTGCGAGCCGAATTTCGACGGCCTCTAACTCATGCAAATGTTGTGGTGCCGCACTGGCAGTGGCCGGATGAACGGCCATCGTCTTGCGCCTTGCGAAGGTCTCGTCTTATGGGTGAGGACGCAAACGTTCCCCGGCCAGCCTGCCGACCATGGGGGAATTATGGTAAGCGAATGGTAAAGAAGGTTCCCAAACCTCTCTAATCGAAGGATTTTCCGGAGGAAACGATGGTTGAAACAATCCAGCGGCACAAACGCGGCGGCCTTTTTTTCGAGGATTTCGAGGTCGGCAAGACATACGAGCATCGATACACGCGTACCGTGACGCAGATGGACAACATGTTGTTCTCAAACATGACGCTCAATCCGCAGCCGCTGCACATCGACCGTCATTTCTGCGAAACCGAGACCGACTGGGGACAGCCGCTGATGAACTCGCTGTTCACTCTCGGTCTCATGATTGGCATCCAGGTGTCCGACATGACGGTCGGCACCACCATCGCCAATCTTGGCATGACCGACGTCAAATTCCCCAATCCGCTGTTCGAGGGCGACACCATCCACTGCGCGACGAAAGTCGTCAGCAAGCGGGAATCAAAATCGCGACCGGGCGCCGGCATCGTCGAATTTCATCATCAGGCCTTCAAGCAGGACGGCACGCTGGTCGCCGAATGCCACCGGCAGGCCTTCATGCTGATGCGTCCGAAATAGAAAAGCCCGGCTTTGCTGCCGGGCCTCGGATTTTTTCCTGACGCGATCGTTCAGATGCCGCGGCCGTAGTACTTGTTGCCGGGTCGAAGCACTTGCCGGCGTCCGACGCCTTTTTAACTTCGGCGGCAAGATCGGTCATTGAAGGCGATCTGCTCTTCCATGTCCTTGCGTGTTCGGAGACGCCCATTCGGACCCGGATGGCCGGGGATCATCCGCTCCCAGCGGAGCGCAAGCGTCTTTTTCAGCGATGCTTCCACTCGGTCGGATAAGGGTCGTTCACCGCAAGCGCGACGCAGCGCGGCCGAAAGTGTTATCAGCATCTTGTTTTTGCATGAGCAATACCTCTCCTGAATTCGTACCCCAACATGCTAGGTTAATTCCCGCGCCAAAACCGCGCACCCCGCGGTACCTGGGCTAAATTCAATACCGCAGCAAGGACGGCCATATGCGTTCGCTTTTGTTCGTTCCCGCCGACGGCGGCGCCAAGCTCGAAAAAGCAATGGCAAGCGGCACTGATGCCGTCATCATCGATCTGGAGGATTCAATCACGCCGGAGCGAAAATCTTTTGCGCGTACGGCGACATTGGAGTTTCTCAAGCAGATTTCGGCGACAAAGCAGCGCCCCCGTCTGCTGGTTCGCATCAACGGGCTGGACACAGGCATGACGGATGCCGATCTCGACGCGGTCGTACCTGGCCGCCCTGATGGTATCGTCTTTCCGAAGGCCGAGGGCGCGCCAAGTGTCGTGCATCTCGATGCCAAGCTGACCGCCCGCGAAGCCGTCGCAGGCTTGCCTGAAGGCCAGATCAAGATTCTGGCGCAAGCTATTGAAACCGCAGCAGGTCTTTTCGCCGCCGGGACTTTTCGCAATGCCAGCGCGCGCCTGATTGGCCTGACCTGGGGTCCGGAAGATTTGTCGTCGCAGCTGGGCGCGACCGCCAACCGCGACACCCAGGGCGAATTTACCGAGCCCTACCGCCTTGCACGATCGGTCTGTCTCTTCGCCGCCGCGGCAGCAAAGCTGCCGGCGATTGAAACCGTCTATGTCGATTTCCGGAATTCGGAAGGCTTGCGTCGTGACACCGAGGCCGCGCGCCGCGATGGCTTTGTCGGACGCCTTGCCATTCATCCGGCCCAGGTACCTGTGATCAACGAGGTGTTCACGCCCACGGCAGCGCAAATCGAAAAGGCGAAGGCCGTCGTAGCGGCTTTTGCCGCGCTGCCTGGCGCGGGCGCTGTCGGAATTGAAGGTATTATGTACGACCGGCCCCATCTTGTGCGCGCGCAGGCGTTGCTGGCGAGCCGCAAATCGTGACGGTCATCCGTGAAAGGATGACGAAGGGCTATTTCTTGTAGACCGCCTCGGGATCAAACTTTTTATCCGCGTCGCGGAACTCGAGCGTCACTGTGCCGGCCTTGCCGAGCGGCACCGCGCGGTAAAAGCACGAACGTCTCCCGGTGTGGCAGGCACCCGCCCCCTGCTGGTCGACTTTCAGCCAGATGGCATCCTGATCGCAGTCGACCCGCAATTCGACGACGCGCTGGACGTGCCCGGAGGTCTCGCCCTTCTTCCAAAGCGTCTTGCGAGAGCGGCTGTAGTACCAGGCCTGCCCTTCAGCAATGGTTTTGCGCAGCGCTTCGTCATTCATGTGCGCGACCATCAGCAGATCGCCCGATTTGGCATCGGTCACGACCGCCGTGATGAGTCCGTCGGCGTCGAATTTGGGTTTGAACGCCAGACCTTCTTCGATGTCGTGCGCGGATGAGGCCAAGGACGGCTCCTGACGGCTCCTGGACGCTCCTGCGTTCCGCCATCTGCGGCGCGCGCCTCAGGACGACGTTTCAATAAACGCGGTCTTGAACTAGCGCTGCGCGCCGCGCAGCATGGTCATGAAACGCACCTGCTCGCCGGCATCTTCGCGAAACGCACCGGTAAAATGCGTGGTTACTGTCAACGCGCCGGGTTTCTGGACCCCTCGCAAAGACATGCACATGTGCTCGGCTTCGATCATCACTGCAACGCCGCGCGGCTTCAAAATCTCATCGATCGCCGTCGCGACCTGCGACGTCAGGTGCTCCTGCGTCTGCAGGCGACGCGCATAGACGTCAACCAGGCGTGCAAGCTTCGACAGGCCTACAACACGATCGACCGCCATATAGGCCACATGCGCCTTGCCGAAAAACGGCATCATGTGGTGTTCGCAGTGCGAGTTGAAAGCAATATCGCGCACCAGGACGAAATCATCGTAACCGCCCGTTTCACTGAACGTGCGATCGAGTACCTCAACCGGGCACTCGTTGTATCCCTGATAGATTTCTTCGTAGGCACCGATCACGCGCTTGGGTGTTTCCAGCAAGCCTTCGCGCGATGGATTATCGCCGGCATAGGCAATCAGCGTGCGAACGGCGGCTTCCGCCTGCTCACGCGTGGGCCGCGGCTCGACCGGCGCGGGCGCCGCCCGCACATGGTCGGACAAGCCCTGCTTCGGCCACGGCTTTACATTGGTGTTCTTCGCGTCCATGACGGGTCGCTCCGTTCGACCGGTACGCAACGGTACCGGGCCTGGTTGGCCGCGTCATTAACCGATCCGGACCGTTTGCGGGTCCATACGGGCGCCTGGACGCTGCATTCCCACTCGTGGCGCCGAGAGCCCTTCTCGCAGCGCCATGTCAGCCCCTATATATTCATTTGCGACGCAGAGGCAAACCTCCACACCGGAACATCGAAAAAACGGCAATGCTTAACGAGGT
>DASRAF010000136.1:0-5104 GCA_035638295.1 Pseudolabrys sp.
TGCCGCCTTGATGTCCGGCGTCACGTGCTGATCGAACTTGGCGAAGTTCTTCTGGAACATCGCGACCAGATCGCGCGCGGTCCTGTCGAACTCGGCCTTGTCCTTCCAGGTCTTGAACGGATTGAGCAGATGCGGCTCGACGCCGGGCACCGATGTCGGCACCGAAAACCCGAAATACGGATCGGTGCGGAAGTCGGCATTCTTGAGCGGCCCGTTCAGTGCCGCCGTCAGGAGCGTACGCGTCGCGCCGATCGGCATGCGCCGGCCGACACCGTATTTGCCGCCGGTCCAGCCGGAATTGACCAGCCAGACATCAACTTTGTGCTTGTTGATGTAATCGCGCAGCAGGTTCGCATAGACCGACGGATGCCGTGGCAAGAACGGCGCGCCGAAGCAGGTGGAGAATTCCGGCTGCACCCCGACCAGCCCCTTTTCGGTGCCGGCAACCTTGGCGGTGTAGCCTGACAGGAAGTGATACATCGCCTGCGTCGGCGTCAACTTGGCGATCGGCGGCATCACGCCGTAGGCATCGGCTGTCAAAAAGATGATGTTCTTCGGATGGCCAGCGCGTCCACTGCGGGAGGCGTTGGGGATGAAATCGAGCGGATAGGCCGAACGCGTGTTCTCGGTCTTGGAGCCGTCATCGTAGTCAGGCACGCGCGTGACCGGATCGAACGCAACATTTTCCAGCACGGCACCGAAACGGTTGGTGGCGTCCCAGATCATCGGCTCTGCTTCCTGCGAGAGCTTGATCGTCTTGGCGTAGCAGCCGCCTTCGAAATTGAAGATGCCGTCCGGGCCCCAACCGGTCTCGTCATCACCGATCAGGATGCGGTTCGGGTCGGCCGACAGCGTTGTCTTGCCCGTTCCGGACAGGCCGAAGAACAGCGCGCTCTCGCCCTCATGGCTGACATTGGCTGAGCAGTGCATCGGCACGACGTTCTGCGCGGGCAGATAGAAATTGAGCGTGGTGAACACTGATTTCTTCATCTCGCCCGCGTAGGACGATCCGCAGATCAACACGATCTTTCGCGTGAAGTCGATTGCGACCATCGTGTCGGAGCCTTCGCGACCGCCATGACGTTCGCCATCGGGCCTGAACGACGGACAATCGACGATGGTGAGCTCGGGAACGAAGTCGGCAAGCTCTTTGCGCTCGGGACGGATCAGCAGCTGGCGAATGAACAGAGAGTGCCAGGCGAGTTCGGTGTAGATGCGGGTCTTGATCCGGTATTTCGGATCGGCGCCGCCATAGAGGTCCTGTGCGAAAAGCTTCTTGCCCTCGGCATGTTTCAGGAAATCGGCGAGCAGATTGTCGAAGTTCTCCTTCGACATCTTGCGATTGCCGTCCCACCAAACTGAATCGCGGGTAAGATCATCGACGACGGTATGCTTGTCCTTGGGACTGCGGCCGGTGTGATGACCTGTTTCCGCGCAGAGCGCGCCGCCTGCGACGATCGAAGCTTCACCCGCCGCGACTGCATACTCATACAAAGTCGGCTCGGTCAGGTTCCAGCGGACCTCGGAGAGATTCTTGAAGCCGAATTTATCGGCGCCGTAGGCACCGTTCCGCATACCCTGCTCTTGCACGCGATTTCTCCCAAACAGACCGCTTTTTTTGCCAGAACCCCTCACGGAGCTCCGGTCCCCCCGCGGCTATTAAGACGATAGTATAGCCCCTTGCTCGAAAACGCGCGACCATAGTCAGGGAGTTCCCGAAAGCCAAGAAAAAATGGCATGCGAGGTCTGCGGGCCGCGTTGCGCTGCACCAATGTTTTCGAATAACGCCGGCCTACTCAACCAACCCCTTGTCCGCGAGCCATTTCTGAATCAGGTCGGCGACCTGGCCATTGTTCTTGTCCATCATCAGCATGTGGGAATTTCCCTTGATGCCGGCCTCCGGCAGGTTAACCACGTCCGCATTCCCACCCGCAGCACGGATCGCTTCCGCGTAATCGACGCCGATCTGGCGCATTTTCGGCCAGCGGCTGTCGAGCGGAATGTAGTCGCCATAGACAACGAGGGTCGGGATGTTTTTCAGCTTGCCCGCCTGCGCCCTGTCGCCCGCGACAGCCGGTTCAACCGCAACGATCGCCTTTATCTTGTCAGGGCGCGCTTGCGCGACGGTGAAGCCGAACCCTCCGGCCTGGCTGTGGAACAAAAGAACGCATGGACAGACTTTGTCCACGAGCGCGGTATAGGCGGCGATGATCGCATCATCGGTGGTGGTCCAGCGCGGCACGATCTGTTTGGTGAAGTTGTCGTAGGCCTCGACCGGGAATTGGCTCCCGGCATTCACTTTCATCTTGGCCGGATCGGCGTTCCATGAACCAAGGCCTTGCCCGATGCGGAAGCGCTCGAATGGATTGGCCTTGGTCAGGAAATTCGGCTCGCTGTTCCACACATCGGGCGGCGCGAAGCCAGAACGGCCACGCTCGACGGCGTCGGAGTTGTAGACGTCCCAGCCTTTGCGGATGAACAGATTGAGCCAGCCTTCGCGGCCGTCCGGCGTGGTCTCGTAGGTGGCGCCGGTAAGCCCGCCTCCGTGCCACATCAGCAGCGGATATTTGCCCTTGCGATTTTGCGGCAGGAAGTACTGCACGTACATCTGTTCGACCTGATAAAGGCCGTTCGGATCGATCTTGGCCGGAACACCGCCGGCCCCGAACACAACTTCCTTCACCGGCTTGCCGGAAATCTCCACGACACGTCCACCGACATGGAATGAGCCCATGTCCCGCAATGTGATCGGTTCGCCGGCAAACGCTGGATTGATCGCCGCAGCACACAGCAGAATCGAGAACAGCGTCTTACGCATTGTTTCGCTCCCGGACATTTTTTCGTTGCGGACAGTGTGACTCATAAGGAGGGGCTTGGCGATAATCCATTCGTGCACGGCGGACGAATGTGGGCCGCCGCCCGCGTCAGCTTGCCCGTGCCGCCTGCTCGGCGAGCTGCCTCAGAACCGCACGCAGCGGACCCGGAGCGGTGATGCGCTGCGGAAAAGGCAAGCGCAGCGCCGTCCGCCCTTGTTGTAGTTCAAGGCCGTCGGGATCGATGCCGACGCAACGCCAGTCGCCGTCAGGCGCACCCAACAATTTCGTCGCGTACAAGCGGCAAGCATCCGCGTGATCTTCGTTCATATGTGCGATCGCGCCGGACTCGGCTTCGATCAACGCCTGCGCATCCGACAAATCGGCGAGCAGATCCTTCGCGTTGATGTCCACGATGCGTCCGAAGCCGGCAACCAGATGCGCACGCCCGATCGCCAACCGGTAAAAAGCGAAGTCAGCGAAGTTCGCAAACATCTCCGCCTCCGGGTGACGCCTTAAGTAAGCGGCGGCCACCGAGGGGGCGGACTTCGCGCACGTTCCCATCAACATGATGCGCGCGCCTTCCAGTGGGTCTCCTTCCTTGTGCTCGTCCAGCATCAACGATACGCGCGCGTCCGTCAGGATGTTCTTGGTGTGCAACGCCAGGTTGGACAGCAGGAGAAGCGGCGCCCCGTCGATTGCGGTTGCCACGTTGACGAGAGAGCAATAGGGATCGCCGGAGCCGGGCATCAATGTCGCCAGGGCGCCGGAACGGCCCTCGCGCAACAGCTTCTTGGCAGCCAGGCGGGCATCAAAGGCTTTATCGGGCTTCATTGGCCAGTCACTCGCACGCTAACGAATTAGCCCCCGCCATCAGTTTGTACGTCCTTGGGGTTGAAATCGCTACCGAATCACATAGTTGATGCAAAGAGGCCACATTTAGGACCCCGTTTGTGGGGTTCAAAAAGCGCGGGACATCACGGAAGAGGGGCTCATGCCGACAATCGCTCTCGTCGACGATGACCGCAACATTCTGACCTCAGTGTCTATGGCTCTCGAAGCAGAGGGCTATCGGATCATGGCGTACACCGACGGCGCCTCGGCGCTCGACGGCTTCAAATCGTCGCCGCCGGATCTTGCGATCCTCGACATCAAGATGCCGCGCATGGACGGAATGGAGACGCTGCGGCGTCTTCGGCAGAAGACCGACATCCCGGTGATCTTCCTCACCTCCAAGGACGAGGAGATCGACGAGTTGTTCGGGCTGAAGATGGGTGCCGACGACTTTATCCGTAAACCTTTCTCGCAACGGCTCCTGGTCGAACGCGTGAAGGCTGTGCTGCGCCGCGCGAGTCCGAAAGATGGCGCGCCGCCAAAAGAGATCGATTCCGCCAAGGTCCTCGAACGCGGCCTGCTTCGTATGGACCCCGAGCGCCACACCTGCACCTGGAAGGGCGAACCCGTAACGCTGACCGTCACCGAGTTCCTTATCCTTCAGGCGCTCGCCACCCGGCCCGGCGTGGTTAAGAGCCGCAACGCGTTGATGGACGCGGCCTATGACGACCAGGTTTACGTGGATGACCGCACCATCGACAGCCACATCAAGCGCTTGCGCAAGAAATTCAAGGTCGTGGACGAAGATTTTGAGATGATCGAAACGCTGTATGGCGTCGGCTATCGTTTCAAGGAATGAAATATTCTTGATGACGCGCCCCGCCTGGGCGGCCTGACGGAGCGCCCCGGCTTGCGGTAAAATACCCCCGGGGCTCGGATCGCGCATGATCTCGAAAAGGCGCTGGCTTTTTCGGAGAAGATCATGCGGTGAAAAAAGGGCCCACGGTCAACCCGGCTGGATTGAACGAAGTGCTCGATCGAACCGCGGAAATTGTTGCGCAGAACGCCGAAGCCGAACCATCCGGCGCGGAAGCTGCGCGCCCGGAGTCCAGGCAGCAAAGCGGCGCCGTGCGGCGCGTGCTGGGCTCGGTCTGGCATTTCTTCGTATCGCAGAGCTTCTCCAGTCTCACTCGACGTATCGTCTTCCTCAATCTCGCTGGCCTGGTCGCGCTCGTCACCGGCGTGCTCTACCTGTCGCAATTCCGCGCCGGACTGATCGACGCGCGCGTGCAGAGCTTGCTCACGCAGAGCGAAATCATCGCCGGCGCCATTGCGGCATCGGCCACGGTCGAAACTGATTCCATCACGATCGATCCCGAGCGCCTGCTCGAGCTGCAGGCCGGCGAGAGTTATGGACCGGCGGACGATTCACTCTCCGGCATCGAATTCCCGATCAA
>DASRAF010000137.1:0-6220 GCA_035638295.1 Pseudolabrys sp.
GCCCAGGATATCATGGGCAAGGTTAATCTGCCGGCCGAGAGGCGGGTATCGCAACTCACCGACGCGGAGGCGCTCCAGATCCGCGAAATCATCGACCGCGACTACATGGTCGAGGGTGATCTGCGGCGCGAAGTTCAGTTGAACATCAAGCGGCTGATGGATCTCGGCTGCTACCGCGGCCTGCGCCACCGCAAGGGGCTTCCGGTTCGCGGCCAGCGCACACATACCAATGCGCGCACCCGTAAAGGCCCGGCCAAGACCATTGCCGGGAAAAAGAAGACCCCGGGACCGACTTGATAAACAGGATGAGGCCGGCGCCGTAACGGCGTGCAGGCGCGAAAGGATTGAGAATGGGAAAGGAAGCCACCCGCGTCCGTCGGCGCGAACGAAAGAACATCGCGTCTGGCGTCGCGCATGTCGCCGCCTCGTTCAACAATACCATGATCACGATTACCGACGCGCAGGGCAATACGATCGCCTGGTCGTCGGCCGGGACCATGGGATTCAAGGGCTCACGTAAGTCGACGCCCTACGCCGCGCAGGTTGCTGCTGAAGATGCCGCCAAGAAGGCGCAGGAGCACGGAATGCGCACTCTTGAAGTCGAAGTGTCGGGGCCTGGTTCGGGCCGCGAGTCGGCGCTGCGCTCACTGCAGGCAGCCGGGTTCACGATAACCTCGATTCGTGACGTGACGACGATTCCGCATAACGGCTGCCGTCCGCGAAAGCGTCGGCGCGTGTGATTTCTCTTCGCGCGGACTGTGAGGCCCGCGTGCGTGCTACCGCCGAGATTTTCCCCACGCGGCGGGTGGGGTGCGCTAGGCGCGAGAAGACCGCGCCGCTGAAAAGGTGAAGACGTGATCCAGAAGAATTGGCAGGAACTGATCAGGCCGAACAAGCTCCAGGTGTCCGTCGGCGGCGACGCTGCCCGGATTGCGACGGTGGTTGCCGAGCCGCTCGAGCGCGGTTTCGGCGTGACGCTTGGTAACGCGTTGCGGCGCATACTGTTGTCCTCGCTGCAGGGTGCCGCAGTCCAATCGGTGCACATCGATGGTGTGCTGCATGAGTTTTCCTCGATCGCCGGCGTGCGCGAGGACGTCACCGATATGGTGCTCAACATCAAGGACATCGCCATCAAGATGCAGGGCGAAGGTCCCAAGCGGATGGTCGTGAAAAAGCAGGGTCCTGGAACCGTTACGGCCGGCGACATCCAGACGGTCGGCGATGTGGTTGTGCTCAATCCCGATCTTGTCCTCTGCACGCTCGATGAGGGTGCTGAGATCCGCATGGAGTTCACGGTCAACACCGGCAAAGGCTATGTGCCGGCGGAGCGTAACCGTCCGGAGGATGCACCGATCGGTCTTATCCCGGTCGACAGCCTCTATTCGCCCGTGCGCAAGGTTTCCTACAAAGTCGAAAATACCCGAGAAGGTCAGATTCTCGACTACGATAAGCTGACCGTGACGATCGAGACCAATGGCGCGGTCTCTCCGGAAGATTCGCTCGCTTACGCAGCGCGCATCCTGCAGGACCAGCTCAACGTATTTGTAAACTTCGAGGAGCCCCGCAAGGAAGCCACCGCCGAGGCAATCCCGGATCTGGCCTTCAATCCGGCCTTCCTCAAGAAGGTGGACGAGCTCGAGCTGTCCGTTCGTTCCGCCAACTGCCTGAAGAACGACAATATCGTCTACATTGGCGACCTCGTGCAGAAGAGCGAAGCCGAGATGTTGCGGACACCGAATTTCGGACGCAAGTCGCTCAACGAAATCAAGGAAGTGCTCGCACAGATGGGCTTGCATCTCGGCATGGAAGTGCCGGGCTGGCCGCCAGAAAACATCGAAGAGCTGGCAAAGCGCTTCGAGGACCACTACTGAGCCGCTGCGCGGCGCACTGGAATGAAGGGATAGTACGCGATGCGTCACGGTAAGGTTCACCGCAAGCTCAACAAGAAGCCTGCGCATCGCCGTGCCATGTTTGCCAACATGGCCGCGGCCCTGATCAAACACGAGCAGATCGTAACGACGTTGCCGAAGGCGAAAGAGCTTCGTCCGGTCGTGGAAAAATTGGTGACGCTTGCCAAGAAAGGCGGTCTGCACGTGCGCCGTCAGGCAATTGCGGAGCTTCGCGACGTCGCCATGGTCAAAAAGCTCTTTGAGGTGCTGGGACCGCGCTACAAGGAACGCGCGGGCGGCTACACGCGGGTCCTTAAAGCCGGTTTCCGTTACGGGGACAATGCCGCCCAGGCAGTTATTGAATTCGTCGACCGCGACGTCGAGGCGAAGGGCAAAGATTCAGGGCCGGTCCAAGAGAATAAGGTCGAGGAAGCGGCAACTGCGGCCGCCTGAACCACTCGGATTTGCATAACGAAAGCGGGGCGCTTGGCGCCGCCTTTTTGTTTGCGCGACACTGTCACACAGCTATGATCGTGGCCGTACTACGATCGATCGGTTGGTTTGGGGGGCGGTATGATGGTTCGTGCGGCGATCTTGGCATTTGTAATGGGCGTTGGGCTGGTTGGGACGGCCGACGCGCAGTCCGATCTGGTCAAGCGCGGCGACTATCTGGTCAACGGTATTCTGACCTGCGGCAATTGCCATTCGCCCAAGGGGCCACCGGCGGCGATCGCCGGCAAAGATTTTTCCGGCGGCCTGTCCTGGGACGAGCCGCCATTCAAGGTGACCGCACCGAACATAACGCCCGACAAGGAGACCGGCATCGGCAGGTGGACCGACGCACAACTCAAGACGCTTATGCGCACCGGTATCCGGCCGAACGATGTACATGTGGCGATGATCATGCCGACAGGCTTCTATCACATCATGACGGATCGCGATCTCGACGCAGTCGTCGCCTATCTGCGCACCCTGAAGCCGGTGAGCAACAAAGTCGTGGACCCGATATACAAGATGCCCCAGCTAGAGATTGTGATTCCCGGGGGTGAGAAGAAGTTCACCGAAGGCGTGATGAGCGACAAGGTCAAGAAAGGCTTTTATCTCGTCACGATCGCGCATTGCATGGAATGCCATACGCCCATGGATAAGGGCGCGAGGCAGTGGGGTCGTTTGGGCGCCGGGGGTTTTGAATTTCCCGGCCCTTGGGGCGTTTCGGTGTCGCGCAACATCACGTCAAGCAAGACCAAGGGCATCGGCGCCTGGAGCGATGACGAAATCAAGCGGGCGATTACGGCTGGGGTCAGCAAGGACGGCAGCAAGCTCAAGCCCCCGATGGGCTATCAATATTATGCGACGCTGACGCCGGACGACCTCGATGCCGTTGTGGCCTATCTGCGAACGGTCCCGGCAGTCGAGTAGGAGCCCCGTTTAGGCCTCCGACTCACCTGACCGGACCACCTCGCGCGGCCTTCATTTAAGCCCTTTATAGGCCTATATCTCGGGCATTCGCCGGGATTCGAACCGATGTCTTTCAAGACTCTGACTGCTATCCTGATTTCCGTCTCGTTGACGGCCGCCGCCGCGGCCCAGGAGAGACGGCTCCCCACGCAATCCGAACTGCGCCTGTCCTATGCCCCTGTCGTCCACCACGCGGCGCCCTCGGTGGTCAATGTCTACGCCGCAAAAGTGGTGCAAAACCGCAATCCACTTCTGGACGACCCGATTTTCCGCCGGTTCTTCGGCGTCCCGGGCGGAGGAGGCAATCAGTTACAGCGCTCCCTGGGCTCTGGCGTGATCATCGATTCTGCCGGCCTGGTCGTGACGAACAATCACGTCATCGAGGGAGCTGATGAGGTCAAGGTTTCGCTCGCCGACAAGCGCGAGTTTGAGGCAACCCTTGTGCTGAAGGACCCGCGAACCGATCTTGCCGTGCTGCGCATCAAGGATGGACGCGAGCAATTCCCGGTGCTCGAATTTGCGGATTCCGACGCGTTGCAGGTCGGCGATGTAGTGTTGGCCATTGGCAATCCATTCGGCGTCGGTCAAACCGTGACGCACGGCATCGTGTCTGCACTCGCACGGACGCAGGTTGGAATTTCCGACTACCGTTTCTTCATTCAGACGGATGCCGCCATCAATCCAGGAAATTCCGGCGGCGCGCTCGTCGACCTCACTGGAAAATTGGTCGGTATCAACACCGCGATCTTCTCACGATCGGGCGGTTCTCAAGGAGTCGGTTTTGCGATTCCTGCGAATATGGTGCGGGTCGTCGTGGCCTCCGCCAAGGCCGGCGGCAGCGCGGTGGTACGGCCATGGCTCGGCGCGAAATTGCAGGCCGTCACGCCGGAGATCGCGGACAGCATGGGTCTCAAGCGTCCGGCCGGTGCATTGGTGAGCAACGTCACTGCCAATAGTCCTGCCGCCAGCGCGGGCCTCAAGGCCGGTGACCTCATTCTTTCGGTGGACGGGCAGGACGTCGATGATCCCAACGCCTTCGATTACCGGTTCGGCACGAAGGCGTTGGGTGGCAGTGCCCGTCTGGAAATTCTCCGCGGAGGGCGCGAGCAGTCCGCGACGGTGTCCTTGCGCAGCGCGCCCGCGACACCACGCGATGAGATCGTGATCCGCTCTCGTTCGCCTTTTTCCGGGGTGAAGATTGCAAATCTTTCTCCTGCGCTCGCCGAAGAACTGCAGCTGCAAAATGTCGATCAGGGGGTTGCGATCGTCGACGTCGATACCGGCTCGTATGCCAGCAACCTTGGCTTCCAGCGCGGAGACGTCATCGAGGAAGTCAACGGCGAGCGCATTAGCAAGACGAGCGATCTCGATCGTCTGGCCCGCACCCCGAACCGCAGCTGGCGCATCACAATACTACGCGGCGGGCAGAAGATTTCCGCGGTATTCAGCGGATGACCTCGCGCGCCAAAGCGAGCGGTGCAAGCCTGTTCACAGCCGCGGGCCTTGAGAAGGATGCGCCGCGCCCGCTTGCCGACAAGCTGAGGCCACAACGACTGGACGACGTCGTTGGCCAGGACCACTTGCTTGGACCCGATGGCGCGCTCACACGCATGCTGGCGACGCGCTCGCTTGGTTCAATGGTGTTCTGGGGCCCGCCGGGCACGGGCAAGACCACGGTGGCGAGGCTTCTGGCGCAGGCGACTGATCTGCATTTCGAGCAGATATCGGCGATTTTCACTGGTGTCGCTGACCTCAAGAAGGTGTTCGAGGAAGCACGTCAGCGCCGGGAGATGGGGCAGGGCACGCTGCTGTTCGTCGACGAGATCCACCGCTTCAACCGTGCGCAGCAAGACTCGTTCCTTCCGGTGATGGAAGACGGAACGATCATTTTGGTCGGCGCGACAACCGAAAACCCGTCCTTTGAGCTGAATGCACCGCTCCTGTCGCGTGCGCGGGTGCTCGTCTTTCACTCACTCAATGCAGCTGCAATCGAGAAACTGCTTCGACGGGCGGAAAATATTGAAAACAGGAGTTTACCACTTGATGCCGAAGCTCGCGAAGCGCTCAAGGGCATGGCCGACGGTGATGGTCGTGCCGCGCTGACCTTGGCCGAGGAGGTCTGGCGAGCCGCACGCAAGGATGAAATCTTCGGCACGGCCAAACTGCAGGAGATCGTGCAGCGACGCGCGCCGATCTACGACAAATCGCAGGATGGCCACTACAATCTGATCAGCGCATTGCACAAGTCGGTGCGCGGCTCTGATCCTGACGCTGCGCTCTACTATCTGTGCCGGATGTTGGATGCCGGAGAGCCACCGCTCTATATCGCGCGTCGTGTTGTACGCATGGCGATCGAAGATATAGGCCTTGCTGATCCGCAGGCTTTGGTGATCGCAAACGCCGCCAAAGATGCCTACGACTTTCTTGGCTCGCCGGAGGGCGAACTCGCCATTGCGCAAGCGGTGATCTACTGCGCCACGGCACCGAAATCGAACGCTGGCTATGCGGCATTTGGTGCGGCGATGCGCACTGCTAAGGAGGCCGGTTCGCTTTTGCCCCCCAAGCACATTCTGAACGCGCCTACCAGGCTGATGCAGGAAGAGGGCTACGGTCGCGGCTACGCCTACGATCACGATGTTGCGGAGGCCTTTTCCGGTCAGAACTATTTCCCCGATGCACTTGAGCGCCAGAAGTTCTACGACCCTCCCGAGCGGGGTTTTGAGCGAGAGATCAGAAAGCGTCTGGAGTACTGGGCGAAGCTGCGGAATGAGCGGGGCGGACCATGAGCGGCGAGCGCTCCGGTCCACGCCAACCAGGTGGGGGGCGCCAAACTGCCGGACCACGCCATCGTAACCGAGGCAAAGGTCAAGGAC
>DASRAF010000138.1:0-2564 GCA_035638295.1 Pseudolabrys sp.
CGACTTGCGGCGTCGGATCAACCGCCGCCGCCCCCGCGAGCACGGCGAAGCTTCCGGCCAAGCCCCCGATCACGATGTTCCAGGCACTTCGGCGCTTGAGCCACACCGTGTAGACGACGCCATAGGTGAAGGACCCGAGACAAACGAGGAGCGATGACACAAGCCCATTCGCTGCCGCCGCCAACGCGAGCGAGGCGACGAGCAAGGCAAGGAACGAGATTGGCCACCACAGGCTTGGTTGAAACGCGCCGCTGGCGAACGGGCGGGACCGGGTTCGCCGCATCTCCCGGTCAAGATCGCGCTCGTAGTAGTGGTTGAACGCACTCGCAGCGCCTGATGCTCCAAGCACCGCAAGTGCCAAGGCCGAGGCTTGCGCGACCGAGATGGCAGGGCCTTTAGCCGCCGCCATCCCGGCCAGCGCGCTCGCCGCGATCGCAACGCCGATCCTGAGCTTCAGGAGCGAGCAGGTCATGCGAATTGCGGCGAGCATGGATGTCTTCCGTTGTCAGCCGGTCGGATGCTCAGCGGATCAGCCAGAGTTTGCCGCTGCGCGCCGTAGGCTCGGACATAACGGACACGACTTGCCTTAGCGCACCTTGACCAGTCGCTTCACGCCAACGTCGGATATCTTAAATCCCCGAGGCGCTGCGGCACAAGGGTTTCTTGCGCCCTGCCTCCATTCTGACCCCGACCTAGTGTACCGTTTCCAACACTTCGTTCCGAAGTGGATTGAGTCGCATCAACGCCGGCTTGCCGGTACGCCGGCTTTTCGCCGCCGCCTGATCGAGCTCGCTCATCCCCAGCAATACGTTCCACATTGCAAGACTGATCGGGCGCCGTCATTGGGTCTTGGGCGCGCGCACCGAGGGGCCGGGCGTGGTGCCGGCAAGGAATTCGTGTGCAATCTCGCCACATTCGACCTGCGCAACGCGGTGCTCGAAACGTCGGGACGAGATGGATCAATTCGGACTGGCGCACGCGCCATCGAGGTTGGTACGCCCGCCCCGTGCTGCTGCATCGCCCCGTGCGCTCGATGCAGGCTGTTGCAGATCATCGATCTCAAGGACCTGCAAGGACGATCATCCGCCCGCTACGTCGCATTCGGACAAGTGGTGGGCGTCCGATCGCGCGTTGCGGCTATGCCGACTATTCCGTGGTGGACAAGGTGTTTGCGATGGCGCGGCCCAAGGTCCTCTTCCCAAAGCAGGACGCGGCCAAATGACGCCCGCAGCGGGTGCTTCTAGCTAGACCTTCACGCTGTTTGGATATAGTCGCGCAATGTCGCGGACTCTTGCTCCATTTCGCGCAGGCGATGCTTGACGACGTCGCCGATCGAGATGATGCCGACCACCTGATCTTGCTCGACGACCGGAACGTGGCGGAACTTGCCCGTCGTCATCCGCTCCATGACCGTGCCGACAGTCTCCGTCTGGCCGCATGTGATGACCTTGCGCGTCATCACCTGAGCAAGCGGTTGCGCGAGCACGTCGGCACCCTGTTCGCCAAGCACGCGCACAATGTCGCGTTCGGATAGAATTCCGATCATCCGACGGTCCGGACCTAGCACGAGAAGTGCGCCAATTCCATGCTTGGCAAGCGTTTTAACCGCGGTTTCGAGAGTAGCCGTGGGCTCGATTGAAATAACATCGCCGCCCTTAGCGGACAGAATGGTCTTGACGGTCATGGGTCGCCTCCCTCGACCAGCGTTCGTGTCGACCTGGCGCGCCACCGGTCGGTTCAATAACCAGCCGTTTGGTGCCCAGGCCCGTCACAGCGACCGGGCCCGCCATTTACATTAGCACAAAAAGCTATTGGTCGGAATGCAGTTGCCACAACTCTCTGCGTCGCCCGGCGGCATTGCGCGCCTCTCAACGCACCGCAGCATGAAACAGTGCAGACAAGTTTACGCAGTCTGCACAAGATGATGGCCTCCACGCAGGTGATCGCCACGAACACCGCCTTCGCAAACGCACCCGGAGTGGTGGGTTGAGCGCCGTGGCATTGCGAGCAGAGCGCGGCCGGCAATCGCATCAAGATTGATCGCGCGGGGGCGGCGCGTCCATGCCTTCACTCGGGCCGACGCCCGTCGAGACGGGAATGGGATCGAATGCGGCGAATGCCAGGAGACCGGCAAGGAACCCGCCGATATGCGCCTGTGTCCTTTCCGAAAATCATATCCGGACGTAATGGTGGTGCAGCCCGAACAAGATTGGGATGGCGACAATCGCACCGTGGGTAGTGCCTCATGAGGCACTACCATTTCTTGATCCCATTGTACTTCCTGCGTTAATATGGGCTCGGGTCGCGGCCCGGCGTGATCACGGCGTGATCCATAACGACGCAGCTTGATCCTCCTCTTTCCTGGGAGGCACCAACGTGACGCATGTCCATGCTCTCACGGGGGCGAAGTCGACCCCCGGTCGGCCGGTGATCCGCACCATCCGCGTGATGGACCTCAAGGACGCGCTGGCACGCGGAATGTCCGATTTCTCAGCCATGCCCACCCACGCGTTGTTTGTCTGCCTGATCTATCCGATCGTCGGTCTGATGCTGGCGCGGGTGAC
>DASRAF010000139.1:0-3267 GCA_035638295.1 Pseudolabrys sp.
CGACGCGCCGTCTGGCTTCGTGACGGGTGTGATCCCGTACCACTGGACTCAGGTGGTCAACGTCAAGCGTGATCCCTTCGAGATTTCGATTGGCCAGCAAATCAAGACACTCATGGGAGTGGGTGGAGCGATTGCTGCGCCAGCCACCGCTTACCAATATGACTGGAACATGCTGCCGATCGGCCAGGCGCTGTGGCTGAAGGAGCTGGAGACCTACATCAATTACCCGCCACTGCAAAATCCGGCGAGTTACAATCTCGATCAGGTCATGCAGCAGGTCAAAGAAATGAAGGCGTCCAGTCACGCAGGCGAATAATGGCCGAGGCGTCGCGGGCGCCCAGCAATGAGCGCCCGCAACGGCTTCCCAAAAAATTCCGGGCCATGAGGTCATAAAATGCGCTCGTCATTAGTTTTCGGAATTTGCGCCGCGTTTCTCTTCACGCTGCACACCGGCATCTCATTCGCTCAAACGGGGTACACCGGGTATAAAAGTCCGAAATCGGAGAGGGCTTGTTACAAATGCTGTAGACGTTGGCAGGCTAGGATGGGTTGGTCACCGAACAGACTCGATGTATGCACACAAAAGTGCGTAATCGGGACCGCCCGCAACTGCTGACATCATTTTGCCTGTTGCGCCCAGCAGACTTGCACAGGCTGCCTGATGTCTTCCAGGCTAACCGGATATGCCTCTGCGTCCCGCTCAAGAAGTTCCTACTGGACCTTCGAAAATTCCGTCAGCTGCTGGATCGGCACCGACACCACGTTCGGCGATCCCCACGCCGTCGATATTCGCATAACGCCAAACGGCGTTGAGAGAGTTTGCGTCATCACAATGCTGATGACCGCTGCGACCCGGCCCTCGCAGTCAAACACCGGCGCTCCGGAAGCGCCGTAATCGATGACCAGCCGGTTGTCCCCGTCGTAGATTTCAAGAAGCGCGCTGCCTGCAAGCCGGCCGCTATCCGCGTATTGCACGAACCGGCCCGCCACGACCTGTAGATGGTTGTCTGGGTAAGCGACGGTCACGACATGATCTTCGGGCACGAGGGGCGCCATCCGGATTGTAGCGCTTCTGACATTGGGAACGGGCGCTTCCAATTCAAGCACGGCCAATTTCTCGCTGTGGCTTCCCACCACGCGCTGGATGCGGACGAATATCGACCGACCGCCAGCGTCACCCTCAATCCTAACCGGCTTCCACTCCTCGGTGGAGAGTTTCATCCCGGAGGCAACATGCGCAGCAGTGACAATCGTCGCCGGAGACTGAAACCACGCGGTAGCGCGTGTGGCGACGATGCTGGACTGTGCGCTACGCTCGGCGTCGTCGAAATATCTCGTGATGCTAACAGCCGAGCGCGCCAGTAACGGCGGATCGATGCACACTGTCTCAGCGCGGACAGCTGTGGAAAATAGCGCGATGAAAACCAGCGCGCAGCAAGCCCGAAGGCGCATTGCGACAATCACCCCTTCCCCAAACTAATGGAAAGGTAGAATCGATTCTTCGACAAGAACATTTTGTCACTTATCCGGTTAATTCTATTCGCGCTCTGCACTCGATGATGCGGCGTCACGTTTCGGAGCCGCCATCAACAACGTCATCGACACCGCTGACGTTCCTGAGTCCGATTGACGACACTAATGTCCGCTATTGGCCCAAGACGGACATTCCAATATGTCGCATTCGATCTGCTTACGGGGTTAAAGCGGACATGCCGTTTTGCACTGCATATATCCGCTTATGACCCATAGCGGACATTTGCTTCGGACCGTGGACCAATTAAATAACTTGAGCGCCCGACGGCTAGACGACCGCGCCATTAGTCCCAAAATAATGGATGACTGTGGTGGTCCGCATGGTCCGCGAGCGCTTCCTTCGGAATGCTGAGACATGCCTGCCGCGCGAGTGGTCGCGATGGCTTGATTCAGGTGCTGGTGTTAGAAGGCAGACCTATGTCGGAATTCATGTCGCACTACCTGGTGCCAGCCGCCATCATCGCGGTGGCGATTGTGCTGATGCTTGGTTTGATCAACATGATGCGTGGCGGCTCGCCGAACCGCTCGCAGAAACTCATGCGTCTGCGCGTGCTTTTTCAGTTCATCGCCATCATCATTATCATGGCGACGATCTGGGTGATGGGACGCTAGATCAGAGCAGGCGCCGCAGTCTCACTTCATCGGTGCCGCGCGCATATACTCCACTTTCTCTTTCGATTTTTTTGCCTTTTTCTTTTTTGTAGCGGAGTAGTCGGTGACGGCGGTTTTGGCGTGAAGGCCGGCTTCGCAGGCGTGCACAGGCGCGGCAAATGGCAAGGCGAGGAATGCGGCGGAAAGGGCAATCGTCAGAATACGCATGAGTAGTACCCCATTTTTTGAAACCAGGTAGGATAAGGCTACCCCGAATCCTTGGTAGAGAGAAAGGCTAAGCGAGGTCGATATGGTCGTGCTCAACCGTATCTATACCCGGACAGGTGACGACGGCACGACGTCCCTTGGAACGGGCGCGCGGCGCAAGAAGTACGACCTTCGCGTTGAAGCCTATGGCACCCTGGACGAAGTCAATGCCGTTATCGGCCTGGTGAGATTGCACACGGCCGGCGACAAGGCGCTCGATGCTGCGCTTGCCCGCATTCAAAACGATCTTTTCGACGTCGAGGCCGACCTTTGTTTGGCGGAAAAGGGACCTGGGGGCGCGAGGCTGACGGTGACCGATGCACAGGTCACTTGGCTCGAAGGCGAGATCGACCGGCTCAATGCCGACCTTGCTCCCTTGAAATCTTTCATTTTACCGGGTGGCAGTCCTACGTCCGCCTATCTGCATCTGGCGCGGACGGTCTGCCGTCGTGCCGAACGGATCATGGTCGAGCTTAAGGACCTGCCGGGCGAGGAGGTATCAGCCCCTTCGCTCAAATACGTAAACCGTTTGTCGGACTATCTCTTTGTCGCCGGTCGCTATGCCAACGATAAGGGGGCGGCGGACATTTTGTGGGCGCCGGGGCAAAATCGCTAGGTAGCATTGCCCGGAAATAGGACTTTCGGGTGGGATGCTGTCGGCCGCGTGCGTCGCAGCATAAGCGTTGACAGGCGAACGGGGCGGCCTTTAGCTTCCGCCGCTCTGCATAAGCGCCCACCCGGATGGGAGAACATGAAGATTCTGGTGCCCGTAAAGCGGGTGGTCGATTTCAACGTCAAAATTCGCGTCAAGCCGGATGGCTCCGGCGTTGAGCTTGCCAACATCAAGATGTCGATGAACCCCTTCGACGAGATCGC
>DASRAF010000140.1:0-9658 GCA_035638295.1 Pseudolabrys sp.
TTCGTAGGCAGCGGGTGAAAGCTTGGTCGAACAAGGGCCGCATAACGACCAAAGTCCGTTGCAGCCAGACAACGATTTTTGGCGCTTTTCACTTAAGGTTTATGACCAAGAAGGTGTAGCCAACGAGTGCCTCGAGTTACAAGAACGTCATGGCGTAAACGTCAACGTGTTACTTTTCTGTGCCTGGATTGGAACGCAGGGGATCGCCCTGGATCGCAATGGTATTGAAGCAGCAGCCCAGATTGTCACCCACTGGGACGCCATGGTTGTCCGTCCATTGCGCATCGCACGCCAGAAGATGAAGACAGATCCCGACATGGCAATTGTCCGCCCGCGCGTGAAAGCCTTGGAGCTTGAGGCGGAGCAGATCGAACAGGCGATGTTGTTTGCCCATGCGCGGTGCATCAGGAGCGCAGACGCCCATCACGGAGATGCTATCACCCACAATGTCAATCAGTGTGTCGCCGTGGCAACTAACGCGGTGCTGTCCGAAGGCGCCGCTCCGTATCTGATCAAGGCTGCACGGCGGAAAAAATCGTAACCCACAATGAGATCATGGCTCCGCTGCACCGTCTTTTTTTTCCTTGGCTGCATTCATCGCGCGAATAACGCTCGCCCAGCGCCGCGTTTCTCTTTTTAAAAATTGTGCAAAGTCGCCCGGGCTGCCGCCGAGCGCGTTTAGGCCCTGATGTTCAAATTCCTTGAGCACTT
The DNA here is from genome assembly GCA_035638295.1 of Pseudolabrys sp. Lineage (GTDB taxonomy): Bacteria > Pseudomonadota > Alphaproteobacteria > Rhizobiales > Xanthobacteraceae > Pseudolabrys. The sequence continues at coordinate 712 of DASRAF010000140.1, forward strand.
CCGGATCCTTCAATGCCGTGTTGGTGGCCTCGGAAATCTTTTCAATAGCCATAGCGGGCGCTCCGGCGGGGGCGAGAATGCCGAACCAAACTCCCGTGGCGTAGCCGGGCAATGCAGCTTCAGCAATCGTTGGCAGGTCGGGTGCAACTCGTGACCGTTGGGCTTCGCTTGTCGCCAACGCTTTGACCCGCCCATCTTTGATGAATCCCAGCACCGTTGACGCCGGTGAAAACATCACCTGGATACGGCCCGAAATAAGGTCGATGACGGTTTGTCCACTCCCGGGATACAACACGCCGGTCATCTTTATTCCTGCCATCTGTTTGAACAGCTCAGCGGCCAGATGCGGCCCACTGCCAATGCCGGACGCACCGTAGAGCAACTCATCTGGCTTCTGTTTGGCGAGCCTAATAAGGTCTTTTACATCTTTGACATTGAGATCTGGATGAACCACGAGGATGTTGGGAATCGAGCCGACGAGCACAATTGGTGCCATGTCGCTTTCGATATTGGGACCCTTGCCGGGCATCATTGTCGCGTTGATCGCAACCGCTATCGTGGCAAACAGAAGCGTGTAACCGTCCTTGGGGCTACGCGCGACATAGTCGGTCGCTACCATGCTGCTGGCGCCCGGACGATTTTCCACAATTACCGTTTGCTTCAGCAATTCTGTGAGCTTGTTACCGACGATGCGGGCGGCAACGTCGCCGCTCGAGCCCGCGGCAAATCCGAGGATCAGGTGGATCGGGCGTGTGGGATAGCCATCATCACCCGCGGCGGCCGGCTGTGTGACAAGTAAGAAGGCCGCGATGAAGACGGCAAGTTTTAAGCGGCTCACCAGTTCGGCGGTCACCTTCACGATTTCTTTTCAGGTTTTTCGATGCTGCGCACCGGCGTTTCCGGTATCAAACCTTCGCGGCGCCGTTTAATGGTTTCTTCGCCGCTTTCCGCCCATCGCCCCTCCACCGCTCGCTGGGCATAAACATCATAGCGATCCTCCCAGTCTCCCAATAGGTAGCCATGCCAAGGCGCCTGGGGCGAAACTGCCGGCAGTCCCAGCTCGTTCCAGATCGATCGCGCGCGTTCCATGAATTCGCGCCGAGGTAAGGCGAGTGGCGGCATATCGTGCTTGATCGTGGCGTCGATGAGGATGGTCGCGTCTTCACGGACGTTCGATTTAGGTCCATGTCCGGCGGAACGATGGGTCAGGATTTGAACATCCTCGCCGGGGTTTGAGCGGTAGGCGAGTGACCAGAAAATCGCGTCGGTATTGGCGGGATCAATGTCCTCGCTGACGGCAATGCAGATTTTTCCGCAATCCGCGCGTAGCGATGCTGCGCCCTGCAGTCCGCGCCACACTTCGGTTCGCGCCGTGCCTCGCGCAAATTGCAGGAAGATGACCTTGCGCAAATTCGTAAAGGGCTCGTGCATCGTGAGTCCCTTTATTCCCCGAATGCCCAGCTGATCGCGCAGATGAGCGAGGAACATCGGCTCGAAAGCCACCTTTTTGATAACACTCGATTCGCTGGGTGTGACCTGGCTGATGATCGAAACAAAGACCGGAGCACGCTTGCGCGTGATCGCGGTCACCTTCATCGACATATTGAAGTCTTCCAGCGCCACGTGGCCGTGGCTTTCGCCAAACGGCCCTTCCGGCTCGAGCCACTCGCTGTCGATCAGGCCCTCGATCACGATCTCGGCGTCAGCCGGGACATAAAGGTCAACCGTTGCTGCCTTGACAATGCGAATCGGACTGCCCGCAAGCCCTCCCGCCACCGCCATCTCATCCTGGTCGACGGGAAGTTTCTGTGGTCCGGTAAACAGAACCACGGGGGCGCACCCGATGACAATCGCACAAGGCATCGGTTCTTTTCGTTTTTGATATTTTCGCCAATGCAGGTAGCCGCCAGCGCCACCTGGCCGCGACGACATGCGTACGCCTAGACGGTCTTGGGCCTTCAGGGCCCCTCGGTAGGTGCCCATGTTCTGCACTCCACTTTCAGGATCGCGCGTGATGCAGAGTGTCGCGGTGAGGTAGGGAGCGGAATCGAATCCCGGTGTCGATACCGGAATCGGAAGGCTGGCAAGGCCTTCGCCTGGTCCCACCAGACCAGGTCCTTTGGTTACAACTTCCTGGCATGCACCCGTTGAAAAAACGACCGGCGGGATTGGCGCGGCGATCGCATGCGTCCAAGCATCGCCGATGTCTTCGACAGGCTTGCCCATGCCGACGGCATAGATTGCTGGAGAGGCTCCAAGAGCGCCAACGGCAACTGGAATGTCATAACGCCTTCCGGAGCTGTCGACGACGTTTGTAAACAAAAAGGCCCGACGCTGTTCCTCTGCAAGTCCACCCTGGAATTGCCAGCGCACCAGCGGGTGCAACTCGCTGTCCTTGTCTATCGCCCTGTCTATGCGAGTAAGGAGGCCACGCTCTTCGAGTAAGCGCAGGTGATGCTGAAAATCGAGTGGCGGACCGGCGGCTGAGCGCTGATGGCGTTTCGCCGTATCCGACGCATCAAGCATGGGTAAAATCCCGAAGGACTGTGGAAACTATACAATAATATGGCATCGAATTAGGCGATGCAAAAAGCTGCTTGAATTGCCCCGCGCGCCTATCAAAGCTGACGCTATTCGACCAGCCTCGGTGTCGATATGCTCCGCTCCAAAACTTGGGAGACCGCTTGTCCGCCCTGCGCATTTACGGCATCGCCCGCACCCGCGCGTTCCGAGCGCTCTGGATGGCGAATGAGCTCGGGCTCGAATACGAGCACCTGCCGATTGAGATTGGCGCTGCCGGCGCCCGCTCGCCGGAGTTTCTCGCTATCAATCCAAACGGGCGCCTGCCCTTCATCGTGGACAACGGCTTCGTGCTGTTCGAGTCGCTTGCGATCACGCTCTATCTCGCCAAGAAGCACTCCAATGGCAAACTCTATCCCGGCACGCTGGAGGGTGAGGCTGGTGCTTGGCAGTGGAGCTTGTGGGCCGTCACTGAAGTCGATCGTGGCGTCAACATCTGGTCGCTGCACGCCATCCGCCTGCCGGCCGCCGAGCGTGATGCCATCAAACGCAACGAGGCCCTGAGGGTTTTGGCGGCCCCGTTCGAAGTTCTCGACGGGGCGGTCGCTGAACAAAAATATCTGCTTGGCAACGACTTCACGGTGGCCGATCTCAATGTCGCCGCGGTCATTAGCCGCGCTGTCGACATGGACCTTTCTGCTATACCGAATCTCAAGGCCTGGCTCTCGCGCTGTCTCGATCGGCCGGCTGCCCGAAAGGCACTGGCGCTCAAGTCCAAGGCCGACAATGAAACGCCGGCGGAGGTGACCCGGCGCATCGCCAAAATCAACCGCCTGTGAGGTCCAAGTACGACCCGCTCGACTTCGGTAATCGCCGCCGCGCTTAATGTCCGCTTTGGGTCAAAAGCGAACATTTACGTATCGGTGCGATGCCACCCGACGTTCATTTCACTGCCCCTATCAACGCCTTCAGTGCGTCCAGTGATGGCCAGCAGCAACGGTCCACGCCGTTGTTTGGGTCGGGCATCTGGTCAATATCGATTAGCACCGGCCAGCCGGTCATTGGCGTGCCGACAAACAGATTGCTACCGACGCTGTCGCTGACGGCGACTGACGGGAAAAAGATTTCGGTCCTTGTCGCCTTTGGTCGGAGCGGGTCGGACGCGAGCACGTTAGTGGCGACGCTATCCGATGTGTTTGCAGCCGGTGTAGTTGAACGACGGCTGCTCAGCGACTGGTCATTCCAGCAGTGGCTTGAACCGTGCCGATAGATAGGCTTCGTGGGCCATTTCGCCCGTGCCTCCCGTTTGGTCATACATTCTGGTGACGCCTGAACCCCAGTTGCTATGAGCGCAAACGCGATAACTAACGGCGGCACTTTTTCCCGCATGGTGGAAACTATAGGGTCATTAACGGTGGGCGGTCGCCCGAATCCGGACTCGCGCACAGGAATTTGATTGGTGGTTTATTACCAGTGGCACGGAATTCGAATTTGGAACTTGAGGTGATCCAAAACGAATTCGCGGGCAAATAATTTACCAGCGCTTTTTACAAATCAATTCGCAGTGCGTCACGAACTCGGCTCAATAACGCCGCAGATCGTCCGCGCGTTTGTGAGATGTCCCTCCTATCGCTCGTATGTCCATTGTCGGGGCGGCAGGAGGTTTCGCATGCTGTCTAGTGTCCTTGGTGATCATTCGATTTTGATAGGGGATGACGATTCTCAATCGGAACATGAACGAGAATTTGAGCGCTGGCGCACAGCTAGAAAAATTGTCCAACTTTTGCGCGAGGCTGGATTTACCTGCGAACTATCCAATGACCATCCTGCCATTAAAACTGACGCGCATTCGGCATGTTGGACATTCCACTCCGCGTTAATCGGGCGTTCGTTTTGCTCACAATCAAGAGTCAATTCGGCAATTAAGAAAAAATTAACCTGATTTAAGTGATCATTAACCCGACCATTCAAACTGTTTGCAATCTAGCGTTCCGGAGGTGGCTCATGGAGGCCGATACTCAAAACGCTGCTTTTCCTGAATCCTATGTGGTCGAAATCGACGGAAAGATCGGATCGGTATATCGAGTTTATGTTGAGGCGTTAAAAGTGGGCATGGAGTTGAAGCAAAAGTTTCCGCACAGCCAAATCAAAGTGCACGACGCTGACAATAGATGAACTTCGGTTAGCTCATTCGCTTTCAAGATGCGCAACTGACAGTGGCATATCTTTGATCGTGAAGCAAAGTTGATAAGGCTCCGTTCAGGGACCGATTTGCGATGAAACCCTTGCTGTTGGCCTTTCTCGTAGCGGCATTCGCAATTACTGCGGCTTACCAAGATACGATGAGCACGGCTTCACCCGAAGAGGCAGACGAGGTGGAGGTCGCTTCATCAGTGCCGAGCACGGTCAAGCTCTCCGCATTGCCTATCGCGCGCGAGCCATTGCTCTTACCCAAAGAGAAAACTAACTTCGACACCTTTGAAAAAGAGCAAACTCGATTAGATGAGCTCTTCGATACTCTTGTCGAACACCAAGCAAGAACGGAAGACCTGGTTCAGGATCATTCCTATGAGGCGATGCCTTTCAAGCGGAAATTCTCATATCTCGCTTATCATGTTTTCTCCGAAATTCCGCCTGACGAGAAGCCAGCCGATACTGTTTTAAAGACGATGAAAAACCTTCCGATGGGGACGCCTGTTGAGGAAATAAAGCGCGCCTCCGACGCTTTCGGCCTGGATTTCAACTTCATGAAAGCCGTCGCTAAAATCGAGTCCGGCTTCAATCCGAAGCAACGTACTGGGTCGTATATTGGGCTATTCCAGCTCAGTCGTTACGAGTTCAAAGCATACGGTTCAGGAAACATCACCGATGCACGCGACAACGCTATTGCCGGTGCTTACAAATTTGCCACCGAGGCGCTTCTCTTTGAGTTCGAAACCGGCAGAAAACCGACGTTCAGCGACCTGTACTTGATCCATCAACAAGGATGGCAGGGAGCTGCACAACACGTCAGCCATCCGAAGCGCATTGCCTGGAAATCCATGTGTGCCACCGATGAAGGTAAAGAAAAAGGCGCACGATGGTGCAAACGAGCAATCTGGGGCAATACACTTCCAGCAATCAAACACGCCTGGAAATCAGTTGATAAGCTAACCTCCAGCGCGTTTATGGGAATGTGGCAGCAACGCGTTGATGACTTGTATGCGCGCTATTCATTAGCGGCCATGAAGAATTGAGCGATAGTCCCCAGGAACGAATTGGCGGTGTATGGTGTTGGTTGTGGGTTATCCAGGCATCGCTTTTTGACACCACCCGATCGACACAACGCGGACACGCTTTCCACTCGGGCATGGCATGATAAATCGATTTACGACGGCGCAATCTACCGTGATTATGCGGCGCTGGGGGCCCGCCGCCATTGTGACGCTCGCAGCGATGGCCGCGCTGACGGCGCTGACCGCCGACGTGGCGGCTGGGCAACCGCGCTCCGCGCAAGCCAAAGAGGCGACGGCGCCGCGTGAGGCAGGGGAGCCGATCATGGCGATCGTGTCGATCAAGACCCAGCAAGTCACTTTCTACGATGCCGTGGGCTGGATCTTTCGCGCGCCGGTATCGACCGGCGTCAAGGAACGCGAGACGCCAGCCGGCGTCTTTGCCGTCGTCGAGAAGGACAAGGACCACCACTCGAGCATGTATGACGATGCCTGGATGCCGCACATGCAGCGAATCACCTGGAACGGCCTCGCACTGCACGGCGGGCCGCTGCCTGGATATGCGGCCTCGCACGGCTGCGTCCGCATGCCCTTTGGCTTTGCGGAGAAGCTGTTCAATAGGACGCGGATCGGGATGCGGGTAATCATCTCGCCGAACGACGCGGCGCCGGTCGAGTTTTCTCACCCGGCGCTATTTACGCCGAATGCGGAGGCCATCGCGGCTGCTCCGGTGCATGCCGAGACGCTCGCTCGCGAAGCCGCGGAGGCCGCCAAGGCGGCCGCCGAGACGAAGATAGCCGCCGCGACAGCGGCGCGCGAGACGGCATCGCTCACATCGCCGCTGCGCAAGCTTGAATTGCTCAAGAGGAGCGCTGATGCGGAGTTCGCGTCCGCCGAAAAGGCGCTCGCCGCTACAAAGACGGACCAAGCCAGGGTGCTGGCCGAGGACCGGAAGCAGAAGGCCACGGCCAAGGCCACGGAAGCGATGACCCGGCTCGACACCGCCAAGGCCGACGCGAAGTCGAAACTCGAGGCCGCTGCCGCCGCAAAGGACGCCGCCAAGGCGGCCGAGACCAAGAAGGCCGCCTCCGCCAAGGCAGCGAACGAAGCGAAGCTCGCTCTCGAACCGGTCTCGATCTACATCAGCCGCGCGACGCAGAGACTTTACGTGCGACGCAACACGCATAAGCCGGCGCCGGACGGGGGCGGAGAAGTCTTCGACGCGACTATTCAGGTTCCAGTCACGATCCGCAGTCCCGAGAAACGAATCGGCACGCATGTGTTCACCGCGGTGGCGCGCAAAGACTCCGGCCTGCGTTGGACAGCGGTCACGATCGATGACGCGGACGGCGCCAAGGATGCGCTTGACCGCATCACCATCCCGCAGGATGTGCTCGATCGTATCGGATTGACGGCATTGCCACGATCCTCGATCGTCGTCTCGGACGAGCCGCTCAGCGCCGAGACCAACTATCGCACCGAGTTTGTCGCTGTGCTGAGCAATCAGCCTCAGGGCGGCTTCATAACGCGCGAGCCTTCGACCGAGGCCTTCGTTGCGAGTGATAACTTCCGGAACGACGACGGCTTCGGATTCTTTTTTCAGCGCAATTGGGGCCTCCAAACTGGCAATGCCCGCCGGCCGGGCGGCCAGAACTATCGCTGAATGCGACTGGGTCGGCAGTAAGACGCGACAAGCCGCGCACGGAAAAGAGGCAGGAACTTTTTCTGTGGTGATACGCTTAAGCATTCACACATGCGCACCAAGGCCCGATTCTCGCGTTGGTTGAAGGCGGCGGCTATTCTGGCGGTAGCCAAATGCGCAGGCATAACTGATGCTCAAGCACAACCCTCGGGCGACTTCTTCCGGTTCGACGGGTCTCATTTCCGATATGACAAATATCGCGGAAGCTCGTTCGACCCACTGAGCTGGGAGCGCCACCGTCGAAAAGTGCATCGACGCAGCGACAGCTCGCGAGTGTCGCCGCAGGTTAAGGTGAAATCGAAGCCACAGCAGAGCGAGCGAACAACATCGAATAAAGGTGTCGGGACTACGACCGCAACCGTGGAAAACGTTCCATTGCCGCGACCGCGGCCGCCATTCTGGCCGGAGCCCCACACCTTTGCCGAAGCGGCAGGCCCCGGTTTTGATTCCCGGAATGTCACAGGCGCGTTGAGCGATTGCGATCAGCGACTGTCGGAAATCGCCGCGATCGAGTTGCTGCCGAGGCTCCTCGGTCCCGGCGACTGCGGTGGCCGCGACATGATCAGGTTGGAGGCGGTCCTGTTGCCTAACCGAAAACGCGTTGAGATCAGGCCGACCGCCGTTCTGCGCTGCCCTATGGCGGAATCTTTTGCTGCCTGGGTCCGCGACGAGGCTTCCGGTCATCTTGGTGTGCAGTTGGACACGCTGCGCAGCATCGAAACCTTCGGTTCGTACGAATGCCGCGGTCGCAATGGCATCTCCGACGCCAAACTTAGCGAGCACGGCAAAGGCAATGCCATCGATGTCCGCGCCTTTGTCCTGGCGGGCGGGCGCCACATCGAACCCACTGATGAGACCGTTTCAAAGCAGCTTCGCGATGACTTGCGGGATTCCGCCTGTCACCGCTTTACGACAGTGCTGGGGCCCGGCTCCGACAGTTATCACAACAACCATATCCATCTCGATATTCTCGAACGAAACAAGGGCGGCCGCATTTGCCAATGGGATGTACGCGAACCGCTTCCCCCGCCGTCCAAAGTCGCGCGCGGGCGGTCACGGCTTGCCGCAAGATCCAACGTCGCTCTGCCGAAGCCACCGGAGCAACAGACCGTCGCCTCGGGAGCCTGGACAATCGGACCAACTTACAAGGACAAGAAATTGCAGGGCTGTACCATGAGCCGCTCTGACGGCGGGCTTGGAACAACTTTCGTGCGCGCCCAGGACGGACTGTCGGTCATCCTCGAGTCGGCCAAGTGGAAGCTTGATCGAGGTAAGTCTTATCCCGTTCGTCTAACAGCAGGCTCGCGCTCGATGAACGCCAAGGCCCTTGCCGAAACGAAAAGAGTGAGCATCGCGCTAGCGGACAGCCGTCTCAATGCGAGACTTCGATCGGTCAACAAGCTTCAGGTGGAAGCCGAAGGCGCAACGCTGCGGGTGCCGCTTGATGGCAGCTCAGCGGCGTTTGAACGTCTTGAGGAATGCTTCAATCGTCGCGAAGCATCCGACACCAACC
>DASRAF010000141.1:0-2454 GCA_035638295.1 Pseudolabrys sp.
GGTGACCTTCCCATCCAGTCGTCCCATACCATCTCCCCTTTTCGCAACCCGGAAAGCCCGTCGGTCACATCGCGGTGTAGCCGCCGTCGACGAACAGCAGCGTGCCCGTCACGTAGGAGGCGTCGTCGGAAGCGAGAAACACAATGCACGCGGCAACCTCGTCGGGCGTGCCGTGACGCCGGAGCAGCGTGCCCTTGGCTGCGTCATCCCGGTACTGCTCGAACGTCCGGCCGATCGCTTGATTGCGCTTCTCGTGAAAGGGCGTGTAGATCGGCCCAGGGCAGACCGCATTCACCCGGATGCCGTCCGCGGCGTGATCCGCCGCCATCCCTCGGGTCAGTCCGGCGGCCGCCGCCTTGGTGGTGTCGTACTGCGTCGTCTTGCCGATGCTCGTCACCGACCGCACCGAGGCGACGTTGACGATGCTGCCGCCCCCGGCCTGTCGAAGGAGCGGAATCGCCGCCTTTGCGGCAAACGCGTACCCCTTGAGATTCACGCCGAGGATCTCGTCCCAGCTCTCGGCGCTGGCCTCTTCCACCGTGTGATACAGCCGGACGCCGGCGTTGTTGACGAGGATGTCGAGCCGGCCGAACCGCTGCGCGGCCCCGCGAACGAAGGCCGCGGCTTCGGCCTCGCTTTCCACGTGCGCTTCCACGAATATAACCTCTCCGCCACGTGCCGCGATCTCCGCCGCGACCCGCTTGCCCCGGTCGGCGTCCCGGTCGGCGAAGGCCACCTGCGCACCTTCCTTGACGAACCGTCGTACGGTGGCCTCGCCGATACCCGAGGCTCCGCCGGTCACGGCCGCCACTTTCCCCGTCAGTCGTGCCATGCTCCATGCCCTCGCTCTCCGCGCCGCGTTCGCGGCACGACCCGAACATACGGCAGGGGAGCGCCGAGATCCAGAGCGGGAAATGCGCTAACATCACCCTCGCTGTGGCATTGCCGCGAGAGGCTGGCTCCAACGGGCGGTGAGGATCGGCAATGGGATTGGCTGCCATGATTGACCTCAATGAAGTCGGAGCTCACGTCGTCTCCGCCGGTCAAGTTCGTTTTGGCGTGTACCTGCCCGAGATCACCGCCGTCAAAGGCTACTCGGTCATCGTGCGAGTCATCCATGAGAAGGACCAGTTCACCCCGGAGATTCCTCCAAGGGATTTCGCCCTGGCATTCGATCCAGGCCACGCCCTGGGCCTCTGGTCAAGGACAGTGGACGTTGCGGGCAGCCCGCGCGGCGACGGCAATTTTGGACTGCCTGGACGCTACTTCTACCGGTATCGGCTCCTGCGCCAGTCACCGGGGCAGGCGCAACCAATCGTGGTCACTTCTTTCTTCACAGACCCTTTTGCACGAGAGGCGGGGCCGGCCAAGCTGGCCGCGTTCACGCTGGACGAACGGATGCAAGCGCCCGCTCCTTTCGCATTTGCTGATGGCGGGTTCACCGTACCTCCACTCGACGATCTCGTTGTCTATGAGTTGCAGGTTGCGGAGTTCTACTCCACCTTCGATGACATTGTTGCGCAGCTCGACTACCTGGCTGGTCTGGGAGTCAACGTGCTCGAGTTGATGCCGGTCACCGACTTTCCGCAGGTGTTCGACTGGGGCTACGGGCCGCTGCATTTCTTTGCACCCGAGGACCGCTGGGGCGGTCCTCCTGGTCTGAAGCGTCTCGTCAGCGCCTGTCATGCGCGTGGAATGGCGGTGATTCTCGACGTGGTTTATCAACATTGCAGTGCCGATTTTGCCTACGTTCAGGTCTATCGCGACAGTGGCGAGAGCGGTCCGATGGGCAACTTTCCCGACGGCGAATTCGGCCCCCAGTTCACCTATGCGGACCAGCCCTTCACCCAGGACTACGTCCGCACGGCCAACCGGAACTGGCTAGAGGATTATCACATCGACGGTTTCAGATACGACAATGTCAAAGGGTTCTTCAGCGGCCCGGTGGGCCCCGACTACGCGAACATCGCGTTTCAGACGTATAACGACTCGGCCAACATCTCCAGGTTCAAGGATGCCGCCGGGTATCGGCGTATCATTCAGGTTGCCGAATATATCGATGCCACTCCGCAAACGATCCTCGTCGATACTTTCTCAAACGCAACCTGGCAGGACAACCTCCTCAACCACGCCAATGACATGGCGCGGTTCGAGTTCGTGGACGATGATTTCGCCCATTTGCTCGATCCATCCTTTCTTCGATACCCCGCCCGCCGTGACTTCGGCGGCGTGCAAGGCCCCGTGGCCCCGTTTCAGTATGTCGAGAGCCACGACCATAGCGACTTCATCTGCAGCTTTGGCCTGATCGGCGGAGGTGAGAATATCCTGCTCGGCGACCGCAGCCGCTTCTACAAGACGCAACCCTACGCCATTGCGCTGTACACCTGCCAAGGCATACCGATGCTCTGGCAGGGTCAGGAATTCGGTGAGAATTACGTCCTTCCCGGTTCGGGC
>DASRAF010000142.1:0-2016 GCA_035638295.1 Pseudolabrys sp.
GGTTCCGATCACAGGAACGGCTTCAGACAGCGCTAGCAGGAAAACCGCAAGGAATGACAGTTGCGGATGCGCGCCCACAAAGTCGACCAACCGCTCAAAATACGATGTCATCGGTTCCTAGCGCCACAAGCGCCCCGGTCCGCCTTGAACAATCCCGCACTTAGTGTCGCGGTTCCGTCCGAGGAGGACGCGCTATGGCGAAATCCGGGATATCCCGCTTGAATGCTCGTCCGGCTAGGCTTGACATCAGGCGCGTCGTTGAACCACGAGGCCACTCATGGAAGACATGAAAGTCACAGCCACCGGGTACGACTTTGGTCCCGCGCACGCTGCCATGCAGCGGTGCGTCGATGGCAATCTTCTTTCCGGATTCTCTTCCGCGGTGCTCGTCGGCACAGACTTGGTCGATGTGACATGCATTGGATGGGCCGACAAGGAAGCGCAGATCCCATTGCGGGTCGACCACATATTCCGCGTCTTCTCAAATACAAAGCTGATTACATCCTGCGCGGCGCTTCTTTTATTCGAAGAAGGCCGCTTCCAACTTGACGATCCGATCGCGCCGTTCATTCCGCAGCTCGCGAACCGCCGTGTGCTGCGTCCCGGCGCGACGTCGTTGGACCAAACCGAGCCTGCGGTCAGGCCGATCACCATTCGCCATCTGATGAGTCACGGTTCCGGGCTGAGCTACGGTCTTCTTGACCCGGGCACGTTGATTTTCAACGCCTACAACGAGCGAAAAGTCGTCACTCCCGCCACCACGCTTGCGCAGATGATGGACGTGTTGGCCGATCTGCCGCTGGTCTTTCATCCCGGAACGTCGTGGGAGTACTCGGTCGCCACCGACGTCTTGGCGCGTCTCGTCGAAGTGATCAGCGGCCAGCGCTTCGATGCGTTCATTCAGTCGCGAATTCTCGGGCCCCTTGGCATGGTGGACACGGGATTTGTGGTGTCGGATCGCAATCGCCTCGTCGCCTTTTATGCCGGGGCCGACCCCATCGACCCCATGAAGCCGGGACTTAATCGCGCGGACGACGCGCCATATCCGGGGGCTTATTTGCGTCCCTGCCCGAGGCAGAGCGGCGGTAGCGGGTTGGTCTCGACCTTGCCGGACATGGTGGCGCTCATTCGAAGCCTGCTTCCGGGTGGTCCGACGTTGCTCAAGCCGGCCACGATCAAGCTGATGATGACCAACCAGTTGGCTCAGGGCGTGTGGATACGCTTTGCTGCGCTCGGAGAACTTCAAGGCAAGGGGTACGGGCTCGCGGGAGCGCTGACCCTGGAGCCTTCTGCGTTCGAGCATCAGGACGCGAGAGGCGAGCTCTTTTGGGGCGGACGCGCAGGCACGCAATGGTGGATTTCGCCTAAAGCGAACACCGCAGGCTTGATCATGGCGCAGCGTGAGATGGGCTTTGCCCATCCATTCGCGGTCGAGTTCAAGCGGCTCGCGTACGAAGCGGTGAAGCGCAAAAGCTGACAAGAACGGCCTCGCATCCGCGGGGTTGAGTCCGGCTCCGGCCCATCGCGTCATTTCGCTGCTGCGCCTGCCAAGGCCGACGTTCACGCCGATGTCCCACTTGAACTCTCCGCCGACGCCGGCGCGGTCAGGGGAGCGAACAATCGGGCGCGAACATGGGCGCGAACATTCGGCCTGCAGCGGCGTTATTGTTTGAACAAAGAGATCCGACCATGTCCAAGCAATCATTGCAGCGCAGCGGCGAAAAGCTCGCCGAGAGCGCAGAAGAGATCAAACTCAGCACATATGGCGTCGAGGACAGTGCCGAACGCACGACTCAGCTCGCCGCCGACCGCACGGTCTTTGCCGCCGAGCGCACCTACGCCGCTTGGGTGCGCACCGGCCTCCTGGCTATGGCGAGTGGTATCGGGGCAAAGGCGCTACTTTCGGGGCTTATCCCCGAGTGGTTGATCCTCGTCACCGGCAGCGTCCTCGTCTTGTTCAGCGCGTTCTGTTTCGGGGCCGCAGTATGGCGCCATCTCGAGCCCGGCGTGCCTCCA
>DASRAF010000143.1:0-3477 GCA_035638295.1 Pseudolabrys sp.
TATACACACCCGGCGCACCGGCCTCGTCGACCGTGGGTATGTCGGGCGCCGCAGCCAACCGCTTGTTCGAGGTCACGGCGTAGGCTTTGACCCCGCCGTTGCGCACATGCGGCAGAGCCGTGATGGCTTGATCGAATGTGAGATCGATGTGTCCGGCCACAAGGTCCCGCATAATCTCGGCGGATCCCGCACGATACGGCACGAACTGGAAGCGCGTACTTGTGACGTGCTGAAAGTAAATCCCACTGACGTGCTGCCCGGAACCGGGTCCGGCTGTGCCTTCGGTCGCCTTGTCGGGATTGGCCTTGAGCCATGCGACCAGGCCCTTGAGGTCGGTGGCTGGTAGGTCCTTTCTTGCCACGACCACGTAGGGATTGCTTGGCAGCCGCGCGACAGGTTCGAAATCCGTACGGATGTCGTAGGGCAGCGTATAAATCGCGCCATTGACCACGTGCGAGGGCCAGTTGCCGATGCTCACGGTATAGCCGTCGGGAGCGGCGCGCACGGCGCGAGCAACTCCGATCGTGCCGGACGCGCCGGTCACGTTTTCGACGATTACCGGCTGGCCCAACGATTTACGCATCGGCTCGCTCAAGATTCGCGCCAGGGTATCGACCGGACCGCCAGCCCCGTATGGAACGATGAAAGTCACAGGACGCGATGGATATGGCTGAGCCGGCGCTTGGCCAGCGAACAACAACGTTGCGAGTGCCGAGCCGAAAAATGCCCTATTCATCTCACTTCCCGTCAGTTGCACCGCTCACGAGGCATCATGTCTGATCGCCCGCAAGTATTCCAGCTCGGGTACCGCCACGCCCAAATCATCTGCGATCTTGACCTTGTTGCTCCACACCGAGCTCGATGAGGGGCCGGGGGAATTGCGAGGAGCATTGCTGCGAGATGCCGCGTGCCCCTTTGCGATTTCATCAATGGCGAACACCGTTCCTGCCCAGATCGCGTATCCCAACAACAACAGAACGGCCAGCGTGACCAGCCCATCGAGCCAAGATCCGAGTCGCTTGTGCTTCACGAAGTGAAACGGTGTCAGCACCCATATATTGATGTACGAAAAACAATATGCCGCGAGTACGATATAGCCGATGATGGCCAATATTTGCAGCGTCATGCTCCCGCTCGCGTCTGCAAAATACTGCAGAGCGCCGCAAATAACTGCGTTCCGCAGAAGCGGAAAAAACCACCCGTAGAATGACTGTATGGTTCCGGCGATGACCCGTTCTTCCGGAAATGGATGGAAAACACCCGCAAGGTAGGTCTCAACTCGCGTAAGCAGGCGTTTGGCGGCACTGATCGAGGTCATGTTTCATCCCTCCCTGTCGATAACCGGCGGTCATCCCTGGCGGCGTCGAACACGAGGGTTGGTGCCAGGAGGACACCGAGGTTGTCGACATCTTCGCGCCGCCGCGCGAGGATTTCTTCGCAGCACGCTTTAGGCTCACCCGGGCTACTTGCTATTCGTGCTCTCGGCCGAGGAGATTGCCGGGAAGTTCAAACGGTACTTTCCAAATGTTTTGGGCGTACTCGCCGATGGTGCGATCGGAGGAAAACCACGCCATTCGTGCGATGTTGAGCATGCTCACGCGCGTCCAATCGGATGTCGACAGCCACAGCCTTTCGACGCTTCTCTGCGTTGCAAAATAGGCATCGAAATCCGCTGTGACCATGTAGTAGTCGGAATGCCGCAGCGCGTTCATGAGCGCAGCGAATCGGTCGGCATCGTCGGGTGAAAAGACACCGGCCTCGATCGCCTCGATGGCCGCGGCGAGCTTGGGAGACGCTGCAATTGCCGAACTTGCGTGCAAGGCTGCGCGACGCCGCTCCTCGACCTCCTCGGTCCGCAAGCCGAAGATGAACATGTTCTCTGCGCCGACGTGGTCGCGAATCTCGATATTCGCTCCGTCCAACGTGCCGATCGTGAGCGCACCGTTCAAGGCAAGCTTCATGTTGCCAGTGCCGGAGGCTTCCATTCCCGCCGTCGAAATCTGCTCGGACAAGTCGGCAGCGGGAATGATCTTCTCCGCCAAACTGACGTTGTAATCGGGCAGGAAGACGACCCGCAGGAGATCGCGAACGAGGGGATCTCCATTGATGACCTTTGCCACATCATTGATGAGCTTGATGATCAACTTTGCCTGCGCGTAGTTCGCTGCCGCTTTGCCGGCGAATATTTTCACCCGCGGTATCCAATTCCGAGTGGGCTCTGCCCTGATCGCCTGATAGAGCGCGACCGTTTCAAGTAGATTCAGCAATTGGCGCTTGTATTCGTGGATGCGTTTGATCTGCACATCGAATAGCGCATCCGGGTCTACACTCAGATCAAGGCGTTCGACGATCAGCCGCGCAAGGGCCACCTTGTTGGCGCGCTTGCCGGCTCGGATCCGTTCCTGGATTCCACGGTCCTCGGCGTGGTCGGCAAGACGGACCATTTGCGTGGGATCATCCAGCACGGCATCGCCGCACACCTCACGCAGGATCCTGGTGAGATCGGGATTGGCCTGCAGCAGCCAGCGCCGGAACGTGATTCCATTGGTTTTGTTGACGATCCGGTCCGGATACATCGCGTGCAGGTCGCGGAACACGGTCTTGCGCATCAGGTTGGTGTGAAGCGCTGACACGCCGTTGATGCAATGGGATCCGACAAACGCAAGGTGCCCCATTCTCAACTTTCGACCATTATGCTCATCGATCAGCGAAATCGACCCGAGCGCGTCGGACACGGACGGATTTTTCAGCTTCGCTGCCTCAAGATGCCCCGTATTGATGCGATAGATGATCTCCAGGTGCCGCGGCAGAACCCGCCCGAACAGATCGACCGGCCAGGATTCGAGCGCTTCAGGCAGGAGCGTATGGTTGGTGTAGGAGAATGTGCCGACCGTGATGCGCCACGCCTCATCCCACGGCAGGCCGTGAAGGTCGACGAGGATGCGCATGAGTTCCGGGACTGCGACGCTCGGATGCGTGTCATTGAGCTGGATTGCCGATCGAAGCGGCAGGAAGTAGAGGTTTCCATCGGTCCGCAGATGCCGTTGCACCAGGTCCTGCAGCGAGGCTGAAACAAAGAAATATTCCTGGCGCAGGCGAAGCTCTAAGCCGGCTGGGGTCGCATCGCTGGGATAGAGGATTTTGGAGATTGCTTCGGCGCGAGTCTGTTCCGATAACGCGCCGACGTGATCGCCCATGTTGAACGCATCGAGGCGTAGGGGATCGACGGCTCGGGCAGACCACAAGCGCAAGGGATTTACGTGTCGGCCGCGCCACCCCACGATCGGAATATCATAGGCGACGGCCTCGACAGTCTCGGCCGGATGCCAGACCGAGCGTTTGACGCCGGTCGGCGAAATCGTCATCTCGACCCCACCGCCGAAGTGGACATCGTAGATCACTTCCGGCCGAGCGAACTCCCACGGATTCCCGAAGGACAGCCATTCCTCAGGGTATTCCTGCTGCCAACCGTCCCTG
>DASRAF010000144.1:0-13572 GCA_035638295.1 Pseudolabrys sp.
CCTTTGCCGCTTCTTCTTCCTTGGCCTTCCGTTCCTTGCGCGGGATCGCTTTTTCCGGATTGTTGCGCTTCGGCCGCTTCATGATGCCCGCGGCGTCGAGAAAGCGCATGATGCGATCGGACGGCTGCGCGCCTTTCTTCATCCATGCCTGGACTTTTTCGAGATCGAGCTTGAGCCGCTCGGTCTTCTCTTTCGGCAGCAGCGGATTGAAATAGCCCAGCCGCTCGATGAAGCGGCCGTCGCGTGGCGCACGATTGTCGGCGACAACGACGTGATAGACCGGCCGCTTTTTGGTGCCGGCACGGGCGAGACGGATAACGAGAGACATCTTCAGTCCTTTCGAGCTGTAGAACGGGATTACTTCTTCTTTCCAAGACCGGGCGGCAGACCGCCCGGCAATCCGGGAACCTTTCCGCCCAGGCCGGGTAGGCCAGGCATATTTGGCGGCAGTGTTGGCATGGTCGGCGGGAGGCCCGGCATGCCCCGCGGCAGCTGTCCGCCCGGCATCTTCTTGGCCATTTCCGCCAGCTGCTCAGGAGACGGCATTCCGGCGCCCAAGCCCATTGCCTTTGCGAGTCCGGCAAGCGGCCCGCGTTTCGCTCCGCCCATCATCTTCATCATGTCGGCCATGCCGCGATGCATCTTCAACAGCTTGTTGATTGCTTCCGGGGTGGTTCCGGAACCGGAGGCAATCCGCCTCTTGCGGCTCGCTTTCAAAATGTCGGGATTGCGCCGCTCCTGCGGCGTCATCGAATCGATGATGGCGATCTGTCGTTTGATCACGCTTTCGTCGATGTTGGCCGCAGCGAGCTGATTTTTCATTTTTGCGATGCCGGGCAGCATGCTCATGAGCCCGCCGAGGCCACCCATTCCCTGCATCTGGGTCAGTTGCTCGCGCACATCGCCAAGGTCGAACGCGCCCTTGCGCATTTTCTCGGCGGTGCGCATCGCCTTCTCGGCATCGATATTGGCCGCGGCCTTTTCGACCAGCGCAACGATATCGCCCATGCCGAGAATACGACCGGCAATCCGAGCCGGATCGAACTCCTCGAGCGCATCCAGTTTTTCGCCGGTGCCGATGAGTTTGATGGGCTTGCCGGTAACCGCACGCATCGATAATGCGGCGCCGCCACGGCCATCGCCGTCGACGCGTGTGAGAACGATTCCGCTGAGGCCCACGCGCTCGTCAAACGAGCGCGCCAGAGTGACAGCGTCCTGGCCGGTGAGGGCGTCGGCAACGAGAAGAACTTCGTGGGGATTGACTACGTTTTTGACCTCGGTCGCCTCGCTCATCATTGCATGATCGAGCGTGGTTCGTCCGGCCGTATCCAGCAGCACCACATCGTAGGCGCCGAGCTTTGCTGCTTCGATGGCCCGCCGCGCGATCTGTGTGGGGGATTGTCCCTCCACGATCGGCAGCGTGTTGATCTGCGTCTCGCGGCCAAGCACAGCCAACTGTTCCATAGCTGCCGGCCGACGCACGTCGAGCGATGCCATCAGCACCTTCCGGCGTTGCCGGTCGACGAGACGTTTGGCGATCTTGGCGGTTGTCGTGGTTTTACCGGAGCCCTGCAGACCCACCATCAGGATGGCCACGGGCGGCGCGGCATTGAGATCGATGCCCTGGCCCTCGGAACCCAACGTCGCGACCAGCTGGTCGTGAACGATTTTCACGACCATCTGACCGGGCGTCACCGATTTCATGACCTCGACGCCGACTGCCTGCTTCTTGACGCCGTCGACGAAAGCGCGCGCCACATCAAGCGACACATCGGCTTCGAGCAGCGCGCGGCGGACTTCACGCAGCGCAAGGTCGACATCGGCTTCGCTCAGCGCGCCGCGGCGCGTGAGGCGGTCGAGGATGCCACCAAGCTTTCCCGACAGGTTATCGAACATCGGTCTGCAAACACCTTTGCGCCCGAGGGCGCATCGCGCTGTCGGGCGGTGGCCTCCGGCCTCTTTCGGACCGGGCGGCGGAGTTGAATTTCACGTCTCTATCGAGAACGGGCGGAACCTAGGGTTGCCGCATCATCAAGTCAAGGTGAGGCCGATTTAGGGCGTTAATTCATAGCTGACGCTGACGATTGCCCGCAGCGTCTGCTCGCCGGGCGCAATCGGAACCGCGCCCGCGCGCATGGCCTGCATCGGCCGGGGTTGCGGGGCGGTGCCTTCTTCGCTGATCGAAACCACTTGTCCGAGCTTGGCTCCCGCAGCCTTTGCATAGAGTTCAGCCTTGCGGCGCGCGTCGGCGATCGCTTCGTCGCGCGCCTGGTCGAGCAGCTTGGATTGCTCGGAAACCACGAACTCGACGCCGGACATTTCATTCGCTCCTGCCGCGATGGCGCGATCAAGAACAGTGGGAAGATTGTCGATGTCGCGGATTCGGATGGTTACCTGATTGTTAGCCTGGAAGCCGGTGAGACGCGCTGTGCCGGCCTTGTTTGGATCGTATTGTGGCTGCAACGACACCCGCGACGTCTGAATGTCACGCTCGGCTATCCCGCTTGCTTTGATGGCCGCCAGCACCGCTGTCATCTGCTTGGCGTTTGCTTCGCCGGCCTCGCGCGCGGTCTTCTCCAGGCTGCTCACTCCGATGCGGATCACCGCGGTGTCGGGTGGAACGGTCACGGTTGCCTCGCCGGTGACTGTCACGAGTTTTTCGGCGGCTTGCGCCGTCGAGAGTGCAAGCATCGCGGTAAGCAAGACCGGCAGGAAACGCGATAGTAACATCACTTCACAGGTACAAATACGTTGACCACCAGTTTGTCGGGAGCGGTCTTCACCGGGTCAGTGGTGTACTCTTCGATGAAAAGGTCTTTGGCTTCGAGTTGTTTGTCGTCGAGATAGTTAGTGATCGCTTCGTACGTCGAATCCATGGCGTCGTAAGACCCGCGATGGACGAATTTGAGCGCCTTCCCTGAAGGTGCCGGACCGATGGAGATATCGCCTTTCGGAGAGTCCTTCGGCGCCTGTGTCACCGGCAGGCCGGCCTGATATGAAAAGCCGGTGTCATCGGTCTGCGTGTAGATCGTGAGTGGCGGACCGGCCGGCTTCACATCCTGTTTGTCGAGATATTCCTGCAGCGATTTGAAGGCATCCACCAGGGTGTCGAAAGCCGTGTCCCAGTTGGTGTGACCTTTCATGTAGACGATCGTGCGGTCGGGCAGCGTCACCTGCTCGCCAAAAGCATCCCCAGGCTGCAGCGGCGACGGTGAGGACTTTGCACCGGGCGTCGGCATCGAGTCGTTTGTACCCGGCTTCGAAGCCGGCGGGGTCTGGGCAGCGACAGGGCCGGCTGCAAGAACGCACGCGAGCGCGAGCACGAGCGAGGTGAACTGAAAAGGCGACATTACGGTTCTCCGTCCAATGCGGCGGTTGAGAACTTCGCCAGCATTGCTGCGCATCCTAGCATGCCTCTGGCCAACCTGCGTTTATTCGCCATATAAACCGGGCGAAACCCGGGCAGGACAAATATGGGCGCGCTCGCCGACCAGGCCTTTGTTAAGATGAACGGAATTGGCAACGAGATTGTCGTCGTCGACATGCGCGCACGCGGTGGGACGATCAAACCGGAGGAAGCACGCGCGGCGGCTGCGCCCGGCGGTGCCCCATACGATCAGTTGATGGCGCTTTATCCATCGCGCACGCCGGGAACTGATGCCTTCATTCGCATCTACAATAATGATGGTTCGGAGGCGGGCGCCTGCGGTAACGGCATGCGATGTGTCGCCGACCTGGTGGCAAAGGAGAACGGAAAGGATGCGCTCACCTTTGAAACGACGGCGGGCATACTCAATTGCTGGAAGAATGCGGACGGGCTGTTCACGGTCGATATGGGTGTGCCACGCTTCAAGTGGAACGAGATCCCACTTGCCGAGGAGTTCCGCGACACGCGCGCGATCGAGTTGCAGATTGGTCCCATCGACGAGCGGGTGCTGCACTCGCCGTCGGTTGTGAGCATGGGCAATCCGCATGCGATCTTCTGGGTTGACGACGTCAACGCTTACGACCTTGAGCGCTTCGGTCCTCTTCTTGAGAGCCATCCGATTTTTCCCGAACGTGCGAATATCACGCTCGCACATATTGTCGCGCGCGATCACATCGTCATCCGCACCTGGGAACGCGGGGCGGGGCTGACCAAGGCCTGCGGTTCTGCGGCATGCGCGGCGGCAGTTGCGGCGGCTCGCCTCAGGCGAGCTGGCCGCAAAATGAAGGTTTCGCTGCCGGGCGGCGAGCTCACCATCGAGTGGCGCGAAAAGGACGATCATGCGCTGATGACCGGGCCAGTTGAATTCGAGTTCAAGGGCCGCTTCGATCCGGCGCTTTTCGTGAACGCGGGGGCATCGTGAGCGTGGACGTCGTCACCTTCGGCTGCCGGCTGAACACCTACGAGGCGGAAGTCATTCGACGCGCCGCAACCGCCCCCGGTGTTGACGATGCCATTGTGGTGAATACGTGCGCCGTGACCGCGGAAGCAGTTCGTCAGGCCAAACAGACCATACGTCGTCTCAAACGCGAGCAACCGGACGCGCGTATCGTCGTTACCGGCTGTGCTGCGCAGACCGAAGCAAAGACTTTCGCGGCCATGCCCGAGGTCGAGCTTGTCGTCGGTAACGAGGAAAAATTCAACGTCAAAAGCTGGACGACAGGCGAGAAGATTGCAGTGTCTAACATCATGTCGGTGAAGACAATGCGGCCGCACGCGATAGACAGCATCGAGGGGCGTGCCCGCGCGTTTGTTCAGGTGCAGAACGGTTGCGATCATCGCTGCACCTTCTGCATCATTCCCTTCGGTCGCGGCAATTCGCGCTCGCTTCCGGTGGAAGACGTGGTTGCGCAGGCACGGCGTCTCGTTGCCAATGACTATCGCGAAATCGTACTCACCGGCGTCGATATCACGAGCTACGGTACCGATCTCGCAGGCGCGCCGCGCCTCGGGACTTTGGTCAAGCGCCTGCTCAAGGACGTGCCGGATCTGGCACGTCTGCGACTCTCATCCATCGATTCGGTCGAAGTAGATTTCGCCCTGCTTGACGCATTGGGCGAGGAACCGCGTTTGATGCCGCATTTGCACCTGTCGCTGCAGGCAGGTGATGATCTCATTCTCAAGCGCATGAAGCGCCGCCACTCGCGCGACGACGCGATTGCCCTTTGCGAGCAGGTACGACGCTTGCGCCCCGACGTGGTTTTTGGCGCAGATATCATCGCAGGCTTTCCAACCGAAGAAGAAGTCATGTTCGCTCGCTCTCTCGACCTGGTCGACGCGTGCGGGCTCACGCAGCTGCATGTCTTCCCATTCTCGCCGCGGCCCGGCACGCCCGCCGCGCGTATGCCGCAGATTGATCGCGCAATCGTCAAGGATCGCGCCCGCCGTTTGCGCGAAAAGGGCGATGAGGCGCTGCGGCATCATCTCGATCGCGAGATCGGCGCGCGCCGCCGCGTGCTCGTCGAATCACGCGCGCTCGGGCGTACGGAGCAGTTCATGCCGGTGCGTCTGGCGACGCCGCTGGAACCCGGTGTTATTGTCGATCTAACGATGTCGACTCATGATGGCCGGCAACTACTTGCCGCCTAGCCTGGGGGATTGGCGATGGCCCTTCGCGATCATCTGATTACCACGATGGATCAACTTGAGTTGCTCTACGGCGAAAAACTGCCGACCTCGATCATCAAGGAGATCGACCACATCAGCGAAGGCTATCGCAAACTGATCGAGGCGGCTCCCTTTATCGCGGTTGCGACATCAGGTCCTGAAGGCCTTGACTGCTCGCCGAAAGGCGATGCGGCCGGTTTCGTGCGCATTCTCGATGACAGGACACTGGCAATCCCCGACCGCCCCGGCAACAACCGCATCGACGGTTTCCGCAACATCGTGCGCGATCCGCGTATCGCGCTGCTTTTTCTGATCCCGGGTATCGGCGAGACGCTGCGCGTCAATGGCCGGGCCGCGATCTCGGTCGATCCTGAACTCATGCAAGGCTTTGCGGTCGGCGGCAAACTGCCGCGCTGCGTGTTGGTCGTTCATATCGAAAGCATTTTCTTCCATTGCTCGAAGGCGATCGTACGTTCCAAGTTGTGGGACGAGGCGACCAAAATCGATCGCAAGAGCCTGCCTTCGACCGGCACAATCATCTCCGAACTCAGCCAGGGCAAGCTGGGTGGCGAGACTTACGACCGCGAAGCGCCCGAGCGCATCAAGGCGCAGCTCTACTGAGTGAAGCCGCAGGCCGCGAGTTTCTCGCGCATATGCTCCGGCACCGGGGCGGTGACGGTGACCGGCGCCTTGGTTTTCGAAATCGGTACTGTCACCTCACGCGAATGAAGATGCAGGGGCGGACCGCCTGTGCGCGGCGCGCCGCCATAGATACTGTCGCCGACGATTGGCCATCCCATCTCGGCGCAGTGCACGCGCAGTTGATGGGTGCGTCCGGTCAAGGGCTCGAGCGCAAGCCAGCTGAAACCGGCGCCGCGACCCATTACCTTCCACGTACTCGCCGATGGCAGGCCGTGCGGGTCGGGTTTCATCCACCAGCCGCGCGCCTCGTCGCGTCTCGCCAGAGGAATGTCGATGCGCCCTTCGTCCGCTTCGGGGCCATTATCGACAACCGCCCAATAGCATTTGCTGACCTTGCCCTGCTTGAACAGCTTACTGAGCAGAGCGAGTGCCTTGCGGTGACGACCGAGCACAAGGCAGCCGGTCGTGTCACGATCGAGCCGATGCGCCAACGCCGGCGGACGCGGCAATCCGAACCGCAATGCATCGAAATAGTCCTCGAAGGCATCGCCGCCCTTCGGGCCGCGATGGACCGGCAACCCGGCCGGTTTGTCGACCACCAGCATCAGCCCGTCACGGTACAGAAGGCGGGCGAGCATCTCTTCCGATGTCATGCCGAAACGGCTATCACGTGCGCGGCATGAACGACAGCACGCAAGGCGAAAACTGGTGGAAGCGGCTCAGTGGCGGCCTGAAGCGCACGTCATCCTCGCTCGGTTCCTCCATCACGGCGATTGTCTCCCACCGGCCGCTCGAGCCTGAGACGCTCGACTCACTTGAGGACGAGCTGGTGCGGGCCGATCTCGGACAGGATATGGCCGTGCGGATCGTGGACGCGCTGAGCCAGGGTCGCTATCCGCAGGGCCTCTCACCTGACGAAGTGAAGGGCCTCCTGGCCGTCGAGATCGAGAAAACGCTTACGCCAGTTGCGAGGCCGCTCGAGATCACCGCGCGACCGTTCATCATCCTGGTGTCCGGCGTCAACGGTTCCGGCAAGACCACGACCATTGGCAAGCTTGCGGCGAGATTCCGCGCGGAAGGAAAAAGCGTGATGCTCGTTGCGGGTGATACTTTTCGGGCGGCCGCGATCGATCAGCTGAAGATCTGGGGGCAACGGACAGGTGCGCATGTGATAGCCCGCGAGCCGGGCGCCGACGCTGCCGGGCTCGCCTTTGATGCGATCGCCGCAGCCAAAGAACAAGGCATCGACGTCGTGCTCGTCGATACAGCGGGGCGTTTGCAGAATCGCGCCGAACTGATGGGCGAACTGGAAAAGATGGTGCGCGTCATGCGCAAGGTCGAGCCAACCGCGCCGCACGCCGTGCTTCTCGTGCTCGACGCGACCGTCGGTCAGAATGCGCTTAATCAGGTGGAAATTTTCGGGAAGACTGCGGGGGTCACCGGCCTGGTAATGACCAAGCTCGACGGCACGGCGCGAGGCGGTATTCTTGTTGCCGTCGCCGACAAATTCGGTCTGCCGGTACATTATGTTGGCGTCGGCGAAGGCGTGGACGATCTGGCGCCATTTACGGCCGGTGATTTTGCGCGTGCTGTCGTCGGACTAGAGCCCTAGTCAGGAAACACATGGCGGCGAAGAAACAACTGAACCCAGGTCTCAAGCTGGCGCTCGACATCGGCCCGTTGGTTCTATTCTTCGCTGCCAATGCAAAATACGGAATCTATATTGCGACCGGCGCGTTTATGGTGGCCATTCTCGTTGCGCTCGCCGTCTCATATGCAATGACCCGGCATCTCGCCGTCATGCCGCTCGTCACCGCAGTGATCGTGCTGATTTTCGGCGGACTAACGCTGATCCTTCACGACGATCTGTTTATCAAACTCAAGCCGACAATTATCTACGTTCTATTCGGTGGAACGCTGGTCGGCGGCCTCGCATTCGGCAAGCCGTTGCTCGGCATGGTGTTCGATTCCGTTTTCCACTTGCGCGAGGAAGGCTGGCGCAAACTGACCTGGCGCTGGGCGATCTTCTTTTTTGCTCTCGCGCTCATCAATGAAATCGTCTGGCGCACGCAGACGACGGATTTCTGGGTGACCTTCAAATTGTTCGGAGTTGTCCCGCTCACCTTCCTGTTCGCGGCGTTGCAGGTTCCGCTGCTGAACAAGTACAGCATCGAAAAAGAAAACTAGCGCAACGCCTTCTCGATTTCGGGCAAAAGAGTGCGGCCGAGGTTCTCGGCCGTGATCGGCCCTACCAATTTGTAGGCGATACGGCCGTCGCGCCCGATCAGAAATGTCTCAGGCACGCCATAGACGCCCCAATCGATCGAGGCGCGGCCTGCCTCGTCGCGGCCGGTGGCGACAAAGGGATTGCCGTAACGATAGAGAAAGCGTCGCGCATTATCGGGCGCATCCTTGTAGTTTATGCCGACAAGCTGAATTCGCTTGTCCCTCGACAATTGTTCGAGAAACGGTGCTTCGTCGTGGCAGGGCACGCACCATGAAGCCCACACATTCAACAGTGTCACTGCGCCCTGGAAGGTTGCGTTGCTAAGGCCGGGAATTGGTTTGCCGTCGCGTTCAAGCCCCGGGATCGCGGGCAGATCAAACGTCGGCACAGGGTGGCCGATAAGCGCTGAGGGAAGCCGCGAAGGATCACCGGCGCCAAGCCGATACAGAAACAAAGCGGCCAGCGAGAGAAACGCGATCAAAGGCAGCAGCACAAGGATGCGGCCTCGCTTTGAAGTGGCGCCTTCGCCTGCTGCACTCATGAACTTAAACTCACTAGCTTTTGCGCTGCGAGCGCCGTGTGATCCCGCGTTCCTCGAGGCCACCGAGGATGCGCCGCTGCGCCGAATAATCGAGCACGACCCACGCAATCAATGCGGCGATGACGAATATCGTGACCGCATAGGCAGCGATGATAAAATCCGCATGCGGCCCGAGGTTCATGCACTCGCCTCCGCCAGCTTCTGCGACTGTAGAAGACGCATGCTGCGCACGCGGCGGCGCAATATCTCATTGCGCATCACGGCGAGGTGCAAGGTCAGGAACAGCAACGTAAACGCCAGCGCCATGATCAGAAGGGGCGTCAGCAAGGCAGGATCGATGCTTGATCCACCCATGCGAAAAACCGACGCCGGTTGATGCAACGTATTCCACCAGTCGACGGAGAACTTGATGATTGGCAGATTGACCGCGCCGACCAGTGACAGCACCGCAGCCGCACGCGCGCCGCGACCCGGCTCCTCGGCGGTCCAATAGAGTGCGAGCACACCGAGATAGAGCAGAAGCAGCACGAGCATCGATGTCAGGCGTGCATCCCAAACCCAGTAGGTCCCCCATGTCGGCCGGCCCCACAGCGACCCGGTGACAAGGCAGATGAATGTGAAGGCGGCCCCGATTGGCGCGGCAGCCTTGCCCGCGACATCCGCAAGCGGATGACGCCATACCAATGTTCCCAGTGCAGCGATGCTCATTAATCCCCAACCGAACATCCCGAGCCATGCTGCCGGCACGTGCAGAAACATGATTTTGACGGTTGCGCCCTGCTGGTAGTCGTCGGGTGCGTTCATCGCGCGATAAAGGCCGATGGCGAAAAGAATCAGCGTCGCGGCAATCAACCATAGCAGCACGCGATTGACGACGTTGAGAAAGCGCGTCGGGTTGGCGAGATCAATCACCGGCATCGGCAATCTCTGCTCATGTCTTTTGAGTCCAATTTCATGTCATTCGAGCCCATGGCGCAGGACCGCTGCTGCGGCAATTGGACCAAGCACTAGGCTGGCCAAGCTTAGCGCACAAAGAATGGTGAAAGGTGGGCCGAACGGCGCAGGTCCGACAATCGCCACGTTCGTTGCGGCAACGCCAAAGATCAACACCGGCACTGTGAGCGGCAACACAAGGACTGCGAGCAGCAAGCCGCCGCGGCGCAGCGCCACCGACAGTGCCGCTCCGATCAAACCGAGAAATGTCAAAGCAGGCGTGCCGGCCGCGAGCGTGAGCGCAAGCCATCCCAACGAGTGCAAGTCGACGTTGAGCATCAACCCGAGCAACGGAGCGATAATCACGAGTGGCAATCCGGTGGTGATCCAATGCGCAATCGCCTTGGTTGCTACCGCCAATTCAAGCGGCATGCTGCCCATCATTAGGAGGTCGAGCGAGCCGTCCTCGTAGTCAGTGGCAAACAACCGATCAAGCGCAAGCAGGCTCGCAAGCAGCGCACCAAGCCAAAGGATCGCCGGTCCAATCCGAGCGAGCAATGCAAGGTCGGGACCGATTGCAAAAGGAATCATGCTGACCACGACCAGGAAAAATAGAGCGCCCATCAGTGCGCCGCCGCCGACTCGCACCGAGAGCCGCATGTCGCGCCCAAGAAGGGATGCGAATGCACTCATGTCGACCCCAATGTCAGTTCGCGTGCGCGTTCGAGACCGATTGCTCCATGTGCTGCGGCAATGATCATGCCGCCCGTGCGCAGATGGTTGCGCATCAGCTGCGCGAGTCGCGTCTGCGAGGGTGCGTCGAGGGATGATGTCGGCTCGTCAAGCAGCCATATCGGCCGAGGCACGGCAACAAGACGCGAGATCGACAAACGCCGCCGCTGCCCTGCGGACAGGTAGGCGGCCGGTAGATCCGCCAGCGGGGCGAGGTCGACCGCTTCCAGCGCCGATGTGGGGTCGCGCCGGGCACCAAGAAAGCCCGTCCAGAATTGCAGGTTCTCACCGACCGTGAGTGCGGGTTTCATTGCGTCGAGATGGCCGAGATAGTGCGCCTGCTCGGCAATTGGGATGTCGGGAGGGCCGCCTTGCAGAGCGAGTTTTCCGGCAGCGACCCGCACCAGGCCCGCGATCATCCGCAGTAGAGATGACTTGCCGGCGCCGTTGCGGCCGGTCACCACCAAGGCCTCACCGGCGGAGAGGTTGAAGCTCACGCCGCTAAAGACCTCACGCCCGCCCCGGTTGCAGGCCAGTTCGTCGCCCTTGAGTTCCATCACGGTTATCGCGATCCGCCGACCGGAGACACGACGCCAGGCCCGGAAAACCCCAATTTTACGAGCATTTTTGGCGTAGTTCCCTCGTCAATATAGCCTTGGGCGAGAAAAGACCTTATAAGCCCGAACTTGCGACGTTACGTAATTCGAATTCGGACGCAAGTCTCGCCAGCAAGAAAAACACCACCTTGCCAATAGCTTAGTCCGAACCAGCGCCGATCAACCGGCCGGGAATGGAAACAGCCGACATGACTTCGCTCGACAGCTTTAGATGCTGCAAGACCCTACAGGTTGGTAGCAAAACTTACGCTTATTTCAGTCTTGTCATTGCCGAGCGAAACGGCCTCAAGGGCATTTCCCGCTTGCCATTTTCGATGAAAGTCCTGCTCGAGAATCTGCTGCGCAATGAGGATGGCCGGACGGTTACAAAAGACGACATCAAGGCCGTCGCCGAGTGGCTCAAGACCAAGACCTCCGATCGCGAGATCGCATTCCGGCCCGCGCGCGTGCTGATGCAGGATTTCACCGGGGTCCCGGCCGTTGTTGATCTTGCTGCGATGCGCGACGCGATGAAGCAATTGGGTGGCGACCCCAAGAAGATCAATCCGCAAGTCCCGGTCGATCTGGTCATCGACCATTCGGTCGCGGTGACATTTTTCGGCAACAATGCCGCATTCAAGAAAAACGTCGAGGAAGAGTACCGGCAGAATCAGGAACGCTACAAATTCCTCAAATGGGCGCAGCGATCATTTGACAACTTCAGCGTTGTCCCACCTGGGACCGGCATCTGCCATCAAGTCAATCTCGAATATCTCTCGCGCGTTGTCTGGAATCGCAAGGACAAGGTGAAAGTCGACGGAAAGGCGTCGACCATGGAGGTCGCCTATCCCGACACATTGGTCGGAACCGATTCGCACACGACGATGGTCAATGGTCTGTCGGTGCTTGGCTGGGGCGTGGGCGGAATCGAAGCTGAGGCGGCCATGCTCGGTCAGCCGCTCTCGATGGTGTTGCCCGAGGTGATCGGTTTCAAACTCGCGGGGAAACTCAAGGAAGGGGTCACTGCGACCGACCTCGTCCTCACCGTGACCGAGATGCTCCGTAAGCGTGGCGTGGTCGGAAAGTTCGTCGAGTTCTTCGGCCCGGGCCTTGCGCATCTGACCATCGCCGACCGGGCGACACTCGGCAACATGTCGCCTGAGTACGGTGCGACGTGCGGCTTCTCGCCGATCGATGACGATACCATCCGCTACATGAAAGACACAGGGCGGCCGGCTGACCTCGTGGCGCTCGTTGCCGCCTACGCCAAGGCTCAGGGCATGTATCGCGTGAAGACGACGCCCGACCCGATTTTCACCGACGTGCTCAAGCTCGAATTGAGCTCCGTCGAGCCGTCGCTGTCGGGGCCGAAACGCCCGCAAGACCGCGTCGCGTTGAAGGAAGTCAAAGCTGGTTTCGCCCATTCGATGGACAAGGAATTCGGCAAGAGCGCCGAAGCGAAGAAGCGCGTAAAGGTTTCCGGCAAGAACTACGACCTTGGCCACGGCGACGTTGTCATTGCCGCGATCACGTCCTGCACCAATACCTCCAATCCGAATGTCATGATCGGTGCGGGCCTGCTCGCGCGCAAAGCCGCGGCGAAGGGTCTGACTACCAAGCCCTGGGTGAAGACATCGCTGGCGCCAGGTTCGCAAGTCGTCGGCGAGTACCTCGAAAAGTCCGGTCTGCAGAAAGATCTCGACAAGCTCGGCTTCAATCTCGTGGGCTTCGGATGCACGACCTGCATCGGCAATTCGGGTCCGCTGCCGCCGGAGAATTCCAAGGCGATCAACGACAACGATTTGGTGGCGGCTGCAGTCCTGTCCGGCAATCGCAACTTCGAAGGCCGCGTCAATGCCGATGTGCGCGCCAACTATCTCGCTTCGCCGCCGCTGGTCGTTTCTTATGCACTCGCCGGCTCGATGAATGTCGATGTTGCAAGAGATCCGCTCGGCGTCGACCAGAAAGGCAAGAAAGTTTTTCTCAAGGACATCTGGCCGTCCAACAAGGAAATCGGCGACTTCGTTGCCAAGAACATCACCAAGCAGATGTTCACCAAGAAATACGGCGACGTGTTCAAGGGCGATGGCAACTGGCGCAAGATCAGTGTCAAAGGCGGCATGACCTACGACTGGGACAAAAAGTCGACCTATGTGCAGAATCCGCCGTACTTCGTTCACATGGGGCGTCATCCAAAGCCGCTCGAAGACATTGTCGATGCGCGCGTGCTGGCTTTGCTTCTCGATTCGATCACCACGGACCACATTTCGCCCGCGGGTTCGATCAAGGTCGACTCGCCGGCAGGCAA
>DASRAF010000145.1:0-11342 GCA_035638295.1 Pseudolabrys sp.
ATCCCGGCGATGATCCCGGGCAGCGCCAACGGCAGTGTAACAGTCGCGAAGGTCCACACGCGATTTGCGCCCAATGTAGACGCCGCGTCTTCGAGCCGCCGGTCGATGGCTTCGATCGAAAGCCTGATTGCGCGCACCAACAGCGGAAACGCCATGACACCGCAGGCAACCGCCGCCCCGGTCCAGCGGAAGGAGAACACGATTCCGAAATGATCAGCAAGAAAGGCACCGAGTGGCGCCTTGCGTCCGAGACTGATCAGCAGCAGGTAGCCAGTGACGACGGGCGGCAGAACGAGGGGCAGATGCACCACCGCATCAAGCAGGGATTTACCCCAGAACGATCCTCTCGCCAGCAACATGGCAATGATGATCCCGAACGGGAGCGCAGCCACGGTCGACACCGCGGCAACGCGCAACGACAGCGCGACCGCGGTCCAGTCCTGGGGCGAAAGGTCGAACACGGCGTCGTTGATACCGCCTATGACACCGGTTTGATCAGGTAACTGAACCCGGAGCGCTCGAACGCGGCTTTGGCGGCTGCGCTGCGCAGGAAATTGAGGTATTGGCCGACAGCTGGCTTCTTTGTGCTCGACGTTGCAGCCACCGGATAGGTGACTGGCGGATACGAGCCATCGGGGAAGGCGCCGATAATCTTCACCTTGGGTTCGATCTTTGCGTCGGTTTCATAGACGATGCCGACCGGCGTTTCGCCACGTGCAACGAAGGCAAGGGTCGCCCGCACGTTTTCGGCCTGCGCCAGCTTTGGCTCGGCGGCAGCCCATGCCCCCAGTTTTTCGAGCGCCGCCTTCGCGTAAAGGCCAGCGGGAACGGCTTTTACGTCAGCCACAGCGATGCGACCGTCACCGGCGAATTTCGCAAGGTCAAATCCATCGCCGATGGTCACGTTGGCGAGCTTTGAATCCGACGGAGCGATCAGGACCAGTTTGTTGCCAAGCAGGTTGGCACGGGTGTTCTGATCGATCAGCTTGTGCTCGGCCGCATAGTCCATCCAACGTAGGTCCGCCGAAATAAACACATCGGCCGGAGCACCCGCCTCGATCTGCTTCGCCAGCGCCGAGCTTGCCTCATAACTCGTGACGACTTTGATACCGGTCGCCTTGGCAAAAGCGGCATTCACGTCGTCGAGCGCGTTCCTGAGGGACGCCGCTGCAAAGACCGTGATCTGCTCCTGCGCGACCAACGGTTGCGGCGCGCCCGCAAGGGCGCAGACGAGGGCGATGTAGGCAAAAACGCGGGCAAGCATGGCGGTTCTCCTGCGGCGCCAGAAAAGGCGCCGACGTGACCTGGATTTCGGGCTCTAGATCGGAACCGCCGTTCCGGGTGCATGCGGTGCACGCACAGCGCGCCGCAACTTCTGTGAGCCTAGCAAGTCCCGCCGACCGCGGTAAAGTCCAGGTCCGAATCGAGGGAAGCAATGGCAGCACCCATTGAAGGCGAGTTCGACTACATCATTGTGGGCGCTGGCTCGGCGGGTTGTGTGCTGGCCAACCGCCTTTCGGCCGATCCCACCAAACATGTGTTGCTGTTGGAAGCGGGTGGGAAAGACAACTGGATCTGGTTTCACGTCCCGGTCGGATATCTCTTTGCCATCGGCAATCCGCGCGCCGATTGGCTGCTGAAGACCGAGCCAGAACCTGGGCTTAATGGTCGCAGCCTCGACTATCCGCGCGGGAAGGTCATCGGCGGATCTTCAGCGATTAACGGCATGATCTACATGCTGGGCCAGTCCGGCGACTACGATCATTGGCGTCAACTGGGGCTGCCTGGCTGGTCGTGGGATGACGTACGGCCTTACTTTCGTAAGCACGTCGATCATTTCCTCAAAAGCGAGCATCACGCGACAGGCGGCGAGTGGCGTGTCGAATACCCGCGATTGACCTGGGAGGTTCTCGACGCGTTTCGCGCGGCGGCGAACGAATATGGAATTCCGACCGTCGAGGACTTCAACACGGGTGACAACAACGGCATCTGTTATTTCCATGTCAATCAGAAGCGTGGTCGGCGCTGGTCAGCGGCGCGTGGCTTCCTGAAGCCCGTTCTGCATCGAGCCAACCTTCGCCTCGAAACAGGCTGCCTCGTCGAAGGACTTGAACTGGATGGCAAGCGCGCGGTGGGCGCGCGCTGGCGGCAAGGAGGCGAACTGCGCAGTGCCCGCTGCCGCGGCGAGGTTGTTCTCGCTGCAGGTGCGATCGGCTCGCCGCACATCATGATGCTTTCAGGCATTGGCCCGTCTGCCGAACTGTCGCATTTCGGGATTCCGGTCACGCTCGACAAATCGGGTGTCGGTGCCAATCTGCACGATCACCTGCAACTGCGCATGATCTTCAAAGTGTCCGGCGTGAAGACCTTGAACGAAACCTACGCGTCGCTGTTCAACCGGCTCGGCATGGGCGTCAACTATGCGCTTCGTCGGCGAGGGCCGATGACCATGGCGCCGTCGCAGCTTGGCGCATTTACCAGATCGGACCCCACACAAAGTACCGCCAACATCCAGTACCACGTGCAGCCGCTGTCGCTCGACAAATTCGGCGAGCCTTTGCATCCGTTTCCGGCTTTCACCGCAAGCGTCACCAATGTGCGTCCGACCAGCCGCGGCTCGCTCACGCTTAAATCGAAAGACCCCGCACAGGCGCCAGCGATCAGCCCGAACTACCTGGCGACTCCCGAAGACCAGCGCGTCGCCGCTGATTCAATCCGAGTCACGCGCGAGATCGTTGCGCAGCCGGCCTTGCAGAAATATTCGCCGATCGAATATCTGCCGGGGGCGCAGGTGCGCAGCGACGACGAAGCGGGTCTGGTGAAAGCCGCCGGCGATATCGGTACGACCATATTTCATCCGGTCGGTACCGCGCGCATGGGTCGCGACGACGACGAGCGGGCAGTGGTGGATGCGCGTTTGCGCGTCATCGGCATCGATCGCCTGCGTGTCGTTGATGCGTCCGTTATGCCCTCGATCACATCCGGTAACACCAATTCACCGACAATGATGATTGCGGAAAAGGGCGCGGCGATGATTTTGGAGGACCAAAAGGGTTTATAGTCAAACCACGGATTAATGGAGGGGTGTCATGAATCTCGTGGAACGGGTCAAGGGGATCCTGCTTCAACCGAAATCGGAATGGAGTGCCATCGAGGGTGAGCCCGGGAGCGCCGGGTATCTAATTCCGAACTATGTCGCGATCGTCGCCGCGATCCCCGCGGTCTGCACATTTATCGGTACGTCGCTGATCGGAATGGGCGGGTATCGGATCGGCATCGGCCTCGGCCTGGCACGCGCTATAGCCGTGTACGTCCTGTCGCTGATCGGCGTGTTTGTCGTTGCCTACATCATCGATTTTCTTGGCGGCACCTTCGGCGCACGAAAAAGCCCCGATAATGCGATGAGGGTTTCGGCTTATTCACCGACCGCCGCCTGGGTTGCCGGCGTGTTCAACATCATTCCGGCACTGTCCTTCCTCGGCATCCTCGGTCTTTACAGCCTCTACCTGCTTCACACCGGCATTACCGGTCTGATGAGGCCCCCGGGGGACAAGGCGGTGGTCTACACGATCGCAGTCATCGTCTGCGCGGTCATCGTGTGGGTCCTCATTTTCGCCGTCGTCGCGTTGTTGTTCGGCTTGTGACGCCGGTCAGGGCAAAGCCTTGAGATGACGGATCGGGCGGCCGGGCGCGATCGCCTGTGCCGCTGCGACGATGGCGTTGGCATCTATGCCGTAGTGCCGATACAGCTCGGCGAGCGATCCGGTTTGCCCGAAATGCTCGACTCCCAGCGGGCGCGTCCTGTGGCCAGCGACGGCACCAAGCCAGGCCAGAGTGGCGGGGTGCCCGTCGAGCACGGTGACGATGCCGCAATGGGGCGGCAGATCGGCGAGCAGCCGCTCGATGTGCGACCGCGCGTGCACTAGACCACGCTCACGCGCGCGTTGGGCAGCGGTCCAGCCCGCATTCAGCCGGTCGGCCGAAGTGATCGCGAGCAATCCGACGTCGCGGCGGTCTTCGGCCATCAGGCCCACGGCCTCGATCGCTTCCGGCGCAACCGCGCCGGTATAAGCCACGGCTACCTGACAATTTGGACCCGGCCTGCGCTGCCAATAGGCGCCGTCGACGATCTGCTGCCGCAACTCCGGCGTCATCTCGCGTTTGATCTGGTCGATCGGTCGCGTCGAGAGGCGCAGATAAACCGAGCCTCCGGTCTCGTCGCGAAGCCATGTGCGTTCGGAGGGCGCCGTCTCTCCGTCCTTCTGCATATACGAGAACGCCCAGTGCATGATGGCGGCAAGCTCGTCGGCATAAGCGGGCTCGAAGCTGGCGAGCCCGTCCTGCGCCAGACCAATGAGCGGCTCGGCGATTGATTGATGCGCGCCGCCTTCGCCGGCGAGCGTGATGCCGGACGGCGTGGCCACAATCATGAACCGCGCATCCTGGTAACAGGCGTAGTTGAGCGCATCGAGGCCGCGCGCGATGAAAGGATCGTACAGCGTGCCGATCGGCAGAAGGCGTTCGCCATTGATGGTGTGCGACAGACCGAGCGCCGACAGCAGGATGAATAGGTTCATTTCGGCGATGCCGAGTTCGATGTGCTGTCCTTTGGGCGAGAATTCCCAATTGAAGGTCGATGGGATGCGTTCGCTCTTGAAGGTGTCGGCCATGGCTTGGCGCGCGAACAGCCCGCGCCGGTTCACCCAGGGTCCCAGATTGGTGGAGACAGTCACATCGGGCGAGGTGGTGACGATGTGTCGGGCGAAATCGCTTTCACCGCGGCCAATCTCGTTGAGAATCGCGCCGAAGCCGGTTTGCGTGGACATGACCGGCTGGATCGTGACGGAAAGACTTTCCGGAACGGCCAGCGGAGGCGCGTTGAGACGCCGCGGCTCTGCAGCTGCGAACGGGACTCGATCAAGGAACGACTGCAGTTGCTGCGCCGCCGGCGCAAACCCTTCAAATTTATCCCACTCGTGCCCGGGTCGAACGCCCATCGCCTGACGGAAAGTCTCCATCTGCTGCGGGGTCATCAGACCGGCGTGGTTATCCTTGTGTCCGGCGAAGGGCAGTCCGAAGCCTTTCACCGTGTAGCAGATGAAGCAGGTCGGCTTTTCAAGATCCGCGTTGTGGAATGCGTTCAGCACGGACGGCAGATCGTGCCCGCCGAGATTGTTCATCAGGGTCGCGAGCTCGTCGTCGCTGCGCTTTTCAATCAGTTTGCTGACGTTGCCCTGGTCGCCGATTTCGTCGTTCAGCCGCTTGCGCCACGCTGCGCCACCAGCAAACACGAGCGCTGAGTAGAGCTGGTTCGGACAGTTGTCGATCCATTTCCTCAGCGTCTCGCCGCCGGGCTCCTTGAACGCCGCCTCCTGCAATGAACCGTATTTGAGGATGACGACATTCCATCCGAAATTATTGAAGAGCTGCTGATAGCGGGCCCACAGGCCTTCACGCACGACAGCGTCAAGACTTTGCCGGTTGTAATCGATGATCCACCAGCAATTGCGCAGGCCCTGCTTCCAGCCTTCGAGCAACGCTTCGAAGATATTGCCCTCGTCCAGCTCGGCATCGCCGACCAGCGCGACCATGCGACCCTCAGGTCGATCGAGACCCCAGCCATGAGCGCGTACATAGTCTTGCGTCAGCGAGGAGAACAGCGTCTGCGCAACGCCAAGGCCGACCGAGCCGGTGGAAAAATCCACATCGTCGGCGTCTTTTGTACGGGAGGGATAACTCTGAGCGCCCTTGTAACCGCGGAACGCTTCAAGCCGCTCGCGCGCCTGCCTGCCGAGCAGGTACTGGATGGCGTGAAAGATCGGGCTCGCATGCGGTTTGACGGCGACGCGATCCTGCGGGCGCAGCACATCGAAATAGAGAGCCGTCATGATGGTCGCGAGCGAAGCGCTTGAGGCCTGATGCCCGCCGACTTTCAGGCCGTCCGTGTTCTCGCGCAGATGATTGGCGTTGTGAATCATCCAGCTCGCAAGCCACAAGACCTTTCGTTCAAGCGCGGCAAGCATCTTGAGCGCATCGGGAGCTGTCGAACTGGATTTTGTCGGAGACATTGAGCGCCTTGCCCCGATCAGTGCTTGTCGTCCGCCAGATTTGTCTTATTGGCGGGCGCCTCGAGAACGGTTTTACAGGCCGGCGGAAGGGCCGAAAGCATCATCGGCTTCGCGGGTTTGCCTGGCACGCCAATCGATGGATGCAGCACCTTGTCCGTTAACCAGCGATCGAGCTCCTTGGAGCTGCAGCCATCGTCGCCGGGCACTGGTTGCTGCGCCCTGCAATTCGGCGAGTCGTTCGGGCATTTCAGGCGCACGTGAATGTGGTCGTGATGTTTGTACCAGGGACGTACTTTGGCGAGCCATGCGTGCGGTTTATTGGCTTCAACCCGGCACAGCTCTTTCTTGATGACCGCGTTCACCAGAACACGTTGGACTTCCGGTTGCTGCGCGGCGGTCTTGATGAATTCGACGTGTTGGGGGGTCCATGTTTTCGTATTGAGATGCTTCCAGTCGTCTGACACGAGACTGATGGCCTGGACGGTATCGCGTTCTTCTTTGGTCAAAACGCGGTCGGGCATCGGCATGAACCAGATGTCGACATCGAGTCCGGTCTGGTGACTGGCGTGGTCGGAGGGAGATGGACCACCGCGCGGCTGGGCCAGATCGCCGACCAGGATACCGTTCCAGCCGGTGGCCTTGGCGGCGCGCGGCGCGAATTTTTCTAGAAAATGAATCAGATTGGGGTGGCCCCAATTGCGGTTACGCGACAGCCGCATCACCTGCCATGTCGACCCGTTGACCGGAAATTCGACGGCGCCGGAAAGACATCCGCGCGGGTAGTAGCCGATCGATACGGCCTTGCCGATCGAGGGAAGTTGTACCGAACCGAACAGCTGCTTGGCCGACTGGGTTTTCTCTTTCTGGGTCAGATCTTTTTGCTCGGCGTGGGCAGGCTCTTTTGATTGTTCGGCGTCGGCCGGTTTTGCCGGCGGCAGAGGCGCCGTCACGGCGGCTGCCGACGTTTGGGCCAGGGCCGCGCCGCCATTCACGGCAAGAGTGCCTGCGACAGTTGCAACAGACAGAAAGAATGGGGTGACGATTCGCGCGAACATGAGGTCTCCCGTCTACCGATTCCGCAATCGTCTGTCAGGTTAATTATACGAGGGTACATTTGTAGCGGCACGGGTTCCATTGTACGACTAGTGGTGCAAATAAGTGAACTTGTGCCATCCGCGGCTGCGGTTCGTGTAACGGGGAGTAGCCCTTGTACCGCGTAATTGCCCCTCTCTTCCTCTTCGTCCTCATTCTGATTTTTTCCAGCGATCCGGCTCAGTGTGGAATTGTAGTCACGGTCGACAAATCAGCACAGCGTCTGACCGTCGTGGTGGACGGCGCCGGCCGCTACAGATGGCCCGTGTCGACGGGACGCTGGGGTTACAGCACGCCTAACGGCAGCTACCGGCCGCAGCGGCTCGAGCGCAAATGGTTCTCGCGAAAATACGACATGTCGCCGATGCCCTATTCGATTTTTTTCAACGAGGGCTATGCGATCCACGGCAGCTATGAGGTTTCACGTCTGGGCAGACCCGCTTCGCACGGCTGCATTCGACTGTCTCCCTCGAATGCCGCCGTCCTGTTTGCGCTTGTCAAGGATCGCACCGACGACACGCGCATCGTGGTCACCGGCGAAGCACCGGCACAGCGGGCGCGTGCACGCGAGGACGGTTGGCAAGAGTACCAAAGCCAGCCCTATGAAAGTGATTTCGGCAAGTCATGGGACGACAACCGCTCGCGCTCGTACTGGCAGTGGCGATAGCGGCCGAAGCGTTTAGACGTCCACTTTCAGCGCGGCGATGAACGCTTCCTGCGGAATGTCGACCTTGCCGAATTGCCGCATGCGTTTCTTGCCTTCCTTCTGCTTCTCAAGGAGCTTGCGTTTGCGCGTCGCGTCGCCGCCGTAGCATTTGGCGGTGACGTCCTTGCGGAAGGCGCGCACTGTCTCGCGCGCGATGATCTTGCCGCCGATCGCGGCCTGGATCGGCACCTGGAACATATGCGGCGGGATGAGCTCCTTGAGCTTTTCCGCCATAGCGCGGCCGCGGGATTCGGCGCGCGTGCGATGAACCAGCATCGCCAGCGCGTCGACCGGATCGCCGTTAACCAGCATCTGCAGTTTGACCAGGTCCGCCGGCCGATAGTCGGTGAGGTGATAGTCAAATGAGGCGTAGCCACGCGAGACCGATTTTAGCCGGTCATAGAAATCGAACACCACTTCGTTCAGCGGCAAATCATATTTCACCATTGCGCGGTTGCCGACGTAAGTGAGCTCTTTCTGCTCGCCGCGGCGGTCTTGGCAGAGCTTGAGCACCGAACCAAGATATTCGTCCGGCGTCAGGATTGTCGCTTCGATCCACGGCTCCTGCATTTCCTCGATGTGGTTCGGCTCCGGCATATCGACCGGATTGTGAATCTCCAGTTCCTTGCCGGTTGTCATCTTGATCTTGTAGATGACCGAAGGTGCGGTCGCGATCAGGTCGAGATTGAACTCACGCGACAATCTTTCCTGAATGATCTCGAGATGCAGCAGACCGAGGAAGCCACAGCGGAAGCCGAAGCCCAACGCCGCCGAGGTTTCCATCTCGTAGGTGAAGCTCGCGTCGTTGAGACGCAGCTTGCCCATCGCGGCACGAAGGTCTTCGAATTGCGCGGCATCAACCGGAAACAGGCCGCAGAACACGACCGGTACCGCGGGGCGGAAGCCGGGCAGGGGCTTGTCGACCGGGTTGCGATCGTCGGTGATGGTGTCGCCGACACGCGTGTCAGCCACTTCCTTGATCGAGGCCGTCAGCATCCCGATCTCGCCCGGGCCGAGCTCCTCCACTGGCTGAAGCTTCGGAGTGAATACGCCGGTGCGGTCCACCTCGTAGCTCGCATCCGTGCCCATCATGCGGATGCGCTGGCCTTTCTTGAGCACACCATCGACGATGCGCACGAGCACCACGACGCCGAGATAGACGTCGTACCAGCTGTCGACCAGCAGCGCCTTCAGCGTCGCGTCACGGTCGCCCTTTGGCGGCGGCAGCCGGGTCACGATTGCTTCGAGAACCTCCGGCACATTCACCCCTGTTTTCGCCGATATTTCGATGGCGTTGCTGGCATCGAGACCGATGACATCTTCGATCTGTTGCTTGACCTTTGCCGGCTCGGCGGCTGGCAGATCGACCTTGTTGAGCACCGGCACAATCTCGTGGCCGCTGTCGATCGCCTGGTAGACGTTGGCGAGTGTCTGGGCTTCGACCCCTTGGCTCGCGTCGACCACCAGCAGGGAGCCCTCGCAGGCCGCCAGCGAACGGTTCACCTCATAGGCAAAATCGACGTGGCCGGGCGTGTCGATCAAATTGAGCACATAGGCCTTTCCATCGCGCGCCTTGTAGTTGAGGCGCACCGTCTGCGCCTTGATGGTAATTCCGCGCTCGCGCTCGATATCCATGGAATCGAGCACCTGTTCCTTCATCTCGCGTGCTTCCAGGCCCCCGGTGAGCTGGATCAGCCGGTCGGCAAGCGTCGACTTGCCATGGTCGATATGCGCGACAATGGAGAAATTGCGGATGTTCTGAATCGGCGACGTCGTCATGGCGCGCGAGATAACACTAGGGGTGCGGTCCTTCAAGCGCGCCAGAATCGTCTATCCCGGCGAACATCAGGTCAAAAAGCACGCATGCGATCACGCGCGGTGCATGAAAATCAGTAACGATAGTGGTCGCTCTTGAACGGGCCGGCTTGTGACACGCCGATGTAATCGGCCTGATCGGCACGCAGTTCCGTCAGCTTCACGCCGATCTTGGCAAGATGCAGTCGCGCCACTTTTTCGTCGAGCGTCTTGGGCAGCACATAGACCTTCTTTTCGTACTTGCCCTGGTTGGCGAACAGCTCGATCTGCGCAAGCGTCTGGTTGGTGAACGAAGCCGACATCACGAAGCTCGGATGGCCCATGGCATTGCCGAGGTTCACCAGGCGGCCTTCCGACAGTAAGATGATGCGGTGGCGATCCGGAAATTCGATCTCATCGACCTGTGGCTTGATGTTGGTCCACTTCAGGTTCTTCAGATGCGCGACCTGGATCTCGTTGTCGAAGTGGCCAATGTTGCAGACAATGGCACGGTCTTTCATCTTCCGCATGTGGTCGATGGTGATGATGTCCTTGTTGCCAGTCGCGGTGACGAAGATGTCGGCGATCGGGGCGGCATCTTCCATTGTTACAACTTGATAGCCTTCCATCGCCGCCTGCAGCGCGCAGATTGGATCGATCTCCGCCACCATAACGCGGCAGCCGGCCTGACGCAGCGATGCAGCCGAGCCCTTGCCGACGTCGCCGAAGCCCGCGACCATCGCAACCTTGCCCGACATCATGACGTCCGTACCGCGGCGGATGCCGTCGACGAGCGATTCGCGGCAGCCGTAGAGATTGTCGAACTTTGACTTGGTGACACTGTCGTTGACGTTGATCGCCGGAAAAAGAAGTTTTCCCGCCTTCTCCATCAGATAGAGGCGATGCACGCCGGTGGTGGTCTCTTCGGAAACGCCCTTGATGTTTTTGGCAATCTCGGCGAACCAGCCCTTCGGTTTTTCCTTCAGGAGCCTTTTGATCAGCGCGTAAAATACTTCCTCTTCCTCGGATGTGGGTTTGTCGAGGAAGGCAGTATCGCCTTGCTCGGCCCGCAGTCCGCTATGCACCAGCATGGTCGCGTCGCCGCCATCGTCGAGAATCATGTTGGGTGTACCGCCGCCGTGCCATTCGAATAGCTTGGCGGTGTAGTCCCAGTAGTCCTTGAGGCTCTCGCCCTTGATCGCGAACACAGGAATTCCTGCGGCAGCGATCGCCGCGGCAGCATGGTCCTGGGTCGAATAGATGTTGCAGGAGACCCAGCGCACGTCGGCGCCAAGCGCCACCAAAGTCTCGATCAGCACCGCGGTCTGGATGGTCATGTGAAGGGAACCGGCAATGCGCGCTCTTTTAAGCGGTTTCTTGGGTCCGTATTCCTCACGGGTCGCCATCAGACCGGGCATTTCCGTTTCGGCGAGTGAGATTTCCTTGCGGCCGAATTCGGCGAGCGAGATGTCCTTGACGACGTAGTCGCCGGCTTGGGCTTTCGGCTTTGCAGAAGCAGTCATGACGGTTCCTGACTCACACGGTGACTTGGCTGGGCGTGCCTATAACAGCCCGGCGACCACCTCGCAACGCATATATAAAGATTTCTTTATGTAGAGAGAAAGCTTAGTCTTCCTCGCCGAATCCGTCGGCCACCAGGTTGGCCAGCATATCGACTGCGA
>DASRAF010000146.1:0-5558 GCA_035638295.1 Pseudolabrys sp.
CGATCAACTTTCCCATCGCGACACTCCATTGTTGTTCGTAGTGACGAAAACGGTCATCGCCGCCGCCCAGCCCGCGACGAACATGTGGACCACGAGTCCTGCTGGGTTTATCCTGCAGAATTGGGGAGCGTCGGACGACAAAATTGGGAAAGGTACCGGGCACCGCCATCATGCAGGAGTGTCCGACTACTTCCGCGCAAAAGATTGGCGTTTGAAAGCAAATTCTTGGCGGCCTGCGACAGGCTGAGCCAGCCAACTTTTTATACATACACCGCGAAAGCCCGCTGCGGCGAGATCGAACATTCCCGTTTTGGTGAGTGTCCAAGACACGCAGGGCGAAGGACTACACAATGAGCGACAATGACACGTCACCGCTTTTGCATGTCTGCGCCGAGTGTGGCGCGGAGTTGATGCTGACTCCGAGCGGCCACCATTTTTGCGCCGAT
Source organism: Pseudolabrys sp. (assembly GCA_035638295.1). Taxonomy (GTDB): domain Bacteria; phylum Pseudomonadota; class Alphaproteobacteria; order Rhizobiales; family Xanthobacteraceae; genus Pseudolabrys. Next base: position 447 of record DASRAF010000146.1, read on the forward strand.
CCGAATTGCACTGAAGGGTTCGGTGTCGCCGGGCCGGTTTGGCAGCTCTACCGGCTTCTCGACGAAGCTTTCGGTGTCAACACGACCGCGCCAGACACGAAATTGCGCCACTGATCGCATCATCGGGCCGAACGCCCAACGCTCACAAAGTGGGAAAAAGCGGCGTTCCCGACGTAACAAACAAGAACCAAATGGCGGCGAACCAGATCGCCGCCATCACAATATAGAACAGTACGATGCCGAACCTGGCCATGAAGCCCGGTACGTCCTCACCCCAAACCGGATTGTCGCCGATCAGGATCGCCCATCAAGGGCCTCTTTGAAAGCACGGTGGGCAAAAAAAGCGCAGGCGACAGGAGCTCTGTCGCCCGCGAGGGAGGATACGCGGCACAGGACATAGGCCCATCGGCCGCGACAAGCTTGAAGGCAATCTGGAGTTTTCGTTGAGGCCGGCCTGATTTTTCGCTCACGGCGCGTGCAAACGCTTTAGCGACAGGCCATGTAATCCGATACACAAAGCTCAAAGCGCTTGGCCTGATTCTGGTAGCAATCCGCCGCTCCGCGCCGGAACGTCGTTACCGGGCCGAGCAGTCTCAGATCATCGGTTCGACCGTCCCCGTTGTTCCACTTGGCCATCAAAGTGACCTTGTTATTCCGGTCAGGGGCGGCGGAAAGGATCACAACAACATATTTGCCTGCATCGATGACGCGCTCTTTTGCTTCGGCGGCCACCGCTATTCTGCAGCGTTCGTTGAGTACGACCTTGGCGTTGAGAGTCAGAACACACATTGCAGTATCCGCGAGCGCCTCATCGCGCACGCGCAGTTCCTTGCAATCCGAATCCGGGTCGTTTTGCGCGGCCGCAGACACGCAGAGAACTGAGGCAGCGACAATCGCCGCCGCAGCCCAGCGCAGCGTGATGATTTCGCGCCGCCTCATTGTCATTCTCCCCAGCTCAAAGGTATCGTATCAAGGTGGGCGGCCTTTTTGAAAGGGCTGAATATTGCCCCGACGTGGCCTCGTGGCGAGATCGCTAGGCCCGACGCAGCCATTGGCCAAGCAACCGCCCTTTGCTCTTGCGGGGCACGAGGTCGATATCGCGGACAAGTTTTGCACCGCCCTTGCGTCTTGCCAGCACGATTTTGCGGCTGTGAAAATCCTCAAGCTCGGCACGATGTGCGACGCTGACCAAAGTCGCGCCCGGCAGTTCCTTGATGAGCGCCTCCATCATCTTGTCCTGGCTTTTGGCGTCGAGTGCCGAAGTCGCCTCGTCAAGCACGACGATGTCAGGGTTGTGCAGGAACAGACGCGCGAAAGCGAGGCGCTGTTTTTCGCCGCCCGACAGCGTCTGCTCCCACGGCGTCTCCTCGTCCTCGATCTTGTCTTTCAGGTGCTCCAGTCCGACCTTGCTGAGGACTTCCTTGATCTGATCGGGCGTCCAGTCATCGGCCGCACCGGGATAGGCGGTCGCCCGTCGCAACGTGCCCGCCGGCACATAAGGCCGCTGCGGGAGCATGAACAGCCGGCGGTCCGGGTGGATGTCGATGCGCCCGCTTCCCCAGGGCCACAGTCCCGAGATCGCGCGAACCAGCGTACTCTTCCCGCTCCCTGAATCGCCTGCGACCAGCAAACGTTCGCCCGGCTCGATCGCCACTTCGGCCTGGTCGACGACGGCGGTGCCGTCGCCAAGCGTAACCGTCAGCTCGCTGAGGCTGAGCATCGAATCGTCCTTGGTATCTCCGCGGGCGATCCGGCCGATGTCGTCACCAGTTTCGGCGCGCTCGAGCGCGTCGATCGAAACCATCAGCGAGGCGATCCGCCGCGCGCATGCATTCCAGTCGGCAAGACGCGGATAGTTGTCGACCAGCCATCCGAAAGCGCTCTGCACGATGGTGAAGGCGGACGCCGCCTGCATCACCTGACCAAGCGTCATGCTGCCGTCGAGAAATTTCGGCGCGCACAACAAAACTGGAAGTACTGGCGCGATGACGTTCGAACCCTGCGACACGATCGTGGTCCGCATATGCTGGCCACAGAGCCGCGCCCATTGCCTGAGCACATTGCGCAAGGACTTGTCGATGCCATCGCGCTCTTCCGCCTCGCCGCCGAGCAGCGCGATGCTTTCGCCGTTCTCGCGTACGCGCGTCAGCACGTAACGGAATTCAGCTTCGGCCTGGTTTCGGCTTTCCGAAATCGTAACAAACTTTCGGCCGATAACCGCCATCGCCGTGCTGGCGAGACCCGCGTAGGCAATTGCCGCAATCACGAGAAAGCCGGGAATGGTGAGCGTCGTGCCGGCGAGGGACACGTTCAACGCGCCGCCGATGGTCCAAAGTACGACGATAAAGGTGATAGCCGAGAGAAGCGCCGAAGTGACGCCGGCTACAAAGTCGACGGGAGCGTCGGTTGCGACCCGCAGATCTTCCGCAATTCGGTATTCCGGATTCTTGTGATCTCCCGCGACGAGATTAAGCTGGTAGTAGCGACCATGATTAAGCCACCGCGACACCATCTGGTTGGTCAGCCACGCGCGCCAACGTCGCTGAATTCCCATTCTTGCGTAGACCTGGGCGACGCCGAGCATGACGCTCGTCAGTGCAAGCGGAAAAAAGACCGCCGAAAGCCAGAGCACGGTTGCGGAGTCGCGTTTCTCGATTGCATCAAAGATCTTACGGTTCCAGACGTTGATGCCGTATTGGACGGCGACGTAGAAAACGATCAGCAGCAGAAGCCCAACAGAGGCAATCCACGCAATCCTCTCGCCGGATTCTCCCCAGAAGCCGCGCGCCGAGACCCAGAATCGTTTCAACAGGTAACTTTTGCGCGCCTTCTCGATTTCTTCGGGTGACATTGTTTCGTCAGACTGGGCGACCTCGTCCGGCGGCGGTTCGATCTTCGCCGATTCAGCAATATCGGCAGGCGGGGACCGAGATGTTCGACCGTTGCCGTTTTTCGGCGAGCCATTGGATGGCGATCTCCTGCCTGACGCCTTCCTGGATTTTCTCGCCGCGCCGGATTTTGTTTTTGTGTCGGACGACTTCGTTTCCGAACTCGATTCGGGCACATCCGAACCGGGCTTGGCGCTCGATTTTCTCGCCGATGTTTTTGCCCTGCCCATCACGTGACAACAGCAACCGGATCAGCGAGTTCCCTGAGGGCTGCGCACCAGCCTCCTCCCGCGCGTCGAAATGAATGAAAAAGCGCTGTGCATTGGTCGATATGATCACCTACCAGGATGTGGAATGGCTAATTTGGCCAAAACAATGCCATTCGCTTGCTGCCCTCCCGCCTTTGTCCGGTCACACGGTGGTGGCCTGTTTTCGCCCCAAACGAGCCAAAAACAGCTGTTTCTACGCAAACAGGTTGGAGCGCCAAAATGGATTCCTTGCTGAGTCCGCCAAACGAGCAACGCCACAAGGACAATGTCGCGCCTCTCGTGCCCGAACCAACGACAGTGACGGCTCGGCTCGACGGTCCGATGCAAGACTTCGACGGCTGGTTTGCCTCAGCGACCATGGCACCGCAGCCAATCGACGCCACGGCCGAAGAAACTTGCCCGGCGCCAAGCGCTGAAATGCCGATTCAGAACGAGGCTGTTAGGCCGACTTTCGACATCCATCCACCGCAAGTACCGTCCGAGGCAGCGTCCAAGCTGATGGACCAGCTCGACGAGCTCGCGTCCGATCTAGCAGCCAAGGGACACTCGACCTCCAGCGCTTCTGCCGAACCCAAGGCAGTGGAGCCTTCAATTCAGGTGCCTCCGCGCTCCGATTTCGGACACACTCCTTTCGCGGCGGGAAGCCGCCCGATGCGTCCGCGAACAGTCCTCACCTCGGTCGGCGTCTGCCTCGCGGCGCTGCTCGGCGCTGCAATTGCCTGGCAATCCAATTTCGGCGCGCCGTCAAAATCGGCAAACGATTCGAACACTGCGACAAAACAGGCTGTCCCCGCGGCCGCTCAGGCGTCCCCGCCGGCCCAAGCTGCGCCCGTGACACAAGCAGCGGCACCCACCCCGTCGCCAGAATTGACGAAGCAGCTTGACACAATGGCGCAAGACCTGGCCGCCGTGCGGCGCAGTGTTGAGCAACTCACCGCCAAGCAGGAACAGCTTGCCGCCGCTCAACAACAACTAGATCAGCTCGCATCCAAACAGACACAACTCGTCGCCAAGCAGGAACAGTTGGCGCAGAACCTCGCGAAATTGCAGGCGACCGAGCAAAGCGTGAAACCGAAGCCGACGCCTCCGACCCAATCTCGCGCGGCGGCTATACCTTCGGCATCGCGCACGGTTTCGGAGCCTCCGGCGCAGGTAGCACCGGCGCCACGAGCGCCGTCGCATCCTGTTCCGCCGATGCCAATACCTCAGTGATACGGGACGCAGCATCGTGCGGACTCGGGAACTGTTTCGCCGTAACAAAACCGCCATCAGATGCGGATTGTGCGCGCGGTCCTAACTGTTGCGCACGGACTGGAGACCTACAAAAGGCGGCATCGGATATCAGAAGGAAGAAACCTCCTTCGCTACGACGTTTCCGACGAGGCAATCGAGGCCGCGGCGGGGCCGGATATACCCTCGCAGCCTGCACCGGACTTTCTGTTTGCGAAGGTTGATCTCTCCAGAGAGTGGAGGCGCTTGTGTTAAACAGCTTGCTGAACTGGACCAGCCGGGTCGCCATCGCGGGGCGTATTGCCGAACATCGTCGTCCCCATGACACCGACGAGTTGACAGCCCCTGGCGATTACCACCTGCCCTTCGCCGAAGTCGCCGGCACAAAAGCCACAAAGTAGTTTTGGCAGGTCTACATCATCTGAAAGAAAGGACCGCGCTCCCCTTTGGGGAGCGCGGTCAGCGCGGGCCGACATCATCGATGTGGGTCTCGTCACGGGAGTGGGACGATCTCCGCCGGGAAATTCTTCATATCCGGCGGTAATGCAACGTGAAGACCGTAAAACGGCATTCCGATTTCGGTTGTCATATCCCGCTGAGCGATTGTTTCGTCGGGACCGAGCAGCGCATCGAGGAAGATGCCGACCATTGCGGAAACGACCACGACCGATACTGCCTTGCGCATCTGAGCCTCCTGGTGCCCCGCGACACGGTCGGATAATGAA
>DASRAF010000147.1:0-3881 GCA_035638295.1 Pseudolabrys sp.
TGCCGCTCACTCGGCATCAACACGACCAACACCAAGTTAACGGCGTTCGCCATGGGCGCGATGTTTGCCGGCTTTGCGGGATCGTTTTTTGCCGCACGACAGGGCTTCATTTCGCCGGACTCGTTCACGTTTCTGGAGTCCGCAACCATTCTTTCAATTGTTGTGCTTGGCGGTATGGGCAGCCAGATCGGCGTCGCGATCGCCGCTGTTGTGATGATCGGCGGCACCGAAATTATGCGCGAGCTCGATTTTCTGAAATTGATATTTGGAGCCACGTTCGACCCGACCCAGTACCGGATGCTCCTTTTTGGACTTGCGATGGTGCTGATCATGATCTGGCGGCCCCGCGGTCTAGTTGCGACGCGCGAGCCATCGGTCGTTCTAAAAGAGCGCAAGGCAATCGCCAGCGACCTCGTGAAAGAAGGTCACGGCTGATGGCAGATGCACACGATATGTTGCTGCAGGTCGAACATTTGACCATGCGCTTTGGCGGCCTTCTCGCCGTGGAGGACCTGTCGTTCTCCGCGCGGCAGGGAGAGATCACCGCCTTGATAGGACCGAACGGCGCGGGGAAAACCACAGTGTTCAATTGCATCACCGGCTTCTACAAGCCGAGCGAGGGACGCATCGCGCTGCGCCATGGTGATGTCGGCGCCTGGGATTGGCTCGAGACGTTAACCGACAGCGGCGAACGTTCCGTTAGACGAGCGGCGGGCGGGCTCTTTCTGCTCGAGCGAATGCCCGACTACCTCGTGGCGCAGCAAGCGCGGGTCGCCCGTACATTTCAGAACATTCGCCTTTTTCCGGGCATGACCGTGCTCGAGAATCTGTTGGTGGCTCAACACAATGATTTGATGCTGGCATCTGGCTATACCCTTCTTGGAATTCTTGGCTTTCCTTCCTTTGGAAAGGCCCAACGCGCGGCGATTGAGCGCGCGCGGGAATGGCTGGACAGGGTCGATCTGACCGCCCGCGCGGATGACGCCGCGGGCGATCTGCCTTACGGCGCGCAACGCCGCCTCGAGATCGCGCGAGCCATGTGCACCGATCCGGTGCTGCTCTGCCTTGATGAACCCGCGGCGGGCCTCAACCCACGTGAAAGCGCCCAGCTGAACGACCTCCTGCTCAACATCCGGGAGAAGTACGGCATTTCGATCCTCTTGATCGAGCATGACATGTCCGTGGTGATGGAAATTTCGGACCACGTCATCGTGCTCGATTATGGTGTCAAGATCGCCGATGGCGCTCCAGCGGCTGTCCGCGACAACCCGAAGGTTATTGCGGCCTATCTGGGAGTCGCCGACAAGGATGTGGCCAAAGTCGAGGCGGAGGTCGGTATATGACCACCCCACTCCTCATTGTTCGAGGCGTCAAAACTTTCTACGGCCGGGTTATGGCCCTTAAAGGCGTGGACCTCGATGTCAACGAAGGAGAAATCGTCACTTTGATTGGCGCCAACGGCGCTGGAAAATCTACATTGATGATGACGGTCTGCGGCAATCCGCGCGCACGCGAAGGTACGATCGATTTCGCCGGCCAGAACATCACACATCTACCGACACACGAGATAGCAAAACTCAAACTTGCGCAGTCCCCCGAAGGCCGCCGTATTTTTTCCCGAATGACAGTGCTCGAGAACCTGCAGATGGGCGCCACAACCGCTGACCCATTGCATTTCAAGCGGGACCTTGATCGCGTACTGACTATGTTTCCGCGGCTGCAGCAGCGAATCGCGCAACGCGGCGGGACGTTGTCGGGCGGCGAACAGCAAATGCTGGCGATTGCCCGCGCTTTGATGGCACAACCACGCCTTCTTTTGCTCGACGAGCCTTCGCTGGGCCTGGCACCTCTGGTCGTGCGGCAAATCTTTGATGCCATTAAAATGCTCAACGCCGAGGACGGTCTGACAGTATTTCTCGTCGAGCAGAATGCCTACCACGCCCTCAAGCTCGCGCACCGCGGCTACGTCATGGTGAATGGGTTCATTACGATGTCCGGCACAGGACGCGAATTGTTGGAACGCCCGGAAATCAAGTCGGCCTATCTCGAGGGAGGTCGGCATTGACCCAAATTGCCGCATCTTTTTCGATACCTGAATTCCTCTACGAGGAAGGCTCATTCGGCGTTTTCGTGCTGGTCACCCTCATTCTCGGCGGCGGAGCAGCGGCATTGGCTGGCCGAGCGATTGCCACAACCTGGCGGCCATGGTGGCAAGTTGTCGCGTACGGCTTTGTTCTGGCAGGGGCGGTTCGTTTCATTCATTTCAGCCTTTATGGCGGCACTTTTCTGTCGCTCCACTACTACCTCGTCGACTCGACTTTCTGTGTATTGTTCGGGTTCCTCGGTTTTCGGGTCGCTCGCGCAAGCCAGATGCTTACACAATATCGCTGGCTCAATGAGCCCGACGGCCCGATGCGCTGGCGCCGCAAAGTCGCCTGACGTAATATCGTCGAGAGAAAGTTGCCTTAGTTTGAGGGGGAATACAGATGAAAAAGATCACTACGTTCGGCCTCGCGTTGGGTATCGCGATTACAACCGCGGGGGCTGCCACAGCCCAGGTCAAATTCGGCGTCGGTGGGCCGATTACAGGGCCGAGTGCGGCGACCGGAGCTCAAATGAAGAATGGGGTTGACCAGGCCGCGGCCGACATAAACGCCGCCGGCGGGATCCTCGGCCAGAAAATAAGCGTCTCCTATGGCGACGACGTTTCCGATCCAAAGCAAGGCGTCTCGGTTGCAAACAAATTTGCTGCCGACGGGGTGAAATTCGTCATCGGCCACTACAACTCAGGCGTCACCATCCCGTCGTCGGAGGTCTATCAGGAAAACGGCATCCTGCAGATCACGCCGGCCTCGACAAATCCGACGGTGACTGAACGCAAGATGTGGAACATCTTTCGCGTCTGCGGCCGTGATGATCAGCAAGGACAAGTCGCGGGCGAATACATCGTCAAGCATTTCAAAGGCAAGAAAATTGCCGTCGTGCACGACAAGACTACTTACGGCAAAGGTCTGGCCGACGAAATGAAGAAGACAATCAACAAAGCCGGCATGAAAGAAGTTCTCTACGAAGGCATTAACACCGGGGAGAAGGATTTCTCGGCGCTGGTTTCCAAAATCAAGCAATCGGGCGCCGACTTGATCTATTGGGGCGGCCTGTACACGGAAGGTGGACTGATCGTCCGGCAGATGCGCGATCAAGGCGTAAAGGCGCCGTTGATGGGCGGCGATGGCATCACCTCCGATGAATTTGCCTCGATTGGCGGTCCGGGCGTCGAAGGCACGTTGATGACCTACGGTCCAGATCCGCGCAACAAGCCAGATGCCAAAAAAGTGGTCGAGGAATTCCGTGCCAAGAAATTCGAGCCGGAAGCCTACACGCTTTATAGCTATGCCGGCGTACAGATCATCAAACAGGCTGCGGAAGCCGCAAAGTCGCTCGACCCCAAGAAGGTCGCCGAGAAAATGCATTCAGGCATGCAGTTCAAAACCGTGCTCGGCGATATTTCCTACGACAAGAAGGGCGACATCACGAAACTCGACTATGTGATGTACATCTGGAAAAAGGATCCCAGCGGAAAGATCACGTATGCCGAGTGCCCTGGCTCCGATTGCACCAAGGTCAAGTAGTCAGTCGCATTGAATCCGAAAGCCCGCCGATTGGCGGGCTTTCCTTTTTCACCCGATCTTTCCAAGAGCCGGGAACGTTTCGAGCAGCCATACGCTCATCTGGTTGACGCCCCCCGTCAGAAAGGCAATCCCCGTCAACACGAGCAGCGCTCCCATCACTTGCTCCATGCGATGAAGATAGTTGCGGAAGCGGGATAGAAACGCCGCAAAAGGCTCTATTGCGAATGCTGCGACGATAAATGGAATCCCGAG
>DASRAF010000148.1:0-16559 GCA_035638295.1 Pseudolabrys sp.
CTGGTCGGGCGCACTTACGAAGCGCGCACGCCAAAGACACTTACTCGGCTCGACACGCTCCTCAACGATCTCAAGTCCGTGCGGCGGAGCGGCGTTGCCTATGACCGCGAGGAACACACGATCGGCATCTGCGCCGTTGGCGTCGCCCTGCACGATCCACTCGGCAATGCCGTCGCCATCTCGGTGCCGGTCCCGAGTCAGCGGTTTCAAAATCGTCAGGCATTGATTGCCGAACGTCTGATCGCCACCAAGCACGCATTGGAGAACCGCATGAATTCTGCCGCTGCCTGACGCAGGCGCCGGTAGTCAAAGACACATCCGCTAGTCGGATAAACACAGGGAGGGAGCCGTGGCCAAACGAATTCGCGGCGTGATGTTCGAGGAAGATCTCAAGAACAGCATGGGACTGGAGTTCTACAACCTGTCCCATCGCTTCGGCTATCAATCTCCGAACTGGCCGTATTTCGAAGACGTCAAGATCGAGCGCATCCACTACATGGCCAAGTCGGGCGTGCTGTCGCAGCGCATAACGACCTCGATGCACAACACCACGCATATCGATGCACCGGCCCATGTCGTGCAGGGCACGCCGTTTATCGATGAGGTGCCGCTGCCGCATTTCTTCGGCTCGGGCATCGTCGTCTCCCTGCCGAAGAATAAATGGGAGTCGATCACCGGCGATGATCTGGAAAAGGCCTGCGGAAAAATCGTGCGCCCGCGCGACGTCGTGATCATCAATACCGGCTGGCACAAATTCTACGAAGACAGCGAAGACTATTTCTGCCGCGCACCTGGCTTCGTACCGTCCGCTGGCGAATGGTTCGTGAAGAAGAAGGTCAAGGTCGTCGGTCACGACACGCAGGCCAATGATCACCCGCTCGCCACCGCAATCGGCCCGCAGCGTAACGGACCGTTGCATCCGCATCTGGCCGAGGAATACCGCGACTGGTCCGGTGGACGCGACTGGAAGGACGATTTCCCGGAGTGGGAACCGGTCCACCGAATCCTCTTCAAGAACGGCATCATGGGAATTGAAAATGTCGGTGGGGACATCGACAAGGTCACGGGCAAGCGTTGCACATTTGCCTATTTCCCCTGGAATTGGGATCGCGGCGACGGTTGCATCGTGCGGCTGGTCGCTATCGTCGACCCCACCGGAAAATATCGCATCGAGCGCGGGAGGAAATTCTGATGCACGTCAAACGTTTTGCAGACGCCAAGCCATACGACGCACCCAATCACCGCAACTACACCTCGCTGCGCCTGTTTGGGGCAGAAGCCGGCGGCACCAAGGGCCTCGTCTTCGGCTACTCGCATTTCCTGCCGGGCGGCGGCGCAGGACCCGACGCCTCTCCGCCAGAGAAGGTTTATTTCGTTCTGCGCGGTGAATTGACCATCATTGTCAACGGCAAGGAGACGGTGCTCAAGGCGAATGACTCCTGCGTGATCGAGCCGAACGAAACGCGCGAAATCATCAACCGCGGCAATGAAGTGTGCTCGATCGTGGTTGCGGTCGCTAACCCGCCAAAATGAGGCGTGCCATGAGTGATTTTCTCAAAAATCCGCTGTCTTTGTTCGATATCAAGGGCAAAACTGCAATCATCGCCGGTGCGTCGGGAGCCTTTGGCGCGCTGGCGGCAAAAACCCTGGCAGGCGCCGGCGCCAACGTTGTCCTGGCAGCGAGCAAAGCCGAAGAACTGAAAAAGGTCGCGGCAGAATGCGAGAAACTCGGTGCCAAAACCGAGATCATCGCGTTGCGGCCAAGCTCGGAAGAAAATTGCGACAAAATCGTCAAATCCGCGGTCGACAAGTTCGGTCGCGTCGACATTCTTGTCGTTGCCTCCGGTCTCAACAAGGTTTCCAAGATCGTTGACCAGAAAGTCGAGGATTTTCTCGACGTCATGGACGCGAACGTCAATCAGTCTTGGCTGATGGCACGCGCCGCCGGCAAGCAGATGCTCAAGCAAGGTCAGGGCGGCAAGGTCATCCTCACGTCGTCCGCGCGAGGATTACTCGGCCATCCAGCCGGTTACAGCGCCTATTGCGCGTCGAAGTCGGCGGTCGATGGAATCACCAAGGCGCTCGGCTGTGAATGGGGCGAAACCGGCATTACGGTGAATGCACTGGGGCCCACCGTTTTCCGTTCACCGCTGACAGCCTGGATGTACGAAGATACTGAGCGGGCACAGAATGTGCGGAAGGGATTTCTTGCACGCGTGCCGAAAGGCCGGCTGGGCGAACCGGAGGATCTTGCCGGACCTCTGCTGTTTCTCGCGTCAAAGGCATCCGACTTTTACACCGGCCATATCCTCTACGCCGACGGTGGCTACACGGCCGGTTAATCGGCGCCGTCTGACGCGATCGATGGGAAGCCATGAGCGCGATTATCGACATCTACTGTCATATCTTTCCTGACCGTTATTTTCAGGAAATGACCAAAGTCGCGCCGAACCTCGAGAACATCGGCAAGCGATTGCGTGGAGTCACCAAGCTCTTCGACCTCGATGCGCGTTTCAAGGAGATGGATGAGTTTGGCGACTATCGCCAAATCATCTCGCTGCCGAACCCCGCGATCGAGGACATCGCCGCGCCGGATGTCGGGTTGAATCTTGCCCGCATCGCCAATGACGCAATGGCCGAACTGTGCCGCAAGCATCCCGAGCGCTTTCCGGGATTCGCTGCAGCGCTGTGCATGACCGATGTCGAAGGCTCGGTCGCGGAGGCGCGCCGGGCCGGGAAGGATCTCGGTGCGCGCGGCGTCCTTCTCTACACGAATGTCGCCGGTCGACCGCTCGACGATCCCGAGTTCGAGCCGATTTTTGCAACGATGGCCGAGCTCGACCTGCCGATCTGGCTTCATCCTGTCGGCACGGCGGCAATGCCCGACTATCCCTCCGAGAAGAAATCGCGATTCGAGATGTGGTGGTGTTTCCACTGGCCTTACGAGACGTCGGTCGCGATGGTGCGCATGGTTTTCTCAGGCCTGTTCGATCGCTATCCGAAGCTGAAAATCATCACGCACCATCTCGGCGGAATGATCCCATACTACGACGGTCGCGTCGGTCCGGGCCTCAAGGTGCTCGGCCAGCGTACATCGGACGAGGACTACTCAAAAATTCTTCCGTCTCTGAAACGACCGCACATGGATTACATGCACGACTTTTATGCCGACACGGCGATGTTCGGCGGGGGCGTTGCTGCAACGCGCTGTGGCCTGGAGTTCTTCGGCCCCGATCAGGTGGTTTTCGCGACCGACACGCCGCTGGGCCCGATCGCACCGACAATAGCCACGGTCAAGAAGCTCGGCCTCGGTCCGGCCGACGAACGAAAACTTTTCTGCGGTAATGCCGAGAAGCTGCTGAATATGCAGTTTGGCTAGTCCGGATTCGCCCGTTTCTTTCTTTCGATATCAGCCGCGCTGGTCACGCCAGTGAAGCTTGGCGGGTCGCTCGCCGGAAAGCTGTCATCCGAGCTCTTCGCGACCTCGTCTTCCTTGCGCTTGTCGCATTCGCGCTCCTCTTCAATCATGTCTCGCACCGAGGTGTCTTTGGCAGCCCGGCGGTTCTTGGATTCGATCATTTTTCGCCTCTCCAAAAGATCGCGGGGTAGAAGTTCCGCGCCCACGTGAATTAAGTCGCCGATAGGAACTCCCGACGCCTTGGAGACGTTCCTTTTTACAGCGCGCGGGCGACACCCGCTACCGTCACACAACCTCGAGCCATCCGAAACGCACAAAACGAGGGCGCCAACGATGACATCCTCGATCGATCCTCGGGTCGCACGCTACGTCAACGACAATCTGGCGGACTATCTCATCCCAGTGAACGCCGACATTCAACAACTTGATGTCATCCTCGTTCCGGAGGAAGACAATTTCGTCAATCCGGCGGGCGTCAAAGGGATCGGCGAGCTTGGCAACGTCGGGACGGCAGCCGCAGTGGCGAACGCGGTGTATCACGCAACTGGCGTGCGCGTGCGTCAACTCCCAATACGGTTGGAAAAACTCCTGACAGTCTGATCAGGCGGCTTTCGCCAGGATTTTCGCGCAGAGCTTCAGATCGGCGACAAACTGCCGATATTGCGTGCGCTTATCGCTTTCGTCTTCGATGCGGAGGATGTACGACGGGTGAATGGTCGCAACCATTTGCCCGCCGTTGGGTAAAGACAGCGCACGTCCGCGAATCTTGTTGATGGAAAGTGGGCGGCCGGAAACGCTTCGGACCGCGGTTGCTCCCAAAGCAACCACGATATCCGGGTGAACGATTTTGCGTTCGAGATCGAGCCACCAATGGCAACGATCGATCTCATACGCATTGGGCCGCTTGTGCAGGCGCCGTTTGCCGCGTGGCTCGAATTTGAAATGCTTCACCGCGTTGGTGACAAAGACCGCCTTGCGGTCGATGCCGGCGTCGGCCAGGGCCTTTGCCAGAATGCCACCCGCAGGGCCGACGAACGGTCTGCCTTGCTTGTCTTCCTGGTCGCCGGGCTGCTCGCCCACAATCATAAGACGGGCTCGCGCCGGACCTTCCCCGGGCACCACCTGGCTTGCGTCTTTGTAGAGAGGACAGCGCGTGCATGCCTCTTCGGCGGTACGCAGCGCCTTCAGCGACTTTATGGACGATGGCTCGGTCACGAGTGCCTCCGCTGAGCAACCGCGTCGGCCCTATATCGGTTCCGCTAGAGATCCTGCTTGATCCACGACGCCTGCACGCCATCGCACCAGTTGCCGACATTCCACGCGCCCCAGGCGCCGAGGCCACCCAATTGGTCCGGGCCGCAGTACACGGGAACATGGATCACCGACAGGCCATTGTGCGCGTGCGCGGTTTTCAACGCGGCGCGCAGCGAGCTGGCGTCGGCTCCGCCTGAGACTGCAAGGACTCCGGCCACCGAGCTGGCGAGCTTCTGATAGTCGACGGCGACGTGATCGTTCGTACGAAACTCATTCTTGTATTGTGCAAGCTGCAATCCGGTAATTGCCGCCATACGGCGATTGTCGAAGATCACGATCATCCCGCGCGCGCCATGTTCGACGGCGTCGATCAGGACTTGCGGGTTCATCATGAACGAGCCGTCACCGGAAAACGCAACGCCGTAGCACGGTTTGTCGGCCAGTGCTGAGGCCAGCAAGGCGCTGGCGGCGAAACCCATGTAGGATGCGCCGGCTTCGGTGAACGTGTCTCCCGTCCTGTCATCTTCGACAATCTGGAAACCGTTGGCCTGCACGTCGCCGGCATCGAAGAATTTAGCGGCGCCGATCTCCTTCGCAAAATCGGCGACGATCTTTATCGCCGCCGGCTGCGCAAGAACCGGCTTCTGCCATACGTCATCTTTCAACGGTGGACATTCAAAGCGTTTACGCTTGTAGGTGGTCCATTCAGATTTCTTGGCCGCGCACGCCTTGAGCCAGGCGCTCTTGTTCTTTGTCGCGCCCGCCGCTTCCAGTTTCGCCGCAAGACGGCTGGCAACCGCCGAAATGTCGCCGACCAGCGCAAGGGTTTTGTTGTAGTGAAGCGCGTCGCCGAGATCACCGTTGATGTTGATCACGGCCTGCGCATTCTTGTAGCCGATGCCGGAACAATCCGCCTGGCAAACGGCGCGCGAGCCGATGACAATCAAAAGTTCGGCTTCCGCCATTGCAAAATTTCCGCTGATCGATCCTTTCGAGCCGCCGACGTGCATGTTCTGCGCGTGCGCGTCCGGCAATACTCCCGTCGAGCTAGGTGAAAGCACCACGGCGGCGCCAGCGACCTCTGCCAGCCGCCTGACAGCGGCATCGTGCCGGCGCGTTCCGCCACCGGCCTTGATCGCGACCTTGCCTGACTTGGCAATCATCGCAGCGGCGCGATCAATCGCGTCATCGTCGGCCGGCGCGAGTTTTGGCAGTGCGGGCTGGCTCGGCAATGCAGCGATATTGACGGTCGCCGTCGCTGGTTGTGTGTTCAGGGGCAGCAGCAGATAGAACGGTCCGGCACGATAAGGATGGTTCACGCACAAGGCGCCGCGACGCAAAGCATCGCGCAGGCCCTCGGGCGTGTGCAGGACATAAGATTGGCCCAGTACCGCGGTCATACGACCGAACAGGCCCTGCTCCTCCTTCGGCACCTGCTGCATGTTGTAGCCTTCGCCGAAAGTCGTCTCGTCACCGTAGATGTGATAGACGCCGACACCATTCGACGCCGATGCGAGCGAGCCTGCAAAAGCCTGCATCGCGCCCGGGCCGATCGACGTAACGACCGCCGACAGCTCACCATATTGCCAGCGCAAGGCCGTGGCGGCATGGGCCATCTCCACTTCATTGCGGCAATTGATGGTTCGAGTCGCGCCCTCTTCATCATAGATGCGCAGGATATTGCCGAGATCGGTCGAACCATGCCCGAAGATCGCAAAATACTTGCGTACACCCTGTTTCAGCAGACCCAGCACGAGCGCTTCCGAAAGCGTCATCTCGGCCAGTTTGGGCAAGCCCTTTTCGAGCGCCTGCTCGATGCCGCCGGCTTTGGAGATCGCGCGAGCACGCTCGCGCGTCTCCAGCGAAGAATCCGACTTCTTTGAGTCGAGCATCGGAGCGTCAGTTCGCCTTGGTGGTTTCGGCAGCTTCTTTCAGGATGGGGGCCCAGCGTGGGATATCCGACGCAACCGTCTTGCGCAGATAGTCCGGTCCACGCTCGGACTTCGGAGGCACCGTGCCGCCAAGCTTTTCAAGCTTGTCGGCTGTCGCCGGCTCGTCCAGTGTCTTGTCGAGCGCGTCCGCGAGCTTTGCGACGATATCGTGTGGTGTCCCGCGCGGTGCATAGGCCGCGCTCCAGACATTCAACTGATAGTCGGCCGCGCCGGCCTCCTTGGCGCCCGGGACGTCCGGAATTGATGCGAGGCGCTCGTTCGACGACAGGACGATGCCGCGGATTTTGCCGGTCTGCATGGGACCAACCATGCTGACGACCTGCTCGCAAAGATAGTCGACATGTCCGCCGATGAGATCGTTCACGGCCGGGCCGGTGCCCCGATATGCAATTGCTGTCGGCTTGAGGTCGAAGATCTTGTTGAAGAGCAGACACGCCATGTGCGAGGTGCCGCCGACTCCACCGAATGCCTGCTTAACGTTCGGTCCTTCTTTTTTCGCCCACTCCACGAATTCTTTGACGTTCTTCGCCGGGATTGAAGCCTTGATCGCGATGGCGGCCGGAGCGTTGGCGGTCATGCCGATCGGCTCGAAATCCTTGGTCGAGTCATATTTCAGGTTCGGATAAAAGGACGGCGCGGCAATAACGGTGCCCATGCTCGCCGCCATGATGGTGTAGCCGTCCGGCGCCGCCTCCGATGCCCGCGTCGCACCGAGTGTTCCGCCAGCGCCGCCAACGTTCTCGACAACGACCTGTTGGCCGAGATGGCGGCTCATGCCCTCGGCCATGATGCGCGCGACCGTGTCGCTGGGCCCTCCGGCCGGGAAAGGCACAATCATCTTGATGTCGTGAGCAGGATAATTCTGCGCGTGCGCTGCGCCGGCAACGGTAAGCACGGCGAAGCCGCACGCAAGTCTGGTCCAATACTTCATCGGTTCCTCCACTTTGTTTTTTCGCTTTGTTTTATGCCGCACTTCAGTTCCCCAACCTGAACAAACTTAGCCGGGTGCCTGTATAGCGTCGCGGCGCTCCTTGTCGCGGATCGCCATCAGCACTTTCTCGGGTGTCGCTGGAAGGTCGGTAATACGCACTCCGACCGCATCGTAGATTGCATTCATGATCGCAGGGATCGTCGGAACCATCGCCGGCTCCCCAACGCCTTTCACCCCGAGCGGTCCGATCGGATCGGGGTCCTCGATGATAATCGAATTGACCCGCGGCACGTCGAGCGCAGTCGGCAGAATATATTTGGCGAAGCCCGACGTGCTCGTCCGTCCATCCTGCAACTTGTAATCCTCCATCAGCGCCTGCCCGAGCGCCTGAACAATGCCGCCCTCGATCTGACCTTCCACGCCACGGGGATTGACTGCGCGGCCAACATCGTGCGCGGCCCAGATCCCGAGCACCTGGACTTCGCCGGTTATGGTGTCAACTTCGACTTCGGCGACCTGGGCGCCGAACACGTAAGCCTGCCAGGGGCGACCCGAACCATCGACCGGATCAAGGCCGGTCGTATCAGTGCCAAAACTGGCGGAGCCGACAGGCACGACGCCGCGGCCCTTCGATGTGTGTACGGCCTCACCCATTGTTATGCGATGATTGGTGTTCTCCGCCCAGATTTCTCCGTTCCCGGTTTGGATTGTGGCGGGCTCGACGTCCCAAACCTCTGCCATCACCTCGACAAGTCTCTTGTGCGCCTCGCGCGACGCGAGGGCCACGGCATTACCGATCATGTATGTCTGGCGGCTGGCGCCGGCATGCGAAGCTTCCGGCGCGCGCGCGGTATCATTGTCGCCAATGACAACGTGTTCGGGCTTCACGCCCATTTCATGTGCGGCGATCTGCGCGAGCACCGTCAGGATCCCCTCGCCGATTTCGGTGACCCCGGTGACGACTTTCGCGCTGCCGCCATCGTCGATTTCGACCCAGGCGGCGGCGCGATCGATCACGGCGGTGCGCGCAATGCCGTACCAGCACGCCGCCATTCCTCGTCCGCGTTTGCGCGCCATTACGTTACTCCGCCGCTTCCTGTTTCTCGGCAGCCGCAAGGCGCGCGCCCAGTGCACATGGCGGCCGAATATCGGGTCGGTTGAGATCGCTACGCGTCGCGCCACGAGACGTCGGCGCGCCTGTGTCCCATCCGGAGGCCTTTTCCAGCGCATCAAGCGTACGCGTGAGGCTGACCGAACCGAGTTTCGCCTTTGTGTGAGTCATTGCGCCGTCGCGCATCGCGTTGATCCGCCGGATCAGAAACGGGTCGAGCCCGAGTCGTTCGGCGCAGATATCGAGATGGGATTCCGTTGCAAATGCTGTCTGCAGGGCGCCAAAAGATCGGAATGCGCCGGATGGTGTATTGTTGGTGTAGATGCCAAGCGTATCGACCCGCACGTTGGGGATGACATAAGGCCCGGCCGCCAGAATAGCCGCCTTGCGCATGACGCCCTCGGTCGACAAACCGTATGCACCGCCGTCGCAGATCATTTTCATTTGTAGGGAGCGGATACGTCCATCGCGCATCAGTCCCATGCGCAGCACAGTCCGAGACGGATGCCGCTTGGCCGTGGAAATAATCGATTCCTCGCGGGTAAACACCAGCCGGACCGGCCGCTGCGTCTTCATCGCCAGCAGGGCCAGCATGCCCTGGTAGATCATATCTTCCTTGCCACCGAACCCGCCGCCCACGGGACTCATTATGAAGCGCACTTTGCTGATCGGCTTGGCAATGATGCGGGCCAGCATGTGGCGATGGTGGGTGATGTTCTGATCCGGGGAAACGATCGTCACCACGCCGTCATGGTCGACATAGGCGAGCCCAGCTTCCGGCTCGAGATACGCGTGCTCGATCTGCTGCGTCGAATATGTTTCCTCGACCACAAGATCGCTTTCCGCAAATCCCTTATCGACATCGCCGACGCGGATCGGAATATGCTTGGTGACATTGTCCGGCGCGTAATCGTGCAGCACCGGAGCGCCAGCGCGCAGGGCTTCGTCAGGATCAAAGACGGCCGGCATCGGCTCGTACACAACATTGATTGACGACAGCGCGCGTTTGGCAATGAGCGGATCCTCAGCGGCGACGGCCGCAACCGCCTCACCGACGTAACGGACCGTGCTCCGCGCCATGATCGGTTGGTCGTTTACGAAGACGCCGAAACCGTCCTCGCCCGGCACATCTGCGTTCGTGATGACGCCTGCGACGCCCTCCATCGCCTCAGCCGCCGAGGTGTCAATCGACACGATGCGTGCATGGGCATGCGGAGAGCGTAAAACCTGGACGTGCAGCATCCCAGGCATCGTCATGTCGCCGGCATATTTCAGCCGGCCGGATACTTTGCTCGGCGTATCGATGCGGTGCACATTTTTCCCTATGAAGTCGCCGGCTTCGGTTTCGTCCTCCAACAGAGCGGCAGCCGGCAGCGTCCCGTTCTGGACGTCGCGCGCCAGCTCGACCGCGTCGAAAATCTTTTGATAGCCGGTGCAGCGACAGATGTTGCCGCCCAGTCGCTCCTTGATCTCCTCACGGTCGGCGAAAGGATTTGTCCGCAGCGCAGCGGTCGCCGCCATCACCATGCCGGGGATGCAGTAGCCGCACTGGCTCGCGCCCGTTTTGTGAAAGGCCTTCTGCAGGACGCTGAGCTCGCCGGTTTTCGCCAGCGCCTCGATCGTTTCAATTGTCGTTCCCTGCGCCTTGGCGACCGGCAACAGGCAGGATTTCACTAGCGTACCGTCGACGAAAACTGAGCAGGTGCCGCATTCACCGGCGCCGCAACCTTCCTTGTTGCCGGTCAGATTGAGGTCGTCGCGTATGAAATCCAGCAGCCGTTGATGCGGTTTGGCGTTGCGAGAAATCTTGCGGCCGTTGATCGTTGCCTTGAACTGAAGGTCAGGCATAGGCCGCCTCCAGCTCAGGTGCGAGCACGTCCGGCTGGGCGCCAGCGGCACGGGCCGCATTGATCAAACCACGTAACATGAAACCGCGCACCACTTCACGACGGTACTCCTGACGCGTGCGCGAATCGACGAGGGAAACCGGCATTTCAGCAGCCTGATCGAAACGCTCCGCGGTCACGGGCCCGCCCCGCAGAAAATCCTCGACGCTTTTGAGACGCAGGGGCTTTGGGCCGACCCCGGCAAGCGACAGGCGGACATCCGCGATGCGCCGTCCTTCTGCATCGAGTTTGACGAGAGTGGCAAGGCACGCCAGCGAGATCACCAGCGACCGGCGATGGCCGACTTTCTCGAAGCTGCCGCCGTAATTCGGCAAAGCATCGCATTCAACGCCAAGCACCAGTTCGCCGTCTTCGAGCATGGTACGGTTCGGACCGATGACGAACTGATCAAGCTTGAGGCGGCGACGTGCAATCTGGCCTCCGGCTTTTTTCGCCAGCTCCACCTCTGCCTCGTGTGCAATCAGGCAAGGTGTAGCGTCTGCCGCCGGCGAAGCATTGACGATGTTTCCGCCGATCGTAGCCTGCGCCCGGATCTGATCATCGGCGAACCAAACCGCGCAGCGTGGCATCGCCGGCAACGACCGGGCCAGATTCTTGTCGTCCAGAAAACGCTGGATCGGGGTTACTGCACCAAGCCGCACGCGCTTGTCGCCGACTGAGATATCCCGCAATTCGCGGATCTTGGTAACGTCTATCAAAACCGGAATGTGCACATCGCCGGCGCGTCCTTCGCGCGCCCACGGCAGCGTGTCGGTTGCACCAGCGACAATGCGGTACCGGCCGCGATGTGCGGCCAATGCATCAAACGCCTCGTCGAGCGAAGCCGGCGTGATGTACTCATCGCAGGTCAGCATCGCGCTCTCCAGATCCCCTTCCTTCACTGGAAGGGAGAGGCGTCACTCGGCCGCCTGCTTGTGGACGGCGTCCGCCTTTGCCTTCACCACCACTTTGATGGCGTCTTCCACCCGATCCTTGGCGTAACGAATCGCAGTCGGAAGGTCATCGAGCGGAAATGTGTGCGTGTGAATCTTCGTGGCGTCGAACCGCTTCTGCCTCATGAAGGCCTCGGCGCGATGCGTCGCGCTCTTGCCTTCACCGCGGATGCCGTAGAGGTAGATGTTGTTGCGCACGATATGCGCAACATCGACCGGCACTTCCTCATGTGCAAACGCGGCAAGGCAGACGCGCCCGCCACGATTGACCATTCGGACTGCGTCGTTGACGGCGCTCGTAGCCGCCGAGCATTCGACCACATAGTCGACACCCTTGCCGCCGTTGAGCTTTTTCACGGCGGCAACGACATCGGGCTCTTTGCGAATGTTGACCACGGCATCGGCGCCCAGTTCGAGGCCGATTTTAAGGCGGTTATGGCGTGTGCCGGTAAGGATGACGGGGTGAGCGCCCAGCGCCTTTGCCACGGCAACAGCCATCAGGCCGATCGGCCCGGGACCGGTGACGCAGACGCTTTCGCCCGCGACCAGCCCGCCCAATTCAGTCAGTGCATACATCGCGGTGCCGGCAGTCACAACGAGAGTCCCCTCTTCGTCGGTCATCTCATCTGCGAGCGCCACCAGGGTATTGATGTTGTTGACCTGGTATTCGCAGAATCCGCCGTCGGTGGTGAAGCCGTTGGCACGATGGCCTTTGTCGACGTCGCCGTAATTGAGACCATAGTTGTGGCATGACGTGTACATGCCTTCGCGACAGCGTTTGCACTGTCCGCAGCCGGCATGAATTTCGACGGCGACGCGCTGACCTATCTTGTATTCATCGACACCTGGCCCGAGCGCCACGACCGTGCCCATGTATTCATGGCCGGGTGTGAAGTTCTTGTTGAACGGCAGACCGCCCTGAATCGATGCCGGCGGCCCGTGGTAGATGATTTCAAGATCGGTAGCGCAGATCGCTACCGCATCGATGCGCACCAGCACTTCCGCCTTCTTCGGTACAGGGATCGGCTTGCTTGTGATGCCAAGCTGACCAGGCTCGCCGAGCACCCAGGCCCGTTGCGTATCCGGAATCGGAAATTCGTTGTGATTGGTTTTAACGCCGGTGGGTGCGTACATGGTTCCTCCCCCAAAAATTACGACCGATCGATCAATTCGCGACGGCCTGTTGATTGTTCTGTGCGCCTGGACCACCGAATTCGGCAGAGAGCGCGCGGGTTGCAGCCACGATCTCGTCGCGCATCAGCGCGATGTGATCGTCACTGGCGCGCATTGCCGGCGTCGAAGCACTGATAGCGCCGATAACCGTTCCGACCTGATCGCGAATGGCTGCGCCAACGCAAATCACGCCCGGCAGAAACTCCTCGCGATCGAGCGCATAGCCGTTGCGGCGGACGATACGCAGCGATTCGATCAGTGCGGGAAATTCGGTAATCGTCTTGTCGGTAAAACGCTTCATGCCGTGCGCAAGGATACGTCGCATTTCATCTTCCGGGAGCCACGCCAATATGGCTTTGCCGAGCGACGTCGCGTGCGGCGCTTCCATTTTTCCGATTCTGCCGGTGTCAACGCGCACCGCGTGACGCGCTTCGCGCACCGCAAGTGTTATCACGGCGTCGCCTTGCAGAGCTGCAAGATGCACGGTCTCTCCGGTCGCCTGGTTGATCGCTTCCAGATAGCGCTGCGCGCGGCGCGGCAGATCGACCTGCAGACAGGTGTGTCCAAGGTAGAGAATGCGCGGGCCGAGTGCATAAAGCCTGCGACCTGGCACCTTCGCTGCAAAGCCACGCTGGATGAGCGTGGCCAGCAAGTGGTGACAGGTGGAGATGTTGAGATTCGTGCGCGTGGCGAGTTCGGTCAGCGTCGCTTCGCCGCCGGCTTCGGCGATCGTTTCCAGCAGGTAGAGAGCGCGGTCAACCGATTGAATGTTGTGACGGTCACCTGGGGCATGGGCTCGCCGTGGGCGAGCTTTGGCACCCGGTCCGGGCAAAACTGTTGCTTCCATTGTTGTTTCTCCCTCCCGCTAAGGGAAATCGCAGCTCCGGACCGAGTCAAGGAAATTTCAGGATCAAGAACCCAATTTTCGCTTAATGAAAACTAGGCAAGAGGCGCCGGGCGGGTTTTTCAGGAATTTCAGGCGCTATTGGCCGACAAGGCCGAGTTCGACCTCGAGGGCGCCACACAGCACCTGCCCCAGCAGGATGTGCATTTCCTGGATGCGGGCGACCGTAGATGAAGGCACCGCCAGGAGGTGATCGGCGAGCGGAGCCATGTCACCCCCACCCTTCCCGCCGAACGCAGCCGCGACGATTCCCATGGATCGGGCTTTCTTGAGTGCGGCAATCACGTTCGGACTTTTGCCGGAGGTCGAGATGGCGATGACAACATCCCCCGGCTTTCCCAAGGCTTCGATCTGGCGCGCAAATACCTGCTCGAAACCGAGATCATTGCCCGCCGCGGTCAGCGCCGACGTATCCGTGGTCAGGGCGAGTGCCGCAATGGCGCCACGGCTTCGCTTGTATCGGATCGTCAGTTCGGTCGCGAGATGTTGGGCATCGGCGGCACTTCCTCCATTTCCGAGAAACATCAACTTGCCGCCGCCGCGGATCGATTTCGTGCACGCGTGTACGAGGCCGGCGAAGGCATCTGCCAATGCTGCCTCTGTGCTCCGGACAACGTCGTGATGTTCCGCGAACTCCGTTTTGAAAAATGCACCGAGATCCACAGTCGTCTTCCTCACGCCGCTTCGCCACGAAATTCCGGAACGGCATCACGCAGAACATTGTAAATCGCCGCACGCTCGCCACGGGCCACCCCCTGCTCCAGCGTCGCGACCCAGGCACGTATCGCATCGAGCGGCGGCCGCACCGGCTTTGCAGCAACGATGCCGGGAATTCCTATCTCGGAGGTCTCTTCGCCGCGCGCGAACAGAATTTCGTTCAACCGTTCGCCCGGACGGATACCGGTGTAGGAAATCTGAATATCCCGTCCAGGCTCAAGTCCGGACAGCCGGATGATCCGTTCGGCAAGATCAACGATTTTGACCGGCTGGCCCATGTTGAGAACATAGACCGAGACGTCGCCGGCGCGATCGCCGAGAGCATGTGTCGCCGCCGTGACGACCAGGTCGCACGCCTCGCGAATGGTCATGAAATAGCGCACCATGTCGGGATGCGTAACGGTGACCGGCCCGCCCGCTTCAATCTGCGACTTGAACTTGGGCACCACTGAGCCGTTCGAGGCGAGGACATTTCCGAAGCGCACCGAAATCAACCGCATTGGTTGATGGCCCGCGACGGCACGGCGAGAAAATTCATCATCGAGAGCCTGGCAGTACATTTCGGCCAGACGCTTGGTGGCGCCAAGTACGGACACCGGCTCAATCGCCTTGTCGGTCGAAATCATCACCATGGCGGTCGCGCCGGCCGCCGAGGCCGCATCGGCGACGTTGATCGACCCGAACACGTTGGTTTTGATGCCTTCGTCCCAATCCTGCTCGAGCATCGGCACGTGCTTGAGCGCGGCGGCATGGAACACGATGTCAGGCTTAAACTGACCGACGAGGCTCATGATGCGCTGCCGGTCGCGAATATCCGCGATACGGCCCACGATTTCCGCCGCGCTTTGCTTGCCCTTGAGCGCATCCGTAACGGCATGCAACGCCGGTTCCGAATGTTCGATCACCAGCAGGCGAGCCGCGCCAAACGTCACAATGCGGTCGCAGATCTCGGAACCTATCGAACCGCCACCGCCAGTCACGACGATCGCTTTGCCGGTGACAAAATCTTCCAGCCGGCGGTAATCGATCTTCACGCTGGGCCGCAGCAGGAGGTCTTCAACCGCAACCGGCGATAGTTGGACTGCAGAACCGCCGGTATCGAGTGACGGCATCTGGCTCATGTTCAGGCCAAGCCTGCGTGCACGGATCAGGATCGCTTCCGGGCGGGCTTCCAGCGTGAGTGCCGAAGGCGCAAGGACAAGGCGCCTTACCCGATCGCCCCGACTTTCCAGATCGGCCACGACGCCTTCAAGGTCGTCGATATCCCCAAGAACGGGAATGCCCCGTATCGATTGTCCGCGATCGGCATCCGACGGCGACAGCACGCCGACCGGCCAGATTTTCTTCACCGCCCCGCTTTCGATTCCGCGCAGCAGGACCTCGGCGTCGGCGGCACGTCCGAGAATCAGAGTGGGCGTCGCGTCCGCAACCTTCACACGCTGGAGGGTGCGCGCATAATGGAAGTAACGATAGACGACCCGCAGGCCGCCCAGGAAAAACATCTGCAGAAACCAGTACAAGAGAATCGTGACTTTGCCGAAAAAGAACGTCCCGTAAATATTCGGCGCCACCAACACGTAGTCGAGCGCAAGCAGCGAGATTGCCAGCACAGTCGACGCACGAAACAGGTTGTAGAGATCCGGGATGGACGTGAAACGCCATTTGTTTCGGTGCAAGCCTAGGATGAAATAGACGGCAGCGGCATAAAGCAGAAAGAACGGCAGAAAGCGCTCGAGGCCCGGCAGCCGTTCCGTGAGGGCTGTGCCTTCGAAGCGCATCAGGAAGGTGACGACAATCGCCGCCACGGTGGCCAACAGATCGTGCAACACGATCAGGACCTGACGCGATGTCAGTTTCGGAATTCGGATCATGCGAAACAGCCGCCGGGCGCATGCCTCGCGATCACGTCAGCGGAAGGCGCTACTCTGGTCGATGCGATGTCCAATTTGTCCCCTTGTCGTCCGGATTCTTGATCCTAGCAAATTGCCCTTAGCCCGGCCCGAACTCCTCCGAACGGATTATTTGTGCTGAATTCCAATCACTTAGCTAGCAAATTTCGGAAGCAACGGTAGCGAATTTTTCGTGAGGCGAATGCCGTCGGATCGGGTTTCCGGGGATCGCAAGTTGCGTTCATCCGATCAATTGGCGGTCAACGTTGCCCGCACCCCTTCCTGCCTTAAGAGATCCTCGAAGTAGGCGATTGTCTTGGCCAACCCCTCTTTCAGAGGGGTGCGGGGCGCCCAGGACAGCAACTCCTGCG
>DASRAF010000149.1:0-2982 GCA_035638295.1 Pseudolabrys sp.
AAGCCCGCCGCGCACATATGCCCTCTCGTCCGTTGCGCCGTTGTTGAGGCGCAAGAGCTCGTGCGCGAGCAGGATGCCGAGCGTCTCCGCATACTGGCGCTGCCCCGGCGCCGTGTTGCCGGCCTGCGCCTTGAGCTTGGAAGCGATCGCCCACAGGGACCGGTCACGGAAGAAGAGCTGCGGCCTGAACTCGGTCTCCGCGAACCGCAGCTCCGGATCGAGCAGCGGACCGCGCGGATCGATGTAGAAGTAGGTCACGCGGCCAAGCACCCGCGGCATCTGCCAGCCGCTGAAC
Organism: Pseudolabrys sp.; assembly: GCA_035638295.1. Lineage (GTDB taxonomy): Bacteria > Pseudomonadota > Alphaproteobacteria > Rhizobiales > Xanthobacteraceae > Pseudolabrys. The sequence goes on from DASRAF010000149.1 coordinate 296, forward strand.
CGGTGTCCGCGCGGCACGAAGCTTAAGCGTCCGCTCATGTTGCGCAGCGTCGATTTGGGAAGGCCTTCGACGATGGTCTCGCCGTCGTCGCGCTCCACGTGCTCCGCCATGATCAGCAAATGGCACCCTGCGCTCAAATGGTATTCGAACGGCTCGCGCCGCACGATCGTGACCGCGTCCGCCTTGACGCCATTCCATGTCGTGACGTGGCGGTGCGCGATGTCGGATGGTTTGAACGCGACCGGTTCACAGCCGACGCGCGGCGTGACCGCGCGCGCCTTACCGGGATTCGCCGCAACTGGGGCCGACTGGTCCATCATGTGCACTCCTCATTTTGGCGTGCCCTCGATGGCGGCGTCCTCCCGTGTCGATGTGCATGTTGTGTGCTTATTGATGCGTCTTGCGCGAATACGCTCGCAAGCGCTGCCCCGGCACCGCACATAGGTGCGGTTCCGCCGAGGCCAATGGGTGGTCGCCTCACATTCCCGTGCGTTTCTGTCATGCGGCGCGCGCATCGCAGCAATGACTGACCGAGAGTCCCCCGTAATCTTACCGGGGCCTCTCGGTGACTCGACTGGCGTCTAACCGATCATCGGACGGTTCGCTTGTCAGCTCCCACTGGATTGCGGGATCCGGATCGCGGGCGACGTAGTCCCCGTCAACGAGCCCGCGCGGTGAAGGGTCGCTGGTGATGGCGGGCGATCGCGAGGACGGGATCACATTGTAGTAGCTCACGGAGAGTTGCGCGAATGCAGGCGATGCCATGACGGCCATCAGGGCGATTGCGCTGAAAATTGTCTTCATATCCGTCTCCGTCGTTCAACACGCCGAGATGCTCGCACGCGCTGCGCCCGATATCGGAAGGAAACGGCCGGCTGCTTGCTTCGGATTGCTGCGATCGACTGCGACGAAAGTCTGCCTTCGACCAAAGTCGAGCCGCATCCGTCGGGCACCGTGCATTCACGAAATGATGATTAGCTTGGCGATCGCTCGATTCGGTCGTGATCGACTCACGTTTCGCGGCGACGATGCTCGGCGAATTCGCCAGAGCACGTTCCGTTCTTACAGAATCGAAACGTGCTCTAGATGTGAAGCGTCAAGAGGTTGTTCCCGGCCAAGCCGAGGCGGCTGATGGGCGTTTGGTTGTCCAAGCTACCATGGGGTCGATGCCAATTGTATCGGTGTAGCCAGGTGGGCAATGCATCGCGCCGTTGGTTGGAATGCTGATACGCGATGGCATAGGCCCATTCGCGGAGGGCGGTCTGAATGAAGCGCTCGGCCTTGCCATTGGTTTGCGGCGTGTAGGGCTTGGTTCTGATGTGCTTGATGCCGAGCTTTTTGCAAGCCCGAGCGAAGGCCCTGGCCCTGTAGCAACTGCCGTTGTCGGTCATCACGCGCTCGACGTTGACGCCGAGGCTTCGGTAGTAGGCGACGGCGGAGCGCAGGAAGAAGATTGCGCTGCGCTTGCGTTCGGTGGAGAGAATGGTGGCGGTGGCGATGCGCGAATGATCGTCGATCGCGACGTGAGCGAACTCCCACCCGACCCCGCGGGTGCTGCTTTGCCCGCGCCGATCACCGGTGATGCGATGGCCGATCCGGCTGAATCTCCCTAATTTTTTGATGTCGAAGTGGATGAGCTCGCCCGGCTTGTCGCGCTCGTAGCGTGGCCGCGGATCCTGCGGCTCGAGTGCCGACAGGAGGTTCAATCCGCGCCTGCGTAAGATGCGCGAAACCGAAGCCGGCGAGATGGCGAGTTCGCCCGCAATGTGCGCCTGGGTGCGGCGCTCGCGACGCAACCTCTCGACCGCATCGGCCGTGGCGAGCGGGATTTGGCTCGGCGATGAGTGGGGTTTGGAGGACCGGTCCCGCAAGCCTGCAATGCCTTGCGTGTGGAAACGCTTGACCCATTTGGCAACCGTCTTCGCCGAAGTGTTGAACTGCCTCCCAGCCGCAGCCTTGGTGAGGCCGCCGTCCACGACGGCGCGCACCATCTCCTCTCGACCTTTGGGTGTCAGACGGGCATTCTTGTGGGTGTCCATTCGGTTCTCCGCGAATCGCTGGTGTTTGGCGACTTCAGCGTTCACGGCTAGGACCGAATGGACAACCTCCTGAAAGTTCACATCTAGGCATCGTGCTTGTCGATATCGTGGCGCCTCGGCGCTTCGTTGTGACGCCTGCGCGCGATGATCGCGGATGCGTTCAAGGTCTGCCGGTCCCGCGGGCGCTACTCGAATAGGATACCGTCATGACCCGTTCGCCTCGGGGTATGATCGGTATCCCGAAGGGGCCGACGGTGGGGGATCATTGTGCTTGCGGCCATCGCTCGTGCAGCGGTGCCATCGGTGCTGCTCTGCCTCGTCGCGGCATGCGGGTCGAGCCAGATATCCGCGCAGCTGACGAACGAGGCCCTGCGCGCGAGCGGCAAGGGCGTGTTCGTCATCGCGGTACGACTCGTCAGCACCACGATGTCGACCAGTTGCGATGCCGTTCGGCTGACGCGGGCCGGCGACGGCCGCGATGTCGATGTGATGTTGTCGAGTCACCTGCTTCCCGAACCTGCGGCCGTCAGCGGCAGCGTCGAGCTGGATCCCGGAACCTATGCGGTGACGCTGGCGATGTGTTCGCGGCCAAACGTGAAGTTCGTCGTCAAACCAGCCGATGAAAGAGGAATGGCGACGACCAGCATC
>DASRAF010000150.1:0-4345 GCA_035638295.1 Pseudolabrys sp.
CGCAGTTTCCGAGGCTCGATATTGTTGATGAATCCGCTGTGGTACCAATTAGCGAAAGGCCGCACTCCTCAACAGTGACCTGCCGGACGTCCCAAACCTCCAATAACCGCTGTTATCGGCGAAATGGCAAATTGATTGCCCAAGATACTCAATTTATCGGAGCTAAAATATCGACCAAGGCAAGATAAGTCCCGCCTGCTAACTAATTGCCCCTTTTTGCGCAAGAGGCGACTGGATGAAATGGCGAAACCCCTTCAATAAAAAACGAGCTTGTATCGCCTTGATCGGCCTGATGTTAGCTGCACTTCTGCCTTCATCTGCGAACGCAGAGCAGCCGCCGCATAAGGGCTGCGTTGCGGTTTCTAAGGGTGAATACCAGGGCGCCAAAAAGAAAAAGTTGCTGCGCGCTAAGTTTGGCACCTATGTAAGGACAGGTCGATTTTGGCAGCGTCACTATTGGTACTGTCGCTGATGGCAAGAACCGAGCGACTCGGTTGGTGGGAGTCCTGAATGAGTGCATGGCAGCGAGCCGGCGCGGTCATCTCGGCCCTCTGGTTGATCGGGATCCCTCTTTACTTGGTGGTTGATACAAACAGCACCGCCAAGGCCGTGTACCAATCTTGCATAAGAAGCCCTGATTTAGCTTTCGAGCCAGGCGGGTTCGAAAAAAACAATCCAGACGAGTTGAAAGTGGCTGAACGGCGATGCGCTCGATCTTACTACAACATGCGTATGTCGCCGGAAAAGCTCGTGCGACTCCTCTTGGGGAAAGACGGTGAAGACACACTGACAGTGTGGTCGATTATCTTACTGCCGGTCTTGTTCTTTTGGATTCTTGCAGGTGCCGCGGCGGCCACAGCTCGTTGGATACGGCGAACGGGTAGAGCATAGGTGCCAAGCCAATGTCCGCTTCTGGCGAGTAAAGAGGAAGAGGACGCTTTTTTAAGAAGTGACTGTGCTCAGGTGTTTTCGGCAATTTTCCGGGTTTAAATAGCCGTACCGTCGCCTGCCAATATGATGCGCAATATTGTGCAAACGCTTTGCAGTAGCCAAGGTCATCGAATAGCGGACTCAGCATCGGGCTTTCAAGACATCCGGCAAGATTACCCATCACGACACCATCGTCCGAGCGGGCAACGAAGAAACTTTCGATCTAGTGATTGAGATAGCGGTCAAGCCATCGCGCTTTGAATGAATTACGGGTCCGTTTGTCGGCGAATATTTGAACTCTACTCGTGGCAAAAAAAATATTCTCGACAGACAAAAGAGATTTCCAATTTGCTTCATCCATTAATCGAGCAACGCGCATGGACCATGGTTCCCGATCGCCGTGACAATTGATAATGAATTTAACGCTCGGTAAAATGCGCTTTCGCGCGCAATATGAACGCCGACACTAGGCAGCCCGCGGGGTAGGCCATGATAAAAGTGAGCGTAATGTATCCCAATACGCCTGGTGCTCGCTTCAATCATGAGTACTACCGGGATCGGCATTTGCCACTCGTAAAAGCTCGAATGGGCGATAGCTGCAAGTACTATACCGTCGATAAAGGCCTCGCAGGTGGAGCACCTGGCGTTCCCGCAACGTATGTTGGAATGTGCCACATCTTCTGCGATTCGATCGAGGCGTTTCAGGCTGGTTTTGGACCTCACGCCGCGGAAATCATGGCGGATATCCCGAACTACACTGACCAGACCCCGGTCATCCAGATCAGCGAAGTCGTCGTGGACAAGTAACTATCTCTTTCGCCAGCAATGACCGCACTGATGCCTGCTGCAAACAGGTCGCATTGCGAATACCCGGTGTCTGCTTTGGGTCAGAAGCAGACATATGCAGCCTCCAATGCGGGCCAAAGGGAGTCGATGCTTCTATCTGACCCGCGCACGCGCGTAAAGGATGACAGCCTCTCGCTGTGACTGGAGGCTGCGACAGGCTCGAGCGTTCAATTCCTAACTGGGAAACATCCCGTGACCCGGCGTCAGCACGTTCTTCGGGTCGAACTTCGTTTTTGCCGCCTGGACAACCTGCCAGGCAGGTCCATAATGGCGCTTCCAATCGTCCTGCGACATCTCAACCGCACTCGAGGTCATTCGGTAGCCACCCATGTCGCGCGCCCGCTCATAGAGTGTGCGATTGAGCGTGATCATGGACGTGGTGTCGGTCCCGGCCGGCAGTGTGCGTGAAAGCTGGAATCGGTAAATGATCTCTTCATCCGGCATGGGGGTGAGCGGACGTTTGATGTTGGCACGGCGCCATGCCGACATGCGCGGTACGAGAAACGCGGACTCCGTGGGCGATGACAGGATCCCCGAAGTGTACTCGACGTATCGCGACGCGGGAAGGCAGAGATAAACGAATGGCTTCTGGAGCGGCGTTGCGCACGCCGTACAAACTTCCTCGCGACGGAAATATTGCTCGTAGCTCATCACAGTGGCGGTCTTTTTCGCGAACTTGAGCCCCGCAGTCAGCTTCGCCTCGTCGGGATCGTTTGGTGCGTCATAGAAGGCGCCCCCTTCGACGTAGTATCCGACGCCACCGGTCGGCCGGGCGGCACCACGACCGTCGAGATGATGGAAGCGCCCATCCTTCGCGAGCAGCGCGAGGTCAGCAGACGCGCTCTGGAAGTCGTCGTAGTCCATTTTTATGAACAACACATGTGTGGGCGCAGCCACCAGCCGCATCACGACTTTCGTGATGATGCCGCATTGACCCAGACCCCCGAGCATCGCGTTGAAGAGATCACTGTTGCGCGCGTCGGAGCAGGTTACAATTTGACCATCGCCGGTCACCACCTCAAGCTCCTGCACGTGGTCGACCTGAAGACCAAGGTTGTACGTGGTTACGCCGAATCCGCCGGTGCTAATCGTTCCGCCGACTGACAGGAAGGTATCGGCAATCACCGGCACGGTGAGTTTCTGAGCGTTCGCGGCCATGAGGACAGGGTGCCATTTAGAGCCGGGACCGATCTCCGCGGTCCCGCCGGCGCCGAATTTGACGATGTGCACACCATTTAGGCTACTGGAGTCGACGACCAAGCCGCCCGCGACCTGGGTCTGCCCAAAAAATGAATGTCCCTGACCGCGCATCGCGACCTTGAGTTCTTGGCGGTTTGCTAGCTGCATGAGCTTCGCGATGTCCTGCGCATCGCCGGGCCGGAGCACGGCGATTGGCTTTTTGTGCACGACGTGTCCAAAGTCGTCCGCCGCCATTTGCAAGACGGCTTCTTCGAAGGACAACTCTCCGCTGAGGTCCTTTAAGTCATTGCGCAGCGACTGTCCTGCGGCTGCGTGGTTCCATGTCGGCTGCAGCGCAAGTAATGCCGCACCGCTTGCGAGCCGTTTGCCGAAGTCGCGGCGAGAGATATTCCGCAGCATGATTGACCTCCCTAGTCCGACGTGGCGAACCCTTAGTCGACCTTCATAAGTTCGAACTCGGCGACACTTGTGCACCAGTCATCGGAACAACTTCGATGCGCTTCGTGCACAAACTGGATGCCGATGACACTGCCTTGGCTGACTAGCGCTCGGCAAAGATCGATTTCGATACGATAGCTTACTGAGTCAAACGAGGACAGCGTGTCTGCTTTGAGAAGGTGCGACAAAGAGAAAGACAATGCCAAATACGATCGAATAGGCGCCGATGGCCCAGATCAGCCCAAGTGCGCCGGCGTCTGGGCCAATCAGGACGATGGCGCCGAATAGTACCGACTGCACGCCGCCACTCATTGTCTATTTCCTTGTGCAGTTGGATCGCGCCGATGATCTCGAAGATGCCATGCACTATTGCCAAAGCACCGATGAACAGCACCGCAGGATCGCGCCAGGACACAGAAAGGTCATGGCACCAGCAGCTAATGCCCGAGAGGAAACCGCGACCAGCCGCCAGGTCGGGAGGAGAAGAACCAGCGTCACCAGGGTTAGTCCAGGCCGGAGGAATGCAAGACACCAAACGCAATCGCGGCGGTGCCGGACGTATTGGCTGTTAATTGCAATGTCTCTTAGACCTGAAAGCCACATCGGGTATAACCAACCTAGTCTTTGATCGCTATCGTGCCCGGACTTAGCCATGCAGTTCTTGGCGAATCAGGCGCTCGCAGTGACCTTGATGGCCGCCACGCTAGCTCCCGTGGATGTCGGTGCCCAAATGATTGGCCAGACCGACTCCGGCCTCACCGTGGGCACAATTGCGCGATCGAATGAGGCCGAAAGACTCACTGGCAAGGAACGCCTCGGTGAGAAATGGAAAGACGATCAACGCGTAGATAATTGCAGGGTCCCGCTCGAGAAGCGCGGGACGAAGGTGCGGCCCGATAGCTGCGACCGCTTGCCAAAATATTGAACCGGC
>DASRAF010000151.1:0-5271 GCA_035638295.1 Pseudolabrys sp.
CTGCGGGTCGTCCAAAATGCGACGATCAGTCTTCAGGACTGTCGTGTCTCGGACGAAAACCGGCTGGCGAATGCTCGGACCTTCAAGGATACGGCCGCGGTGCTACGCATGACGCGCGCCGGTGTGGCGTGGGAAGCGGTCGGATGTGCCCAGGGAGCCTACGAGCACGCATTGCGATATGCCAGTCAGCGCGAGCAATTCGGTCGGCCGATTGCCGGATTTCAACTTGTGCAGGATCTGCTTGTGCGCATGCTTTCGAATGTAACGGCGTCCCAATGCATGGCGCTTCGTTTGTCGCAATTGCAAGACGCAGGCGTGATGAGCGAAGAACATGCTTCATTGGCGAAAGCCTTCTGCACCGTGAGGGCGCGAGAGACGGTGGGCTGGGCGCGCGAACTGCTGGGCGGAAACGGCATCCTGCTTGATCACGACGTCGCCCGTTTTGTCGCCGACGCGGAGGCTATCTACTCCTATGAGGGCACGCGTGAAATCAATTCGCTCGTTGTTGGTCGTGCCATCACGGGAATAAGCGCGTTTGTTTGAAACGCCGGCGGCCTCAGGCCGTTGAGCGCCCGTAAGCGCAGATTGGTCCTATCAGGTCAATGAATTGGCCGCCTCGGTCACTGACACAGGGCGCTGCAGGGACTAACAAATCTACCTGTATTCATCGCCAGTCAGGCGTTTGCTGTACGCCAACCGATGGAGGGGAGTTATGTCGAGCAAGTGCTGGCTCGCTGCCTATGGCGAGCAAATTCCGCCCGGGATCAACCCCGACGCTCATGGTTCGGTGCTGGAACTGCTCGAGGGCGCCATGCGGCGTTTCGCGGACAAGCCGGCATTTCACTGCTTTGGACAAACGCTAACCTATGCCGACACCGACCGGCTATCGCGCGATTTCGCCGCCTTCTTACAGGTCAAGCTTGGCGTGAAGAAAGCCGACCGCGTTGCCGTAATGCTCCCCAACATCCCGGCCTTCCCGCTCGCCATGTTGGGCGTCATCCGCGCGGGTGCCGTTCAGGTAAACATCAACCCGCTCTATACGCCGCGTGAGCTCGAACATCAGCTCAATGATGCCGGCGTCGAAATCATCGTCGTCTTCAGCGGTGTGTCCGGAACGCTGGCCGAAATTATCGAACGAACCAAGGTCAAGACGGTCATCGGCGTCGGCATGGGCGACGGCACCAACGCTTCTATTCCCAGTCCACCTTGCGACGCTCGACTTCAGAACGTGATCGCATTCTCCGAAGCGCTCGCGCGCGGGGCGGATCTTTCGCTCACGCCGGTTACCGTATGCGGCGAGGACCTGCTCTTCCTGCAGTACACCGGCGGCACCACCGGACTATCGAAGGGCGCCGCGCTGTCGCATCGCAACCTCGTCGCCAACACCGAACAGTTCAAAGCCTTCATACCGAACGCCTTGCGACCGGGAGAGGAAATCGTGGTCACGGCGTTGCCGCTCTACCACATCTTCGCACTGATGGTGAATTTCATCTCCTGCTTCTCGATTGGCGCGCAAAACTGGCTGGTCCCCAATCCGCGCGACATGGACGGCTTCGTCGACATTCTTCGCAAGGCGCACTGCACCATCTTCACGGGGGTCAACACGCTCTACGGCGGGCTGCTGATGCATCCAAAGATCACCGAAGTGGATTTCACCGCGCTACGCGTCGCGATCGGCGGCGGCGCGGCTGTCTTGCCTACGACGTCGTCGAAATGGAAGGCGCTCACCGGAAAGGACATCCTCGAAGGCTACGGCCTGTCTGAAACGTCCCCAATACTCACTCTCAATCCGATGACGACCGCCGGCTTTACCGCAACTGTGGGCCTTCCTTTGCCGTCGACCGATATCAAGCTGCTCGACGCCGAAGACAGGGAGGCGGCACTCGGCGAGCCTGGCGAAATCTGCGCCAAGGGCCCGCAGGTGATGAATGGTTACTGGCAAAAGCCGGAGGCCAATGCGGCTGCGTTCACGCCCGACGGCTATTTCCGCACCGGCGACATCGGCATTTTCAATGAGCAAGGGTTCCTCAAAATTGTCGATCGCAAGAAGGACATGATCATTGTCTCAGGCTTCAACGTCTATCCAAACGAAGTCGAGGCAGTCGCTGCAGCCTGCACGGGTGTTGCGGAATGCGCTTGCGTGGGGCGACCGGACGAGAAAACCGGCGAGGCGGTAAGGCTGTTCGTGACACATGCTCGGGGCGCGACACTGACCGAAACTGAGGTGATCGCACACTGTCGGCGCGAACTTGCGCCTTACAAGGTGCCCAGAGAGGTTCGCTTCCTCGAAGCGCTGCCGAAGTCGAATGTCGGCAAGATCCTGCGCAAGGATTTGCGGGCAATCCCGTGAATACGGCACCGGATATGACGATTCCCAACTACAGCGTGATGACAGTTCCGCAATTCGTCGGCCGTGAGCTGGGGGTCTCGGACTGGGTGACGGTCACCCAGGATCGCATCGATCAATTCGCAGCCTGCACAGGCGATCGACAGTGGATCCACGTCGATGTCGATCGCGCCAGGCGCGAAAGTCCATTCGGTGGGCCGGTTGCCCATGGCTATCTCACCCTGGCCCTGCTCGCCGCATTGATAACGGAAATTGGCGTGATCCCGCACGATGCGGTAACTGGGCTCAACTACGGCCTCGACAGGGTCCGGTTTATTGCGCCCGTCAAGACAGACGCGCGCGTGCGCATGCGTGCGACCCTCACTTCAGCCGAGCCCGAGTGCGACGGGCGGACACTCCTTAAGTTGCAAAGCACGCTGGAGATCGAAGGCGAAGTCAAGCCCGCTCTTGTTGCTGAAGTCTTGTGCATGTTGATAGGCAAGCGCGGTGCCGGGGCATGACGGTTTTTCTGGGCTTATTTTAAACGAGGGCGCGCCATGGCGACCGAAAGCCGTGAAGCCGAAGGTTTGAATTCTGATATCCGGGAGCAAGCAGCGCAGCACACGCTCGCGGCCAATCCGCTGATCGGGGTGCGCGGTCATGACATCCTAGCTTCGGCAGGCGTGTTGGTCGGCCAAATGATGAAAAATCCCGGATCAGCGGCGCAGCAATACTTTTCCTTCGTTGGCGAACTCGGTCGTATCGTGATTGGCGGATCAGAGCTCGCGCCCGACGCTAAGGACAAGCGCTTTGCCGATCCGGCGTGGAAAGAAAGCGCCGCCTACCGAATGCTCGTGCAGTGCTATCTGGCCTGGGGCGGCGCGCTCAACCGATTTGTCGACGCGGCAAAGATGGACAAGCGCGATGCGGAGCGGGTGCACTTCCTTGTTTCGTTCGTTTTGGACGCGATGTCGCCCACCAACTCACTCGTCGGAAATCCCACGGCGCTGAAGAAACTTATCGAAACTGGCGGTGAGAGCCTCGTGCACGGCGTAAAGAATTTTATCGCCGACCTCGTCCATAACGGTGGCCTGCCGGCCCAGGTCGATACGCGGAAATTCACCGTGGGTGGAAATTTGGCGACCACGGCCGGTTCAGTCGTCTATCGCAGCCCGGTTATGGAGCTCATCCAGTATCAGCCCTTCGGACATCAAGTTCACAAGCGGCCGCTCCTGATCGCGCCACCGCAGATCAACAAGTTCTATATCTTCGATCTTGCGCCCGAAAAGAGCATTGTTCAGTTCGCCTTGAAAGGCGATCTGCCGACCTTTGTCATCAGCTGGAAGAATCCCTCTCCCACCGAAAGTCATTTCGGGCTGGATACCTATGTTGCAGCGATCGAGGACGCCGTTGACGTCATGTGCGACATCACGGGAAGCACGGACGTCAACATCTGGGGCTCGTGTTCTGGCGGCATCACGACATCAGCCTTTCTTGCAAATCTCGCGGTGCGCAAAGCACCTAAGGTTCACAGCGCTACCATTGCCGTTTGTCTGCTCGACATGGCGACAGCGCAGAATACGACCGCTGGCATATTTATCACCCCGGAATCAGTCTTTGCGGCCAAGAGCGCGTCACACGCGGCGGGCGTGGTCGAGGGCCAGGAACTGGCGCGCATGTTTGCGTGGATGCGACCCAACGACCTGATTTGGAGTTACTGGGTTAACAACTATCTGCTCGGCAATGCACCGCCCGCTTTTGATGTCCTTTATTGGAACAACGACACAACGCGGCTTTCCGCACGCCTGCATGCCGATTTCCTCGACCTGATCAGCGCCAATCCATATGTCAAGGCCGGTCACCTCACGGTACGCGGCATGCCGCTCGACATGCGTCGGGTCAACATCGACAGCTATGTCGTCGCCGGAGTTACCGATCACATCACGCCGTGGCAGGGGTGCTATAACACTGCGAAGCTCTTCGGAGAGCGGAGCACCTTCGTGCTCGCCAACAGCGGCCATATCCAGAGCCTGCTCAATCCACCGGGGAACCCCAAGGCTTTTTTCTGGGCTGCTGCCGCCACTCCGGCAAACGCAGAAGCGTGGCTGGAACAGGCGCCGAAGCACAGTGGCAGTTGGTGGCCGCATTGGCTCGAATGGATCAAAGCTCGATCGGGCGAGATGATGGTGGCGCCCGCTGTGCCGGGAGGCGACAACTACCCGCCACTCGGCGAGGCGCCCGGCCGATACGTCATGGAGAAATAAGTGCAGATTAGCCTTCGCGAAGTAGACGGACGCATGCTTCGCGTCGGAGTTCGGCGCAGCGAAAAGACGCACCCGCCGCTGCTACTCTTCAACGGCATCGGCGCGAACATCGAGCTGGTCGGACCCTTTCTTGACGCATTGGATGGTCCGGAAGCGGTGGTCTTCGACGTGCCGGGAGTCGGAGGCTCACCTGCACCTTGGCGCCCTTACCGCCCATGGACATTGGCACGGCTGAGTGCGCGGTTACTCGACCAGCTCGGTCACGAGCAGGTGGACGTATTGGGTGTGTCCTGGGGAGGAGCCATAGCTCAGCAATTCGCGTTCCAGCACGGCAAGCGCTGTCGCAGGTTAGTGCTTGCCGCGACCTCGCCTGGCCATCTGATGGTGCCCGGCAAGGTCACGGCGTTGCTCAAGATGGCAACGCCGCGCCGATACAAGGATCCCGACTACATGAAGAAAATCGCGGGCGACATCTATGGCGGAAATTTGCGCAGTTCGCCTGAGCTGGTAAGCAGGCATCTTCGTCATGTCCGCTGGTCCAGCGACTACGGATATTACCTGCAGCTGGTCGCCGGAATTGGCTGGAGCAGCTTGCCCTGGCTCCGATTGCTCGGGCAACCGACGCTGGTCATGGCGGGCACCGACGATCCGCTCGTGCCGATCGCCAATGGCCGCATATTG
>DASRAF010000152.1:0-22564 GCA_035638295.1 Pseudolabrys sp.
TGCGTGCAAAAAGGAATGTCGAGTTCGCAACACTCAGCAAACAATGGGTAGTACCGACGATCGTCCGGCGGAAGCCCCCAAACCCAAGGTAGAACGCGCAGACCCTTGAAGCCGTCCTGCTTCACGCGGCGGCGAAGCTCGCGAACGCCCTCCAATGGCCGGTAGAGGTCCACAGATGCAACACCGATGAACCGGTCCGGATATGCCCGGCAGTAGTGAGCGACTTCATCGTTACTGATCATAGGACCCGAAGGACCCCACCATGCGCACAGCATGCCGCGTGCAACACCTGCCTTGTCCATTTCGGCCAAGGTCGTCTCTATCGGTTGACTCGTCTCAGACCACGCACCGGGTTGCCAGCGCCGCAGGGAGTCGAATATCGGATTCTTAAGCCAATCCCCATTCGGGTGCTGCATCCAAGCATCGATGATCATGGTCATGGTTTGAGCCAGTCTCAGTTGACTATTGGTCCATCATGCATCCGAAGAAATTGTCTGAAAATGGCCGTAGCGGACACTCTATCCGCGCTGAGAATGTCCGCTTTCGGGGGTAAAGCGGACGTGACCATTTGCATTGCGAAATGTCCGCTTCTTTTTTCCAATGACATTAGGCCGTTGCCATGCATGGCAGGATACGTCAGACTTTCTCATCAATTCATTTCTACGCCCGTTAAACAATTCGCGGCATCGGCCGCAACCGCTTCGTGTACGACCAATCATTGGAAGCATCGAATAATGGTGGAGAGAACACATGACAATCCGCCCAGACCCGACCTTCTACGCCACCGCGAAACTGGCGATGGAAGCACCCGCCGAGAGATACGCCTACTGCCTAATGCTGAGCCCCGATTTCTCAAAACCGGATGCCTTGGGCGTCGTTGACGTCGATCCCAAATCCTCGCGTTACAGCAAGATCGTCCATACCGTGACGATGCCGAAAAAGGGGGACGAATTTCACCACTTCGGCTGGAACGCTTGCTCGTCGGCTTTGTCGCCGCTATCCGGGCACCCATTCCTTGAACGCCGGTACCTCATCATCCCCGGTCTTCGGTCCTCGCGAATTTACGTGATCGACACCAAGCCGAATCCCACAAAGGCAAAGATCCACAAAGTCATCGAACCGGAGGAGGTATTCCGCAAAACAGGCTATTCGCGGCCACACACGATCCATTGCGGGCCGGAAGGCATCTATGTTTCGACGCTTGGCGGAAGCGGACCGGACGGGACGAACGGCCCTCCGGGGATCTTCGTGATGGACTGCGAAACATTCCAGGTGCTCGGCCGCTGGGAGATGGACCGGGGACCCCAAGACAAGCACTACGATTTCTGGTGGAACTTGCCGCGCGACTACATGGTATCGAGCGAATGGGCGCTACCACCGCAGTTCGAGAAAGGCATCGTCCCCGAGGATCTGCTCGGCAACAAATATGGCCACAGAATTCACTTCTGGGATCTGCGCGGGCGACGCCACATCCAAACAATCGATCTGGGCGCGAACCACCAGATGGCTCTGGAGGTCCGACCGGCGCACGATCCGATTAAAGAATACGGCTTCGTCGGCGTTGTAGTGGATACGACCAACCTCGAGGGCTCGATCTGGACGTGGTGGCGCGAAGGCGGAAAATTCCATTGCAAAAAGACCGCCGTCATTTCACCCGAGCCGGCGGAAAAGAACCAGCTTCCACCGCTGCTTCAGGGGTTCGGCGCTGTGCCGCCATTGATTACCGACATTGACCTGTCGCTCGACGACCGGTTCCTCTACGTGTCCTGCTGGGGTACCGGCGAGATGCGCCAGTACGACGTCAGCGATCCGCACGCGCCCAAGCTAGCCGGATCGGTGCACATTGGCGGCATCGCACGACGCGCCGCCCACCCCAACGGCAAGGCATTCGGCGGCGGGCCGCAGATGGTCGAGATCAGCCGCGATGGCAAGCGGGTCTACTGGACGAATTCGCTCTATTCGACCTGGGACGACCAGTTTTATCCGGACGGAGTGCCTGGCGCGATGGTTAAGGCCAACGTTGGCGCCAATGGTGGCATCGAGCTGGACAAGAAATTCTGGGTCCAGTTTCCTAAGGGATACAGATCGCATCAGATCCGCCTTGAAGGCGGGGACTGCTCGACCGATTCCTTCTGCTATCCCTCCGCCTGAAGGTGCACGACATTCAATGGGCCACGGTCGGTCTTTGGCTGGCCGTGGTGGCCAGCGGCCTCTATCACGGCGTCAATCCAGGAATGGGATGGCCATTGGCCGTTTCCGCCGGGTTGATGGGCCGTGGCCGACGTGACGTATTGACGGCCTTAGTTCCGCTTGCGGCCGGGCACTTGGTGTCGATGCTCATCATTCTTCTGCCTTTTGCCGCGATGACCGCACTGCTGGACTGGCAGCACGAAATTCGGATCGGTGCGAGCGTCGCCGTCGTCGCCTTCGGCGTCTTCCGCCTCGTCAGCCGGCGACACCCGCGCGTGCTTGCCCGCATCAGACCGACGCAGCTTGCGCTCTGGTCATTCGTGATCGCAACCGCCCATGGAGCGGGTCTGATGCTGCTGCCGATCTATCTTGGTCTCTGCTCCGCCGGAGAGTTTGATCTGGCCCATCAGGCGTCATCCATCCTGATCACGCGGAATTCGGGGACTGCACTTCTGGTCTCGCTCGTGCATACGCTCTCAATGGTGACCGCCGGCGGCATGATTGCACTCCTCGTTCATGACCGGCTCGGTTTGAAGTTCCTCTCCAGGAGCTGGTTCAATCTCGATGTCGTGTGGGCAATGAGCCTGATACTGGTGGGCGCGATCGGGCTCCTGACCGCGGGGGCTGCTCGGATCGCGTGATCGCTCGCGATGCTCACAGGAGCAGTTTTTAACAGGAAATATCAGGTCGGCCAAATGTCCGCTTTTGGCCCAAAGCCGACATTCCCCTGTGTCGCATTTGATGTCGCTTTCGGGAGTAAAGCGGACATGCTGTTGTGCGCCGCACATGTCTGCTTTTGACCCATAGCGGACATCGGCCAACGACCACCCGAAGTTTTAGTGCCTAGTTTGAACCGATACCCCTGTCGTCGCGTTGCGGTCTTTCCGGCGTGCAATACCTCAGCGACCTTGGACGCAATTCGGTGTGATGTAGCCCCGACACGTCCTGCCAACTCCTGTTTCTGCGCGTCCCAAATTTGTGCAGTCAGTAGCATTCAAGGCGTGGCAGCTTCTAGTGACCCTTTCGCTTTTCTCGGTTGACGTGCATTCGAGTTGACATAGCTGTTGTTGAGGCTGTTGTTGGGGCGGTTGTTGAGGCTGTTGTTGGGCCGGTGCGATTGAGGGAATCGCTATCATTCCCACCGCCAGCACCACTTTTTTCAGCATCGTCGCCTCCTTGTGTAAAGACGCGACACTACAAGGAGGCTATCAGTTTATAAGGGACCGCAAAATCGGGTGCGCGCCCGCTGTTGACCCAAGCACATGAGCTTGTGCACATAGCTTATATCCGCTATTGGCCCTTAGCGGACATCCGGGCACAAAACGAGCCTGCCATTGAGACGACCTGCCTCGAGACGGCGGTGCGCCTCGGCGACCTCGTCGAATGAAATCCGTTCTGCGACGCGTGGGCGAATGGTGCCGGCCGCCAACAGGTTAAACAGCCGTTCGAGATCTTCTTTGAACCAAGCGGGATGTCGCGCCCGCATCAAGTTGATTGAGAAGAGGCTGACTCGCTTTCCACCAGGCAGCCAACTCAGCAGTCGCCTCCAGAGGTACACGCGGGCAATCCACGCCAGTGTGGCGAGCAGCCGGCGCTGCGCCTGTACACCCGCCGAATAACCGTAGGCGCAGAGCAGACCACCCGGCTTGAGCGCCGCGAACGAACGGCGATAATTGTCCTCGCCAACGCCGTCAAAGACGAAATCGAAGCCGCCAGGCAAGACACGCGTAAAGTCCTGGCGCTGGTAGTCGATCGGCGTTGCACCGAGCTCGCGAATTAGCGTCGCGTGCGCGCTGCGCCCAGTGCCCCACACTTCGAGGCCGGCCATCCGGCCAAGCACGAGTAACGCTTGGCCGAGAGCCCCGGCGGCGCCCTGGACAAGCGCACGCTGTCCTCGCTTGACCTGGGCTGTGCGATGAAGCAGCTGATAGGCGGTGGTCCAGCTCAAGATCAATGCAGCGGCTTCCGCTGCATCAACGGCCGCTGGCACACGAGTGAGGTCGCTGGCACGTAGCGTCCGGTAGCCGGCATTCGAGCCGACCACGGTCATATCGGCCACACGCTCGCCAAGCTGAAATCCACACACGCCATCGCCAAGCTGATCGATTTCCCCGACGACATCATAGCCAAGAACGAACGGCGGTCGCAGAGCCGCGGTCTGCGCATAGACGTGACGGCGGATCGTCACGTCTGTGTATTCCACACTCGAGGCGAGCACGCGGACTCGTACCTCGCTTCGGCCGGCCGTCGGCAGTGGCGCGTCAACAACCTCGATCACGTCGGGATCGCCGAAACGCCTGATTTGAACAACCCGATTGCGCGGCTCCCTCATGGGTCGGCTCTTACTTGTGCTGCTGCCTTTTCGACGGAAATGAAGATGCCGTCATTGCGGAGGATCAAATTCAGCGCGAAAAAGTGCGATGTCCGCTTTTGGCCCATAGCGGACATCCCTAGCTGCACCGCACATGTCCGCTTTCGGGGGTAAAGCGGACATGAATTTTGCAGTGCGAATGTCAGCTTTTGACCCAAAGCGGTCATTGGGTCCAATGCGGACCCAATGGTCCCGGCTTTCTAGAGCTTAGTTCGCTTGGTTGTAGTTGGTCTGCTAGGCGGCAAATAACATCAGAGCCTCATCACGCAGGCGCTCCGGATTGCGCTCGCCCTTTGCTACTGACTTGAGAATGCGTTCAGCCAGCAGTGTTCTGCTCGTCATCACTCTCTGCACAGGTGTTAAGCTCTCCCACGCGTCATCGAGTGTTTGCCGCAAGAGCGAGAGAGTTTCAGGGTCAAATGACGTTCGCTGTCTGTCGACCATCATTACCTTCCACGCGTTGTTGAACAGGTGGCGAACCTGTAGGCACAGTTGGACGATAGCTTGGCGAGCAGGTGAAAGTTCTCTGACGTGAACTCACATGTTTTTGAGGCCACTGTTACCGGGCGGAACTGGCACTGCACAATAGGGCGCTATTAAACCGCAGTGCCGGGTGCACTGCTTTGGTTTGCCCCTTTACAGCGCAATGGCACGCGAAGCCTAGCCGTGGGGTTCTGCCTCAGCTCCGTCACAGGAATGATTATCGCACATGCGGTGCGTCAGTGCCGGGCTACCGCAGGTGAGTCGTTGATCATCAACGATTATTTTTTTCGTCTGTTGCAGCCATAACTTTCAATTGCACGTTCGAACAAATGTTTTGATGGCTGGACATCTTGAGCGTGACACGACAATCCGGCAAAAACGCGCGCTCCTGAGGAAAGAATCATGACTGTTGCTTTTGAAACACTTCGTCGGGACATATCGTTTGCGGGCGATCCGGCTCTTGGCAGATCCGCTGCTACACGCGCGCCCCGGCTCAATTCCATTGATCTGCTTCGCGGGCTGGTCATGATCGTGATGGCGCTTGATCACACCCGTGATTTTCTTGCCGCTGGCGGATTCAATCCCCGCGATGTGACTGATCTGACGCTGTTCCTGACGCGCTGGATAACCCATTTCTGCGCCCCCACCTTTATCCTTCTCGCGGGAATCTCGGCGTTTCTATATGGCGCGCAAGGCCGCGATACACGCGAGGTCAGCCGCTTTCTTTTCACGCGCGGGCTCTGGCTGGTGTTGCTTGAACTCACCGTCGTGCGATTCGCGTGGAGTTTCAACATCCATTTCAATCATTTCCTCTTTGGGGTTATTTTTGCCATCGGCGCGTCGATGATCGCACTCGCGGCATTCGTTCATCTACCGCGCTGGGCAGTCGCTACGGCTGGCATCATCATGATCGGCGGTCACAACGTGTTCGATGGTGTCGCGGCTGTGCAGTTCGGCGCTGCCGCGCCGGTGTGGAATTTCCTGCACCAACCGGGGCATCTGGTACTTGCGAAAGGAGTAGACGCGACTGTGCTTTACACGCTGATCCCGTGGACCGGCGTGATGGCGGCAGGTTATGCGCTCGGGCCGATCTTCATGCGCGAACGCGCGGCGCGCGTGCGCGAGCTGTTCGTTCTTGGCGCCGCAATCACGTTTGGTTTCTTTCTGCTGCGCGCCACCAATCTTTATGGCGATCCCGCGCCGTGGGTTGCACAAGACAGTCTGCTGGCCACCGTGCTGTCATTCGTCAACTGTGAAAAATATCCGCCCTCGTTGCTCTACCTGGCGATGACGCTCGGGCCCGCGCTGATGCTGCTGGCGGCGTTTGAAAGCGTCCACGGCCCGCTGGCCAATTGGATCATGACTTTTGGGCGCGTGCCGCTGTTCTACTACGTCGCGCACATCTTCTGGCTCCACATGCTCGCCGTTCTCTATGCTTGGATGCTAGTCGGCGATTTCGCGGCGCTGATCGGGTCGATGCATAAACCTGCCGGCTATGGGCTTGGCCTCACCGGTATCTACGCGGTGTGGTTGGCGGTCGTCGTGGCTCTTTATCCGGCCTGCCGCTGGTTCGCCAGCATCAAGCAGCGGCGAACCGAATGGTGGTGGAGTTATCTTTAAGCCAAACAAGGTGATCGAATGGACTGTTTTTGCGGTGCATGAGTCCGCTTTTGGCCCAAAGCGGACATCCCTAGTTGCACCGCACATGTCCGGTTTCGGGGGTACGATTGTCTACGCGGTCGCATCTGGATCAGCGCTTATCTCTGCACGGACTATGGCTGTGCCCGCAAAGGCGGATTGTCGCCGCACTCCCAGGAGAATTGAAAACGATGACTCACACGGCAGATCACAAAAACTTCGCCTTATACGCCAGCTACGACGTTCCGAAGCGCAATGCGATCATGAACTTCGTCGGCAGCCTGCGGCGTACCTTTAGTGCTCTCCTTGAGGCGATGGACGAGTCGCGGCGGAGGCACGCCGAGAAGGAAATTTCCAGATATGTTGCTTTACGCGGCTGATCGAAAAAAAGATCAACAGGGCCGCCCGGTTACGATGTCATTCACGGGATGTCGGTCGTGCCGTGGTGCGCGTGTATCCCGACAACGAATTCGGCTGGCGAGCGCAAGTTATCACTGCGCCAACAAGTGTCGAGCCATTGCAGATCGCGGCAGAACGCACGGCAAGCGACCTGCGTGCACTGTATGATCTGAAAAACAAGCACAGGCTCGGTAAGGTCGCCTGAGTCAGGCGGAAGTCATGCCAGGCTATACGTCAGTATAAGGTCCCGATCCCTTCCGGTATTGGATTTCTACTTACCTACAATACGGCAATCGCGGTTAACATTTTAAGCTTCCCGCTGACAAATCGGGGAGACACTCGTGAACTGGTCGCTCTACACCGCAGACCGCACCACCCATCTTAAGATCGTGGCGGTGGGCCTTGCTGCTTCGTTCATGATCGCAGTGATCGGCATCTCTATGCGCGATCTCAATCTCGGCACTGATATCATGACCGCGCAGACCCCGACCGTTGTTAAGGCTGGCGGCCCGGTGCTGTTCACTGACCGCAGTGGTCCGGTTGTGCGGTAGTTCGCGTAGGCAAAACGGACACCGGACAAGATAAAGGAGCGTTGTCATGATCCGCACCGCAATTATCTCTGTGGTCGCATCGTTTGCGCTCGTTGGCGCCTGGACCGTTAACTTAGTGAGCTATCATCCTGGGACAGATCTGAACCCACTGGCTCCACTCAGCGTGCAAGTTGACTAATCAGCCGATCACGACCGCACGCGAAATGGCGTTCGCCATCGCATTGGCTATCAAAGCCACACGGTCCTTTAGCTGTTTCTGTCTGCCTACCCGTTGGTTGCGCCTGAGCCTTTTAAAGTTCGTGCAGCTTTTGGCCCTTAACGAAAGAAATCATCCAATGTCCTCTTTCGGGGGTGTGCGCGCCGCGGACTGCTGCCCGCGATTTCCACAACGGCTCCTTCGAGGCGCATGTCAAGCCGCAGGGAGACACGATTACTTTCGAAGACGACGGCCGCAACTACGGAAGTGGATGCAAGGTGCGGATGCAGCGCATTGGCCCATGGCTTCTGATTGAAGACGACGGCGGTTGCGGCGGGGCGGCGGTGACCTTAACTGGGCTCTACCGTCGTGAAAGCAAGTCAGCCCGATGAGCGGCTCCAAGATATGATCAATCGGATTTTAGAGGGACGCCGCAGTCGGTCTTTCTTCATGCGCGTTCGATGTCGGCTTTGGGTCCATAGCGGACTTTGTGCGTTTAAACCGGCTCGGTTATTGCCGATCGTGGCGGCCTATCCTCGGCCAGAATGTCTGTTAGAGTGATTATGACTCAAGACAGCTTTCCTCTATCGAGAAATCGTTTCCAGGCAAGCGCCTCACGTTCTGCTTCGTGAAAATGTCCGTCCTCTAAAAGCTTTCCGACAAATTTGAAGTATTCACAAAGGAATGACGCATCCGGAAATTGGTACACGCGCTCGTCGGGTACCCACAAAGCAAATTTCTTGGCGGAGATAAGCGCAGACATGATTTCAGGTTTAAGATTGCGCACATTGCTCGGCCATTCCGACGATGCGGTCCGAATCTTGATGGTATCTGACAGAGTGCGAAATTTTGAACCGAGGCTTCGGAGTTCGGAGGCTTTGTTTTGGTCCGACTTGCGGGCTAACCAATCTAACGAAAAGCCAAGTACGATTCCGGTAAAAAAGACCAACACGAATTGAAACCAGAGCTGATGACCCACAACAACGAGATTACTGAAAACGGTCGTGGCCGGAGTGTTAGGATCAGAGAATAAATTTTCCTCCAACCGCTTTTCGAGAATAGCGGCGATCGGAGGGATCAGCAGAAGACCCCAAATCCCCGTAAGAATCGGCTTAAGCGATCTCGACATAGCTCCTATCGGTTAGCACAGCACACACTCCTCGGTGCAAATATCACAGACTGTCTGCCTTTGGCCCTACGCGGACGTCCCTAGTTGCACCGCACATGTCCGCTTTCGGGAGTAAAGCGGACACGACGTTTTGCGGCGCAAATGTCTGCTTTTGACCCAAAGCGGACATTGTGCCTACTCAAAGTAGGCTGTTGGTTGTGTGCCATTTCTCACACCCTCCGGTCGCAACCTGTTATTGTTTGAATTTCACAAGCTGCGGTCCTTGCGGGGGCATATGCAACGGCGCGAGTTCATTAGTCTCGTCGGAGGTGCGACACTTGCATGGTCCCTAGGTGCGCGGGCGCAGGAACCGGGCCGTGTTTATCGCCTCGCACTCGTGTTGCCTGTGGGGCGAGACGAGCCTGCGAGCCTCGCTTTTCTCGATGAGTTACGCACCCAGGGCTTTGTAGAAGGCAAAAATCTGGTAATCGTTGGCGGCTTGCCGACGAGCAATGAGCAAGCCGCTGCAGTTGTGCCCCTTATACTTCAGGCCTCACCGGATGCCATTACGACTGGAGGCGACTTCATTCCGCGGGCCTTCCAAAAAGCGACCAAGTCCATACCTCTCATTGTCATGACCGAGGATATGGTTGCTGCCGGATTTGCGGCATCACTCGCCCAGCCCGGTGGCAATATTACTGGCATCAGCCTGATGTCGTCCGATCTGGACGGAAAGCGGCAGGACATCCTGCTCGAGGCGGTGCCAAGCGCGGGACGCATCGCCGCGCTTGCCGATTCCCATGTGGCAAGTTTGGAATACCTAAAGGTCATGGAGGAGTCGGCGCGGAATCGCGGAAAGGAACTGTTGGTAGTTCGTGCCGCAAGCGCCAACGATCTGCTGCCGGCGATAAACGATGCGAACAACCGAGGGGCAGCCGCGCTCAATGTGTTGTCGTCACCAATGCTGCATCTCAACCGCCGCGTCATTATCGCGCGCGCGGCGGAGGTGGGATTACCGGCAATCTATCAATGGCCGGAAACGGCCGAAGAGGGTGGTCTACTCGGTTATGGTCCGAGTTTTATCGATGTTTTCCGACAACGCGCAGGAATGGTCGCTAAAGTACTGCGCGGCGCCAAACCAGACGATTTGCCGATCGAACAACCGACCAAGTTCAAACTCGTCATCAATTTAAAGACGGCCAAGGCGATCAATTATGCCGTTCCCACCGGTCTCATGCTGCGCGCCGACAAGGTGATCGAATAATGCCATGTCCGCTTATGGCTCTTAGCAGACATACTGGGGCGCTTTTCGGTTATTCGTGCATGTAATTATTTTATTGCAGGACAGCGAAAATAGGCTAACCCCGTTGCGCGCATTCCCTTAGGGAACCGTGTGACTCGGTCGTTGTCATCAATCCTAAAGATGAATTCTTCGGTGAAACGTCCTGTCTCCATCGGACAGTCTGCTGTTACTCTGATCGTACTACCATCGATCTTCCGATCTTTGATGCGGCAAGTGGCAAGTTTATCCGCGAATTTGTCGTCCTCAATAATAAATCCCGTACCATACAATTCAGAATGATCAGTCATCGATATCTTATCGTCCTTTCTTACGAAAATCTGAGAGCAAACGTTAGGGTCATTGGCCCAGGCTCCGTTCAAATCAGCTCCATAGACCTGAAGAGCAAATAATGGGCTGAAAATCGCCGCGATCATTAGTCGACCACAAATTGATTTTGGCCCTGCCGCACTCATATGCTGTCGCGACCTTCTGTACGGTGCGATGACCAGAAGAAGTTTAACTGGGGTCGATATAGGGCAATAGGCCTTTGGGTGACCGCAGCAATTGTCCGCTTCTGGCCCTCAGGGACATTACAATTGCACCGCTAAAATGGACATCACTCGGACATCGCGGCTGGTGCAACTCGCGTCAGCGATCAGGATTGATTGAAGTTGTAGCGCTCTCGCAACCATCGTTTTCGGCTTGATCAATGATTGTAGCGGCGCGCATCACAAACAAGTCCATCTCCCGTTTGAGCGCGATAGGGTATTCAAATGCGATGTGGTGCCAAGCCTTCCCGCCACAGGCGATAGTCGCCTTGCGATAAAAAATTCTGTCGCCCTTAGTTCCCGACACGACAATCCAATTACGTTCGCCGCGCAGATATGTCGGCATCTCGTCTTTCGCAAAAGCGACGGACTGCATGTGCGATGCAATCGGCTCGCTTGCGGTCGAAAACGCATAGACCGCGAGTGAAGACGAACCGTCCGGAGAGAGGAACCGCTTGCCGTTCCAGTTCGGGTCGGGAGGTTGGAGTTGCCAATTTGGCGGTACCATATCGGCGGGATTGGCGCTTCCTCGCCACGATCGCCGCCGCCGCAAACTATCTTCCGAGGTCGCAAACCCATATGCGTAAGGCGCTGCACCGACATAGTGCCCGTGCCAATGCCAACGGCGATGGCGAGCCTCTGAACTTGTGACCGAAACCAAAAGCACGCACGCGACAAGTAGGACTTTGCGCATACGGCAATAACAAATGAGACGGCAAATCGATCCGCTCGTGACACCCAGCCGGTACCTCGGTCCGGCCCCATCGTCTCATGTCCGCTTTTGGCCCATAGCGGACATGGGCGCAAATGTCCGCCCCCATCGTGGCTGCTCGCGCGCGGACGACGTGATCGAATAGGGCCTCTCGATGTCCGCTGTTGGCCCTTAGCGGAAATCAGCGCGTGCACGGCACATGGCCGCTTATGATCCAAGCAGGTCGAGTGCGCCGCAATGGTCCACTTGACCCGGCCGGACATTATCCAATGACGGCCCGCAGCGTCCTCTAAGCCACGATCTTTGAGCTCACCATCTGCAGTGCCTACGACCCCAGCGGTCCCACCAGCACTTACGACCCCACCCGCCGCGCCACACACCGCGACAGTGCAAGCGACCCCAGCGGTCACGCCAGCAATTTCGACCCCACTGAATGTCCGTCAAATTATCGAGGCCGGCGGCGGCAGCCGCGGGGAGTGGGAGAATTGGTGCTGCGGCGGCAATTCCTCACGCAGCCGTAAAGATGAGCCCTGCGAATGCTATCGCAAACATTGTACGCAACATTGTGGGTCTCCTGTCATTTTAGCCGCCCCCTTACATCCAAGACTTACTGACGGCCGCAGAAGTTAGTCCGACCATTGGTGTTTTTTAGTTGCGTGCGTCGCGAGCGGCTTGTGCATTCTTGGTCGCTTGTGACACGCTTCCGATCTTTGCCGGAGGGACTCGTGTCCGCCGCCGTCGACTTGGCAGCGCACGCATGCCCTCGCTAACTGTGTCGCCGCTCGGCGGCCGCGCGGGAAACTGTGCCGCACGACGTATGGCGAGAGCGCGACGTGCCGCTTCGACGTGAGCGGCCCGCGCTTCCAGCTTGTGCATGCGATCGATCTCCCTGTTGACGCGTTTCAACGCAGCGGCGAACACCTGCTTGCGCCGCAAGGGATGTTCAGCCGTGCCCGGAAAACTTCCGCCTCTCGGCGTCGCTTTCCCGCGTGCTTGGCGGCGCTTCTCGCGCGCCAGAGTCCTTTCCTTGTCGCGCATATCGCGCAGCCGTTGGCGCAACGCCTTGAGGTCATCAAGACCGGCATCATAGATTCCGGGGTGGTGACTGCGCAGGACGATCTCATGCTCGTCGTAGCTGAGAACGCTGCGTTCGAATTTGCAGGGTATGGACATGGCAGTTCCCTAGAAATCGGTGCGTAACTGATAACTTCCAGACCATCGGAGCGAAACTATCATTTGTGTCTGCTACCACACTACCAACACCGGCACGCTTCCGTCCGCCAGGACCTTCGATGTTTGACTCCCCAACAATAGCTTCTTGAGCCCGCGACGCCCGTGAGAGGCCATGACGATTAAGTCGCAGCCTCTGGACTTTGCTGTTTCGATAATCGCAGTGGCTGGGTACGCATTCGGAACATGCAAGAGTGCTGCAGATATCCCGATCTGCTCCGCCATGCTTCGAGCTTCATCGAGCACTTTGCCCGCACTTTCCTTGCAGGCTGCGTCAAAGCTATCAAACATTTCCTGCGAGGGAATCCATCCCCCGGCGTGTCCACCCACATAACTATAGTCCGGCAGCGTTTCCGTTACGGTGATGACCGTCGCTTTAGCGTTCAAGGCCTTTGCTAAAGCAAGTCCATGCTTAACGCCTTTTCTCGCGACATCCGATCCATCCGTGCTTATGAGAATATTGGCGTACATTCGAGGGCTCCTTTGCTCATCGAACATTTCTCTAAAAAAGTGATCCGTACTTATGGTGGGACCGTCGTTATACGATCCGACGGTCCCCGTCTGTTATTGCTTCAAATCTTCGAACTTTTTCTCGTGGATTTCTTTGACCGACATCGTCGTGCCTGTAGTCGCGACCTTAGGGTTACGCTGCACGAATCGACCTAAACTGCGCGTACGCCTTTAGAACACGGGGGTCTACGCCGCGAAATCAAGAGCAATGCACACGGCCCTCGGGGTCGCGCCAGCAGCGACCGCAATGCTTGTTTCCAAAGCGGTCATGCCAGCAGCGACGCCAGGACACGTACTGCATTTGACCCATATCGAAAGCATTGGCCGCTGTCAGTGGCGCAATCGATGCAGCCTGTGCGGTTTCTGACACCATGAAGATCAAGCCTGCAACCGCGAGCACAAGAACCGAGCGTAACATTTCGTCTCTCCCATATGCTTTACTCGCCGCCCCATCGCCAAGAGCTTTGATCGAACGTTAGGCACTGCCGGTTCCGCAAAGATAAGAAAGCGGTTATTATTGCGCGGAGCCACGTCCCAGCCAAAACAAAAACAAGTGAAAAACCAAACCGGCTGTACCGCCACCAAGGAGCTTCGACGATGAGTGCACTCATGCTCCTCCAGAAACTCGACCCCGAAATTTCCCAAACCATGATTCGAAGCTGGGGATGGTATTTGGCCTTCGGCATTGCTCTGTCGTTGCTTGGCGTCGCCGCAATAATTCGGTCCGTCACAGCAACGGTGCTCACCATGTTTTTCTTCGGGTGGGTGCTTGTGATTTCGGCAGCCATTGAGGTCGCGCAGGCTTTCATAGTTGGAGCCTGGGTTGGCTTCTTGGTTCACGCACTGTCTGCAGTTTTGTTCGGAGTTATCGGCTTGTTGCTTATTACGAGACCATTGTTAGCAGCCGAAGTCGCCACACTATTGATGGCGGCATTCTTTCTGATTAGTGGGTTGTTTCGATTGATTAGTTCAATGACGATTTCTTTGCCCCATTGGAACTGGCAAGTGGCCCTCGACGGCGCAATCGCCTTCGTGCTCGGGATTCTTATCCTGTCGCGCTGGCCGGCCTCAGGTCTTTGGGTGATTGGGCTTTTCGTGGGTATAGATCTCCTTTTTTACGGCGGTGTTTGGATTTCGTTCGCGCTTAGTTTGCGCAACATGTGATGGTGATCCTCACTTGAGGATTTCATCTCCAATGCGGACATCGCTAATTGCACCCGCACATGTCTGCTTTTGCCCCAAAGCAGGCATTGGCTTCGGACTCTGAGTAACTTGAGTAACCTGAGCGCCCGACGGCTAGACGACCGCGCAATTCGGTCCCAAATAATCGGTGACTTGCACTGCATGAGTCCGCTTCTCACCCGAAGCGAACATCTGTGATTATCAAAACCCTGTCTTCCTCATCCACTCCATGGGGAAGTGGGGAATGTATTCGACCGAATCGGCAGCGCCGAGTAGCTCTTCTCGCTGCTTGATTAACAATCTGGTCAAGGCATCAGGGTCCTTGTGACCTACCGTGATTTTTATAGTTAGCTCGAGCTGCTTTTTGCCCGTCTCAGGTTCGTTGCCCATCGCAATTGTCCCTTTTGCTTATCGCGGTATAGCCCCGTACTGCCAGCGCACCATGCGGCGGAAATCATTACACGTCGCGGTTTCAAGCGGGCTTCACAGACTATGAAGCCTCAGGGTTTGAGTCATCGTCGAAGCCGGATATAGTCACACTTTCCTCAACAAACGCGATTGGTGTAAGTCGTTTTCGATTGACCCTGAGGTCAAACACGTCAAAACGATTGTAGTACCCCACCACATCGTGAAATTGCTTTGGCTCGACGCATTGCGCAATGTCGACCTCCTGATAAAGCAGGCCTTCCATCTCCGACAGCGTGTCGCTGATGATCTCGCCTGAGGGGCCAAGCACCATCGATATAGCCTGAGGGCTGTTTTCAAGGGTCTCGAGACCGTCGCGATCGAGCGTTCGCAAGGCCTCCAGCGTGCACTTATCAAGGAATCCGGACGACACCACATTGAAAACCTTGCCCTCGAAGGAATGAGCGCCGGCGCGGATGCGGATCGCTGAGGCAAGGTCATAGCGGCCCGGCTCGTTCGCTGGTCGTGTCGGCCAGACCGGCGGGTAAGATGAAATGTGCACCTGTTCGCCTTGCGCGATCAGCGAGTAGCGCGCGAGCGGGTTCGTATTCTCGCCACAAATCAACATACCGATCTTGCCGATATCGGTGTTGCAGACACGCAGGCCTGCACCGTCACCATTGGCCCAGATCAGCTTCTCGTAAAATGTCGGCACCAACTTACGGTGATGGTTGACGAGGTTGCCGTCGGCGTCGATCAGCAGGTTTGTGTTCCAGAGGCAACCGACCGAAACGGACGAACGTTCGCTGATGCCAATCGAAACGACAATGGAATTGTCGCGGGCGGCGGTGCACAGCGCGGTGACCTCCGGCCCCGGGACTTCGATCGAGTTTGCCGCCAGACGTTTGAAGAATTCGTGACTCTTGATCGGTGTCTGCACCGCCGCCCAGACCGGAAACCCGGGCACGAAGGACTCGGGAAGGGCGATAAGCCGCGCACCGGCCCGACTGGCCTCGGCGATCAGCGCGCGGGCCTTGTCGACCGTTGCCGGCGTGTCGAGAAATACCGGCGCCACGTGCGCGGCGCAGACCTTGAACTTCGGATAAGTCGTCATGTGGCGTTACAGGTCTTGTGGAGGCGGCGGTGAAGGCACCGCCGCCACTGTTACATGGCCTTATACGGGCATCTGCGACAGGTTGTGTCGCAGCGGCATGTTCTTCGCGAGCTCTTCCTTCGCGATCCGCTTCTTCACCTCGAGCTTGCCGTTTTCGACGCGGCTGATGTAGCAGTCAATGATGCCGACATGATCTTCCTTGCGGATGATCTTGTCGCCTTGCGGATGCGCGAGCGAGTTCTTCATCTGCATGCCTTCGAGCGCCTGGATTACTCCTTCGACATCCTTGCGGGCCTTGTAGCCCGAGGCCTCGACCGCCTGCTTGATTGCGAAAATATCTTCCCATGCTTGCCAGCCGTGGCTCTTGTCCATCACGCGCGTGCCGCCGACTTCACGGGCATGCACGTCGTCGATGCCAATCCGTTTGATGAACTCCTTATGGAATTCGTCGTCTTTGGCCTTGAGCATGCGCGGGAAGTTCTCGAAGAAGTAGACCCCTTCGGCGGCGCCCTGAATGTCGTCGGGCGCGATCGATTCAATGCTGGCCGACGAGGAATACATTTTCATCTTCTTGTCGAGACCCATGTTCTTGGCCTGGGTGTAGAAGGCGACCGATAGCGACCCGATGAAGGCCGGCAGCAGTACTTCGGAATCACCCGGGATCTGCGACAGATAGGGCACGAAGTCCTTGGCATCGAGCGGGATCGGGATGCTGCTGAGTACCTTGCCGCCCGACTTCTCGATGTAGTGCTTGGATTCCTGATTGGTGCTCTGTCCCCAGGCGTAATCGGCGTAGATAATCGTCCACTTCTTGCCAAAGTTTTCGACGCACCACGGCAGGCTCGCCGCCGCGATGGAATAAGTGTCGGTGCCGGTGCGAAATGAGAAACGCGTGCCTTTCGCGCCGGTCGCCTCGGTTGCTTCACCGGTCGAGAAATAGATCGTTTTCAGTTCCGAAGCGATCGGGATTGCGGCAAGCATGACACCGGAGTGGACCGATCCGACGATGAATTCGGCGTTCAGGCGTTGGACGAGATTGCGCAGCTTGCGAGCGCCACTGGCCGGATTTGATTCGGTGTCTTCGGTCGCAAGCTCGACCTTGCGGCCGGCGATGCCGCCGCCCTGATTGATGATGTCGACCGCGGCCTTGGCTGCTTTGTCGTGCCAGAGCCCCCAGGACGAAATAACGCCGGTCAGGTCGCAGTGATGGCCGATCACAATGGGACCGGATGCCTGCGCGTAAACGTCCCTCATCAGCGTCAGATTGGCAGTGCCAAGTGCGCCGCCCGCCAAGGCGATTTCAAGAAAACTGCGGCGGGATAACTTTCTTGCCATGTTCATTTCTCCCTTTCTTTGTGCGCGAAGTTTAGTGAGATAGCCCGAGATATCGGTGCACGATCTCGGGCTGTGACTTGAGGTCGTGCGAGGCACCGGAATGGACGATGGTGCCTTTCTCCATGAGAAACACGCGAGGGCAGAGCTTGAGCGCGGTCTCCACGTTCTGTTCGACCAGCAGGATCGAGACCCCGCTCTGATTGATACGGTGAATTTCGCGGCGAATCTGCGAGACCAGACGTGGCATGATGCCTTCCGTCGGCTCGTCCAGAATGATCAGCTTCGGCCGCATCATCAGGCAGCGGGCGATCGCGAGCATTTGCTGCTCGCCGCCGGACAGCGTGCTACCTGACTGCTTCAGCCGCTCCTTGAGACGCGGGAAGCAGGTCAGCACATATTCCTGCTGCTCGCTGTCGCGCATGCCAGGGACGCCGATGGTGAGGTTTTCAAGGACCGAAAGCGTCGGGAAGATGCCGCGTCCCTGCGGCACATAGCCGATGCCTTTTCGCGGGATCAGGTGCGGCGGGCCCTTCGACAGGTCGTTACCGTCGAATTCAATGACGCCACGGCTGCGCGCCACGAGACCCATGATGCTGCGCAGTGTCGTCGTCTTCCCGACACCGTTGCGGCCGAGCAGGGCGGCGCACTCGCCTTCCTTCACCTCCAGGCTGACGCCCTGCAGAATGTGCAGCTTGCCAATGTGAACGTGAACGTCGCGCAGGCTAAGCATTGACCGCCTCCTCGACGTAGTCTTCGTCTTCCGGCCGGCCGAGATAGGCCTCGCGAACGCGCTCATCTTCGGAGATTTGCTTGGCATTGCCGGATGCAAGTATGGCGCCTTGCGCCATGACCGTGATCGCATCGGCAATGCCGAACACCACCGGCATGTCATGCTCAATAATGATGATGTCGATGGTGCGCGCCATCTCGCGGATCTTTGCGACCGCACGTTCGGTTTCCGCCGGGCTCATACCGCATGTCGGCTCATCGAGCAGCAACAGCTGCGGGTCGGAGATGAGCGCCATTCCGATCTCGAGCAACGCCACATCGCCGTAAGACAAAGTGCCCGCCTGCCGCCGCGCAAGTGCTGTCAACCCGATCTGCTCGAGCGTTCTCGAGACACGCTCGCGCGCGGCTGGATCGCTCGCTGCATCACGGAACGGATGCAGAAAGCGGTTCGATCCCTCGAACGTTATCCAGAGATTCTCGGCGACCGTGAGCTGGGCGAAGACGCTTTTAACCTGCAGCGTACGCTTGATGCCCAACCGGCTGATTTCATGCGCGGGAAGACCGGTGATGTCGCGGCCGCGGAAAAGGACCTGGCCCGCGTTGGGACGGAGTAGGCCGGAGACCAGGTTGAATAATGTTGTCTTGCCGGCGCCGTTCGGGCCGATAATCGCATGCAGCTTGCCCCCCGGCAGAGTCAGGCTCAAGTTGTCGACTGCGGTGAGGCCGCCGAACCGGCGCGTCAAATTGCGGGTTTCGAGCACCGGTGTCGTCATGGCTCGACCCGCAATGTCTGCGACACCGGTTTTGACGCGCGATCCTGCTCAAAATGCTCGAGCGCGGCGCGCCACAATCCAACCAGGCCCTTTGGTGCCAGAATGACCACGAGGATCGCCATCAGGCCGACGATTAGCGAATGGTGCTCCCAGTGCGTGGAGACGACCTCGCGAATCACGATGAACAGGGTCGTTCCTATGATCGGCCCAAACAATGTGCCGGCACCGCCGACGATGGCCCAGACGACGCCTTCGCCTGAGACCTGGTAGAACATGTAGGTTGCCGAGGCGTAGCGGCCGAAGAACGCAAACAGCGCGCCGGCCACGCCGGCGAGGAAACCTGCCGTCACGAACGCGGTCAGGCGCACAAGAAATACATTGATGCCGATCAGCGAGGCGCGCAAATCGTTGTCGCGGATGGCCACAAAGGCTTTGCCAAGCGGGCTGCGTATGACCCGATGCATGAGGTAGAAGCAAAGGCCGACGACGATCAGAATAAAGAAGTATTGGAAGGTCGGATCGGTGAAACTCCACACCGAGCGTCCGAATGTGAACGTCGGCGGCATGCTGAAATTGATGCCATCATCCCCGCCGGTTAGCGGCTTCACGCGCACGGCGATGAAATAAAAAATCAGCGAAAAGACGACCGTGATGATCGCGAAATAGTGCCAGGTCAGCCGCACCGCGAACACGCCCGAAACTAGCGCCATCGCCACAGCCGCAACGACTCCGAGCCCAAAGGCTGGCCAGAACGTCAGGTGAAGCAGGTCGATGCCTATCCCGACGCCGTACATCCCGAAGCCAAAATAAAGCGCCTGACCGAACGACAGTAGCCCGACGTAGCCGAACAGCAGATTCACGCTTGCGGCGAACAGGGACCAGATCAGGATCTCTGTGATGACGCTGACCCAGAACTGGCTGATGAATATGGGCACTGACCAGGGAACGGACAGCATGAAGGCGACGAACAGCGCGAAGATCGCTCGATTGATCATATCGGGCTTGCTCATCGGGTGTGCCCCTTGAACAGGCCCTGCGGTCGCAACAGCAGAACGGCGCTCATGAGTACGAGCGAAGCGATCCGGGCGATCGTCGGATCGGCGACGCTCTGGATGACGCCTTCAAAAAAGGCGAGCAGCACGGCGGCCGCGGCAGTGCCGGGCAGGTTGCCGAGCCCGCCAATGATCACCGCCATGAAGCAGACCGGCAAAATATCGACGCCACCGCGAAAGTCGACGGTGGTGATCGGCGCCGCGACCGCTCCGCCGAACGCGGCGAGCGCAAATCCAATGCCGAAGGTCAGAACGTAGATGCGTTTTGCCGGGATGCCCATCGCGATCGCGGTGTCGCGATCGTACCGGACGGCGCGCATCCATGTGCCGATCGTTGTGTGCTGCAGAAACAGGAAGAATGCAACGAGGGCTGCGATCGAAAGGGCGGCGGCAAAAATGCGGTAGATATCGTACTCGATGCCGAACAACGGCACCGTGCCGGTGATGGGCGGTAGGATCCGGCGCGGCACCGGTCCAAATGCGATGCGCACGCTCTCCTGCAGGATCAGTGAAAGGCCGAACGTCGCAACGATCGACAAGGCCGCGGCGCCGCGGATGGGCTGAATCACGACGCGCTGCGTCAGCGCGCCGAGAATGAAACCGATCAGCGGCGCAACGATGAAACCAAGCCAGAAATTTCCGGTCGCCTCCAGCGTGAACCACGCCAGGACGGTCCCGACCATGAAAAAATCGCCGTGCGCAATGTTGATGACGTCAAGGAGACCAAAAATGATCGAAAGACCGAGCGCGATCAGCGCGATGATCAGCCCCCAGATCAGCCCGTTCAACGCGAGCAGTAATAGCGTATCCATCGTGACACGACGCGATTGGTGCGCGGGTCAATGTTTTGCCCGCGGCAGTTTCCGATCAATAGACCCTTGATACAATGGCCGCCCGTTGGCGCCGAACGTCGCAGTGCGACATGCAACGGCGCGGCGCACAATCTGCGATGGCGTCGCATGACTTTGCGCGCAGGGCGATGTTCATTCCGCTGCATTCATTGCCCCGTTTTTGCCGGCGATACGCGCGATTTCCGCAGTGGCCACGACGTGGCGGTCAAGATTCAGCTCTTCCGGTGAAAGTCCGAGCGCCAGGCCGACGAGCTGCGGCAAATGCAGGACGGGAACGCCAAGCTCCTGTCCCAGATCGCTCTCAATCTCGCGCTGGAATCCGTCGAGCACCGTGTGGCAGAGCGGGCAGGGCGTCACCATCGCCCGCGCGCCGCCGGTTTTCGCCGACAGGATATGTTGGCCAGTCAATTTGATCGCGACCTTTTCATCATGCGCGGCGGTGTGGAAGCCGCAGCATTCCGTCCGTCCACTGTAATCGATGGGCCGGCAGCCGAGAATTTCTGCGAGCCGCTCGAGCGCGGCATTATTGCGTGAATCTACGAAACCGTATCGCAGCGGCGGACGGGTGATGTGGCAACCGTAAAATGCCGCCACCGTCAGGCCGGTGAGGGGATTGGTAACGAGTTCACGCAGGCGAGCCTCGCCGATATTTTCATAAAGCACCCACAGGAAATGGCTGATCTTGGTTCGGCCACTGTATTTGAGCTTTTCCTCGGCCAGGTCCCCGTTGATCGCCTGCGACAGTTTTTCGTCGCTGACGAATGCCGCGTGCGCATCGAGCAAATTGAGCGTGCAGGTGTTGCAGATCGTCATGAGCGGCAGCTGCTCGCGCTCGGCGAGCGCAAGGATGCGAACGTTAAGCGTATAAAAACCCGCCGGATCGATGGCGCGCAGTTCGCGCGCTCCCGTGCAGGTCGCCGATTCCAGCTGAAGTAAATCAAGGCCGAGCCGTTGCGCGACGCGATGGGTTGCGACATTGAGCTCGGCACAGGTGCTGCGCGCCGAACAGCCGGGATAATACGCGAATCTCATTGCGAGACCTCCCGACCGAGCAGGCGGCGCGCGGGCTCCGCCGCCGTAGTTTTGGTTCCGAACAATGTCCGCAGGGGGTTGATCTTGCCGCGCAAAAGCAGGCGGATGATGCGCGGAAGCCTGCCGAACGCACGCAGCCCCTGGACCCTGAGCACCAGTGCACCTGGATCGACGCGGCCGCGCTCCGCAATGATTCTGCGCAGCGCACGCGAATGGCGCGCATGTTCCGGCAGCAGCTGTGCCGCTTTCGCTTTCAGTGGCTCGATAACGCGGCTGACGATCGGAATTGCGGCGGGGCAAACTTCCTCGCATTTGTAGCAGGACACGCAGTTGAATATGCCCGTGAGCGCCAGCGAGCGGGCGACCTTGACCGGGCTGTTGCGTGGATCAAGGGCGGTCTGTCCGAGCTGCACGAGCGGCGCGGGGCCGGCGAAGTCGGTCAGATCTCCGAGGCCGATGACCGGGCAGGCCGAGTAGCAACACATGCATCCGATGCAGTCGAGGGCCTTTGACGCATCTTTCATTTGCTTGTGCGACAGCGGCTCGGGAAATCCGGTGTAGGCGTCCAGACGCTCGATCCAGGGTTCGAGGCGCGCGACTTTGTTTTCAAACGGAGTACGATCCACGACGAGATCGCGGATAACCGGCAAATTGCGTAGCGGCTCGACGGTCATCTCGGGTTCGACCGCTTCCCAGCAGGCAAGTACCTCGCGGCCGTTCATTCGCACGGCGCATGTGCCGCACATTTTTGAGCCGCAAATCCAGCGGTAGGCGAGGTCCGTCGCCGCGTTCTCGGCGATCCAGTTCAGTGCGTCGAGAACGCGCATCCATTTGCGGTACGGCACGTTGAATGTGTCGTAGCGGTCACCGCCA
>DASRAF010000153.1:0-4008 GCA_035638295.1 Pseudolabrys sp.
TGCTGCGGGAGATGGTCGAAAAACGTGGACGCTTCGGACGAAAGAACGGCAAAGGCTTCTACGATTATCCCGCAAACGGTCCCAAGAAATTGTGGCCCGACCTGGTGGATTTTCAACTGAAGAAGCTCGACCCCGACAAGATCGACATTGAGGAGTTAAAGCTGCGGCTGCTTGGCATTCAGGCGCTGGAAACGTCGCGCTGCTTCGAGGAAAAAGTACTCACCGATGTGCGGGAAGCCGATGTCGGTTCAATCCTCGGTTTTGGCTTTGCGCCATTCTCCGGCGGCACGCTGTCATGGATCGACATGATGGGCACCAAGCGGTTCGTCGAACTGTGCCGCAAGCTGGACAAGAAGTACGGCGCGCGATTTGCGCCGAACAAGTTGCTGATTGATCTCGCTCAGCACAACGAAGGCTTCTATCAGCGCTTCGCGCCCGGCAAAAAGAAGGAAGCGGCGTAGCGGATCGTCGAGCCGTCCGACAATTACATCACCACCGTAAGCCGCTTCGCGGCGCGGGTCACGCCGGTGTATAGCCAGCGTTCACGGCTGTCGGGAAAAGCAAAAGACTCGTCAAACAGCACGACGTCGTCCCATTGCGAGCCTTGGGCCTTGTGCACCGTCAGCACATAACCGTAGTCGAATTCGTCGTACGGCCTGCGTCGTTCCCAGTCCACCTTCTCGATTCCACCGGCAAAACATTCCGGCAGTACCGATACCTTGACGCCGCGCGTGCTTGTTTCGTCGTCTGGCAGAAGCCGCATGGTCATGATCTCTGCTTTGCCGCGGCCTTTGCGTCCGCCGCGTTCTTTCACGATCCACAGTCCGCCGTTGAAGAGACCTTTTTTCCGGTTGTTGCGCAGACAGACCAGCTTGTCGCCGGCTAAAGGCATTTCACCCTCGAAGCCGCGTCGTTCGCGCATGCGCGCATTGTAGGCACGTCGCGTCGCATTGCGTCCCACCAGAACCTGGTCGGCCTCAAGTACCCGATCCGGATCGAGGTCGCCTTTGCGCAAGACTTCGGTTTCGCCGTATCGCCCGGGCTCGATGTAGTCGCCCGCGCGAATATCCATCGACAACCGTACAATCGGATCGTCCTGAGCCTGTCGATGCACCTCGGTGAGCATCGCGTCAGGTTCTCCCTCGGTGAAAAAGCCGCCGCCTTGGATCGGCGGCAGTTGCGCCGGGTCGCCAAGTACCAGCACCGGCACGCCGAAGGAGAGGAGGTCGCGCCCGAGTTCGGAGTCGACCATCGAACATTCGTCGATGATGATCAGTTGCGCCTTCGACGCTGGTGCCTCGTCCCACAGATCGAAGCTGGGCACTTCCTCGCCACTCTCACGCGCCCGGTAGATAAGGCTGTGGATGGTTGAGGCGCCGCGGCAGCCTTTCCCTCGCATGACCGATGCCGCCTTGCCGGTGAAAGCGGCGAATTTCACCTCTCCGTCCGCCTCATCGGCGATATGTCTTGCGAGAGTCGTCTTACCCGTGCCGGCATAACCGAACAGACGAAAGACCTGCGGTCCACCATCCGTCCCGGGTCCGGATTTGAGCCAGTCAGCAACCAATTTGAGGGCTTCGTTCTGGTGCGGGGTAAACTGCGTCATGCGGGCAAATCAGTAGCGCATTGAGGATGTTGACGAAAGAACAAAAATAGAACGCAATTTTTCCTTTCCTTGGATTATTTTCCTGCTGCATACGCGCCGGCACATTGCCCTTTGCGGTGCACCATGTTTAACGTCGCGGCCCTTTGCGGCGACGGAATTCTGCATGGCCCGTGATCAGACCGACATGACCCCGATCGAGACGCGCGACGAGCTTGTCGCGTGGCTTGAAGCGGGTTGCAAGCCGAAGGAGCTGTTCCGCGTCGGAACCGAGCACGAAAAATTCGCCTTCACCGTGGCCGATCACCGTCCGGTCCCTTACTCGGGCAAGCGCAGCATTCATGCCTTGCTTGAAGGAATGCACGGTTTGCTTGGCTGGGACCCGATCATGGAGGGCGACAACATCATCGGCATGTTCGATGTCACCGGCGGCGGCGCGATTTCGCTCGAGCCGGGCGGGCAGTTCGAACTCTCCGGTGCGCCCCTCGACAATGTGCACCAGACCGCAGCCGAGCTCATGGCGCACCTTGCGCAGCTGAGGGAAGTGGCAAAGCCACTCGGCATCGGCTTTCTCGGCATCGGCATGACGCCGAACTGGACGCGTGCCGATATGCCGAAGATGCCCAAAGGCCGGTACAAGATCATGACGGCCTATATGCCGAGGGTCGGCAAATACGGGCTCGACATGATGTATCGCACGTGCACCGTGCAGGCGAACCTCGACTTTGCCAACGAAGCCGACATGGTCAAGAAGCTGCGCGTCTCGCTGGCCCTGCAGCCTGTCGCGACCGCACTGTTCGCCAATTCACCATTCACCGAGGGCAAGCCGAACGGATTTCTCTCGTTTCGCTCCGAGATCTGGCGCGACACGGATAATCAGCGCGCCGGCATGCTGCCCTGGGCTTTCGAAGATGGAATGGGTTTCGAACGCTGGACCGACTACGCCCTCGGCGTGCCCATGTACTTCGTCAAGCGTGGCGACAAATACATCGATGTGTCGGGGAGATCTTTCCGCGACTTTTTCGCCGGCAAACTTCCTGAACTGCCTGGCGAGCGCCCGACGATTTCAGATTGGGCCAACCATCTGAGCACCATTTTCCCCGAGGTGCGTCTCAAACGTTACCTCGAAATGCGCGGAGCCGACGGTGGCCCGTGGCGACGATTGCCCTCGCTCACGGCCTATTGGGTTGGACTTCTCTACGACGGTGATGCGCTCGACGCTTGCTGGGACATGGTTAAGTCGTGGACGGCAGCGGAGCGGCAGAAGCTGCGAGACGACGTTCCGCGGCTGGGATACAAGGCCGAAATTCGCGACCGCAATGTGTTCACGCTGGCGCAGGAAACACTGAGGCTTTGCTCTCGCGGGCTGGCGCGGCGCAAGCGGCTCGACCGCAATGGCCGGGACGAGACGCGCTACCTGCGGCCGCTGGAGGAATCCATCGCCCGCGGCATTACACCAGCCGCAGAACTCCTCGAGAAATTCCACGGTGAATGGAACGATTCGGTCGAGCCGATCTTCGACGAATACGCCTACTGATTTCCTCGGCGTGAAATTACTCCGCCGCCTGCGCGGCTTCCGACAGGTTGTCGAGCGACGAAATGATGTGTTCGGCAAGCGCGTCGGCCAGGGCCGAGCTTTCGTGGGCATTGCGAACAAGGCCGATACGGCAACTCGGCAGATCCGGAAATCCATCCGATGCCGAAAGCACGCGCATGCCCGGACGGAGCCCGGATTCCGGCAGCACCGATACGGCAAGTCCGGCGAGCACCGCGGCCGCGACTGCGCCGGCGTTCGAACTGGAGTAGAGCACCCGGAAGGGACGACCGATCGATTCCAGGCGATCGATGGCAATCCGTCGCCACGTACAGCTTGGCCTGCCGAGCGCGAGCGGCATGCGCTCCTCGAGATGAGTCGAATGGCGGTTTGACGTGACCCACAGCAGTCGCTCGCTGCGGAAGGTTTCCGAGGCGCGCTTCGACTCGCAATTGGTGATGATGGCAAGATCGATTTCGTTCGCGTCGATGCGCTCAAGCAGATCGACCGAAGGTTCGCAGATTACGCTCAGTTCGACAGCGGGATAGCTGTGCGAGAAGCGGGCCATGATCTCAGGCAGATAACGGTCGGCGTAATCGTCGGGCACTCCCAGGCGGACGCGGCCGGACAGTTCGCCATCGGAAAACGCAGCCAGGGTTTCGATGTTGAGTTTGACGATCCGGCGCGCGTAGTCGAGCAGGCGCTGTCCGTCGTCGGTCAACTTCGACGCGCGGCCATCGCGGGCAAAGATCGGCCGCTCCAGTCGTTCTTCCAGCCGCTTCATCTGCATGGAAACGGCGGACTGAGTCTTGTTCACGACCTCGGCGGCCTTGGTGAAGCTGCCGGTTTCGGAAATGGCGATGAAGGTGCG
>DASRAF010000154.1:0-18114 GCA_035638295.1 Pseudolabrys sp.
TCGTCACTCGACCTTCAGCCCCAGCTTTTTCACGAGCCCGCCCCACTTCCTTTCTTCCTTGTCGATATCGACTCCATATTCCGCCGGTGTCGACGTCAAAGGATCGCCGCCTTCCTTATGAATCTGCTCTTGCACCTCGGGAATATCGACGATCTTGCGCAATTCTTCGCTGAGCCGGTCGATGACCTCTTTCGGTGTGCCGGCGGGAGCCAAAACACCATAATGCAGCACGGCTTCGAATCCGGGCATCCCGGATTCATCGAAGGTCGGCACATCGGGCAACAATGAAAAGCGCTTTTTGCTCGTGACCGCGACGGCGCGCAGCTTGCCCGCCTGGAGATTGCCGAGCGCGGGCGGCAGCACGCCGAACGCGATGGGCACGTGACCTCCGAGCAGATCATTCATCACCGGGGCCGTGCCTTTGTATGGAATGATCGCGACATCAATCCCCGCTTCGGATTTGAACAGTTCGGCGCACATGTAGCCGCCGGTGCCGATAGCCGAGGTGCCAAGATTGAATTTGCCGGGGTCCTTCTTGGCCATGGCGATGAATTCGTCAATCGATTTTGCCGGGAACGAAGGGTTCGCGAGCAACGCAACCGGCATCGAAGCCACAAGCCCGACCGGTGCGAAGTCCTTGCGCGGATCGTAGCCGGCATGGGCGTAGAGGCTTGGGTTGATCGAGATGGTGCCGGTGTGCCCGAGCAACAGCGTGTGGCCATCGGGTGCGGCTTGCGCGACCGCGCGGGTGCCGATCGTGCCGCCGGCGCCGGCCCTGTTGTCGACGACGAATTGCGCACGCATCGCCTCAGACAATTTGGTGGCGACCACGCGCGCCATTGCATCCACACCGCCACCCGGCGGAAACGGAACGACCAGGGTGACCGTCCGCGTCGGATAATCCGGCGCGGCGAGAACCGCATTCGCCGTCGCAAACAGCATCGCAAACGCCGACACCACGGCGGCGACAGATCGGGGCATGGCGTTTCTCTCCCGGAGACGTTTTGTTTGCCTAACTATAGCGCAAATCCTACGCGAAACGCCGTCATTACTTGACCCTGTATGGCATGCAAAAAAATAGAGCCGAACTCGGGCTTACCCGAGCTCGGCTTGATCGAAAACCTGGCGTCCGAAATCTGGCCGCTAGTGAACGCTGGCCTGGCCGTTATGACGCAGCCGTTCGATTTCGTCCTTCACCAGTAATTTGCGTCTTTTGAGTTCCACTATTCTCAGATCATCGACCGCGGGATGGGTCAGGCATTCGGTAATTTCTTCTTCGAGCGCCTGATGTCGTTTTTCCAATTCCGCAAGGTGCGATTGCATCGACATGCAGTATGTCTCCTCAATCAGTGGCTCTCTACGATTTAAGTCTAGCGCAGACTCATCACAAGAGCGACCGTACACCCTCCTCAGCGCTGCGGCAAACCGGCGCAAACCTTTGATCGGCACCGATTTTCCGCAAGCTTGAACACGCTTGTGGAAAACGCAATAATTGCCATGCTTTTGCCGAGAGACGGCGGCCAAGCAAAATACCAGCGGTGGCAATGACCAACGAGGAAGAACGCGCGTTGCGAGAGCAGCTGGCGCGGCTGCTGCAGGAACACCGCGACCTCGACGCGGCGATAACGGCCTTGGTGACCTCGCCCGGCTCCGACCTTATTCAGATCCAGAGATTGAAGAAACGGAAGCTCATCCTGCGCGACAAGATCCGCTTGATCGAGGACCAGCTCACGCCGGACATCATCGCCTAGCAATTTCCGTCAGTTCGTGACCGGATAATCGACCGACGGCAGGCCCCGCCTCTCGTCCTTGCGCGCATACATCGCACGGTCCGCGGCCGTGATGATCTCGGCCGGCGTGGCGTCAGCGCGGAGCAGGGCAGCTCCTACGCTGGCGCTGACCTGCACATGCACGTGCCCGTGCATCACGCTTACGCGTGCGAGCAGTCCTTCCAGCTCGCGCGCTTTCGTCACGGCCTGCGCCTCGTCGACCCGCCAGAGCAACACGCCGAATTCGTCGCCGCCCAGCCGGCCCACAACGTCGGAGGCGCGGACATGGCGGGTGATCTCGCGCGTGACGGCCTTGAGCAGCGAGTCGCCGGTCCCGTGGCCGTGGCGGTCGTTGACCGACTTGAAATTGTCGAGGTCCACGAACATCACCGCGGCCGCTGTGCCATAGCGTTTGGAATGGGCGAGCGCGCGTTTGAGTTCGCGCTCGAACCCGCGGCGATTGAGGATATCGAGCAGGGGGTCGACGTCGGCGCGCGCCTCGAGCTCACCGAT
The DNA here is from genome assembly GCA_035638295.1 of Pseudolabrys sp. Taxonomy (GTDB): domain Bacteria; phylum Pseudomonadota; class Alphaproteobacteria; order Rhizobiales; family Xanthobacteraceae; genus Pseudolabrys. The sequence goes on from DASRAF010000154.1 coordinate 2,283, forward strand.
GCGGGCACGCGCCACCGCGAGCTCACGCTTCAGACGCTCGATTTCGGCCAACAGCGACGCCTCCGGCGGAAACTCCTCGCGCACGCTCGGTTTAGCTTGCGGCAAACCCATGTCTGGACCTCGTCTGTGTCTCGCGAATCTTAATCTTGCGCGAGAGAATACTCCTTTCGCCTTGCCAGCAGGGAGCCTCAACCTATAATCCGGCGCTTCCTTCCGCAGGAAAATGCGGCGTTCGAGGAGCAAAATGGCGTCAAAACCGGTCGCGATCATCATGGGCAGCCAATCGGACTGGTCCACGTTGAGGCACGCGGCAAAAACCCTTGACGCTCTGCGAATCGGTTACGACGCCCGCATCGTCTCCGCCCATCGCACGCCCAAGCGCCTCTACGAGTTTGCGAGCGGCGCACGCAAGGCCGGGTTCAAGGTCATCATCGCCGGTGCCGGGGGCGCCGCGCATCTGCCCGGCATGGCCGCATCGATGACGCCTCTGCCCGTCCTCGGCGTGCCGGTGAACACGCATGCGCTGGAAGGTAAGGATTCACTGCTCTCGATCCTGCAGATGCCGGGCGGGATTCCCGTCGGCACGCTGGCGATCGGCAAGGCGGGTGCAACCAATGCGGCGCTGCTCGCGGCTGCCGTGATTGCCCTGTCGGATGCGAAAGTCGCCAAACGACTCGACGCCTGGCGCGCGCGCCAGACCAAGGCCGTCGCGCGGCGGCCAAAAGACTGAACCTTGCTGAAGCCCGGAGCCACCATCGGAATTCTCGGCGGCGGTCAGCTCGCGCGCATGCTCGCAATCGCCGCGGCGCCGCTCGGCCTGCGCTGCCATGTCTATTCGCCGGAAAAGGATTCCTGCGCCTTCGACGTCGTGCACGCCGGTACCTGCGCCTCCTACGAAGACGAGACCGCCCTCGCCCGCTTCGCCAGCGCGGTCGATGTCATCACCTACGAGTTCGAAAATGTGCCAGCGAAGACCGCCGCGTTTCTCGCCCGGCGCAAAGCGGTGCTGCCCGATCCGAATGTACTGGAAACCACCCAGGACCGCCTGGTTGAAAAGGATTTCGTAAGCGCGCTGAAGATCGCCACTGCGCCCTATGCGTCGGTGCATAGTGCAACGCAATTGGCCGAGGCAGTGAAGGCGATCGGCCTACCGGCCGTGCTCAAGACGCGGCAACTTGGTTATGACGGCAAGGGCCAGGCGAAGATCGCCAGAGGCGGCGACGCGATCGCGGCCTGGCGATCGGTGAAAAATGCGCCGGCCATTCTCGAAGGCTTCATCGATTTCGAGCGCGAGGTGTCGGTGGCGGCCGCACGCGGACGCGACGGAGCGGTCGAATGCTTCGAAGTGACCGAGAACGAACACCGCGATCACATTCTGAAGTTGTCGCGGGTGCCCGCGAAAGTAACGCCCGCCCTCGCGCGCGAGGCGCTCCAGGTCGCGACGCGGATCGCCCAGGCTTTCGACTATGTCGGAGTGCTGGCCGTGGAAATGTTCGTGGTGCGCACAGGCCGTCAGCGCACGGTTCTGGTCAACGAGATCGCGCCGCGCGTGCACAATTCGGGCCACTGGACCGTCGACGGCGCGACGGTGTCGCAATTCGAACAGCACATTCGCGCCGTTGCCGGCTGGCCGCTGGCCAAGCCCGCCCGGCTCGGCAAGCGCGTCGAGATGGTGAACCTGATCGGCAGTGAAATCGATGAGGCGGCGCGCTGGCTGACTGTTCCGGGTGCCTCCGTGCACATTTACGGCAAAGGCGAGGCCCGCGCTGGACGCAAGATGGGTCACGTCACGCGGGTCTGGCCGCGCTGAACCTGGCAAGTGCTAACTCCTGTACCCATATGGGAAAATGACCGGATGAAAACGCCTGGCGGTATCGCACGAATGGACTCTTAAGGCCTTTTCTGCTAGAGCCGCCCGACTCAAAGCCCCCGTTTTGGGGGGCTTTTGCCTTAATCCGTCGGAACATCAACGAAGGAGCAAGCGTGCAAGTTCTCGTTCGCGACAACAATGTCGACCAGGCCCTCAAGGCGCTCAAAAAGAAGATGCAGCGCGAGGGCATTTTCCGCGAGATGAAGCTCCGCGGCCATTACGAAAAACCATCAGAAAAGAAGGCGCGGGAAAAGGCGGAAGCAATCCGTCGGGCCCGCAAGCTCGCGCGCAAGAAGATGCAGCGCGAAGGCCTGTTGCCGGCCAAGCCACGTCCGGCTCCTGGCGCCGGCCCCGGCGGCGGAGGCCACGGCGGCCATCATCGCGCCCCACGGATGGGCTGAAGGCAACGACTGTTCTTTATTGTTGAGGTGGCGCGGGCCTTTAGTCGCCCGCGCTATTGTTTTTTAGGGCCTTTTCCGACCGAACGCCGCCAGTACGGCTCAATATGCCGGGCAGTACGAGGCGATCCTCGCCGCCCAGACGAACTTCTTCGACGGCGACAGCGGTCATTTCGCCCGTTACAAAGTCGAACTGGCGCAGCAGCTGGCCGGCCCGGTCAATTCCGTCCTCGATTTCGGTTGCGGCATCGGCCGCAGCATGCCGTACCTGCGCGAGGTCTTTCCCAAAGCCGATATCGTCGGCTGCGGTCCCTCAGCCGAAAGCCTCGTCATGGCCCGCCGGGAGAACCCAAGCTGCCGCTTCATGTCGATGGATGAGGTTGGCACCGAGGCAAAGTTCGACCTAGTGATCGCCTCCTGCGTCTTTCACCACATTCCGCCGCAGGATCGGCAGATGGCCATTCGCTATTGCTAAAGCCGCCTGAAGGAATGCGGACACTTCGTCATCTTCGAGCACAATCCGATCAATCCGGTCACACGTCATCTGGTCAAGAATTGACCCTTCGGCGCGGTTCTGCTGAGCATGGGCGAGACGGTCGAACGCATGCGCAACACGCACCTGCATATGTCGTCGAGCTATTGCCTGTTCCTCCCGCAGCAGCCCGCCGCGCTTCGCCCTTCGAGAAATACCTTCGCTGGCTGCCGATGGGCGGACAGTTTTTCGTCTGCGCTTCCAATCAGAAGCGGGATGCCGCCTGACCGCGGCTTTCGTCAGTCGGCTCGACCTTCAAGCTCGCCCAGGAATGTTCTGACTGCTTTTTTCGCGCCGTAATCGTCGAGATCGACGTGCCCGCCTAGCGGAAAGCGTACGAAGCGCTTGGGCTCACGTGCCAGCGCGAAAAGCCTCTCACCGAAAGCGATCGGCACAATTCGATCGCGCTCGCCGTGCAGCACGAGCAAGGGGGCAGCAACCCGCGCAATGCGATCGTCGGAATGGAAGGGATCCTTGATCAACCAGCGCACCGGCGCGAACGGATAGGCAGCGGCCCCCACATCGGCAATGGAGGTAAAAGGCGCATCAAGGATGATGCCGCCAACTTGGCGTTCTGCGGCGACAGCAATGGCAATTCCGGTCCCTAGCGATTCGCCCCACAGCACGAGGTTTCGCGCGGGAGTGCGCGCAAGCCCAAAATCATAGGCAGCCATGCCGTCACTGATGAGACCGGTCTCGGTCGGTTTGCCGGTCGAACCGCCGTAGCCACGGTACGACAAGGCAAGAAGGCCGGTACCGTCTTCAATGACCCACTTGAATCTGCCGGCACGCAGATCGAGCGCTCCGGCATTGCCGTGAAAATAGATGATCATCGGCTTCGGCCCCTTTGGCGGGACGAACCACGCGATCAGCTTTTCACCGTCGCTGCTGGTCAGCGTCACCTCTTGCGCCTGCGGCAAGCCTGCAGCCGCCGGCGCGGTGCGCGTCGAATCCGGGAAGTACATCAGTGCGCGCTGGAACACGTACATTAGGCCCAGCACGCCGCCGTAACCGACGACGGCGATCAAAAGCAGCCACTTCAGTGCGGTCATGCGCCCTCATAACACGGGAGTTCCGGCTGTGGGTTGCCGCCGCGAACCATTCCTCCTAGCCTCGCAGGAACCCGCTGACCGCCATCCATGCTGATCCGGCAATCTGAACCTCGAGACGACGACGCTATCTGGCGCATCCTCGAGCCGACCTTGCGCGCCGGAGAGACATATCCCATCCCGCGCGACATCTCGCGCGAGGACGCCATAGCCTACTGGCATACGCCGGGCCACACCGTGTTTGTAGCGGAGGATGCCGGGGCCATCGTCGGAACCTACTATCTGCGCGCAAACAACCGCGGGGGCGGCGCCCATGTCGCCAATTGCGGTTACGTGGTCGCGCCGGAAGTCTTCGGCCGTGGCGTGGCGCAAGCCATGTGTTCGCACTCACTCGGCGAGGCCAGGACACGCGGGTTCACCGCCATGCAGTTCAATTTCGTCATCGCCTCGAATGAACGCGCAGTTCGATTGTGGCAGCGGATGGGATTTGCGATCGCCGGGCGCCTGCCGGGGGCTTTCCAGCATCCGCGGTTGGGCGTGGTCGACGCCTACGTGATGTCACGAAATATCTGATTTTCTGGGCTGATCCGCCGGCCACCGTTCGTTAAGGCGATCACCGGATCCACCGCGCGCGCAACCGACAGCATCGAAGATTTCAAGACGGCGCTTTTGGTCGCATTTAATCACTGGCGAAGACGCATCTCCTTCTGTCCGACGAAGAGCGTACAGTCAGTTTCGCTCACGTTCTGCGCAGCGAACTTGATGCCTTCGATGACGGCAGCGGTGAACGCATCGTCCTGAGCGGACCCGATGTTCCTCTCAGCGCTCAGCTCGCTGAACTCATCGCAAGTGCGGCGAAGTACGGAGCACTGTCTGAGTATGGCGGCAAGGTCGATGTGAGCCGGAACGTCACGATCGAGGCTACGCGCCGTACCTTGCGTTTCGGCCGGGTGGAAAGCGGTGGCCCCACCCGTCACACAACGGGAGCGTCAGGGATTCGGCTCGAGGTTGCTCGCTCATGTGTTGTGCCGGTGCAGATCCAGGCTAGGAGCCGCGTTGATTTTGCTCCAAACGGCATGCTTGTGCACTGCGAACTGCCGCTACCAGCGGAAACCCACGTCAAAGCGCGCGCGGTTTTGTGATCCGCGCTGCGCGTGATTCATTGTACGCCTCAGCTTCAGCGCGACCACCACGGCTGGTAAGCGAATCCGTAGTTCCCCCAGAATCCGTGGTAGCTGAACCGCTCGTACCTTGAATAGTCATAGTGGTCGCGGCGGTAGGCGCGCGGATGTGCTTTGCGATTAACACCAGCAACAGTCTCCGCTGAGGCACTGTCCATGGAGAGCGATACCTTTCCCTCGGGCGAGAGACGAAGCGAGAGGGGAGTTGCACACAAAATGCAGCCGAGAAGTGCAGCTGCTCCGACAGTTACCGCTTTCGACATTGTGACCTCCTAACTACGCCTCTTCCCCACAAAATAATGACGCCACACGCTTTTATTGCGCGTTCACCCAGCTATCTGATCCCGTCAACTTGACAGACACATCGGAAAAGAAGAGTCGCAGTGGGTTTCCGTCCGCCGTACCCCGGTGATCGATTGAGATCAAGAGAGGGCCCATTTTCTTGTAGTCGGCCCACGTCGCCATCAACAGCTTCGGCCTTTTTTGAGTTCCCGGGCCGCCCCCGTGATAGACAAATTCCTGAATTCGGTTGTCGTCGCCAACATAGAGCTCCCAGGTGTCGCCGGGCGCGTAGCCACCTTCCGATGGATATTTCACTACGACCCGCTTTGCCGAACCGTTGCCCAGCGGCAGCTTTTGCGTCCCCTCATCAGTGACCGTGGCGCTGCCGTCCCAGGAAAAATGCAGCACGAGGAGAAGCCAGTAATTGTCGTTGCTAAAAGCCGGATCGATTTCGTTCTTCACGACGTCAGATTGGCTGCTGAGCTGCGAACGCGAATACGTTACCTTCACCGGTTTGCCGTCGCTGCCTTTGCCTTCGTAGGTAATCAGGTCCGTCTTGGGCTCCCATTCCCAGCTGCGAGAAAGATTCACTCCGGGCACCTCGAGGTGAAACGTGTAGCGGATTTTCTCGACCTGACCGAAGGACTCAAATCCATAGGCCTTGAACATTTGCTGGAAAATCGGCGGACGGTCCTGCGCCTGGGCAATTGTCGCAAGCGCAACGACCGATACCGTCAAAGCCAGAAGAAGAATCATCCTGTGATGAGCGGCTTCGAGAAAACGACGGTTGATCTCTTCGAACGTTTTTTTCGGGCTCATGGTTGGACCTCCGAAGTTCGCTTAGCGATGCACTGGCTGACCTTTCGTCCTAGCCGGTCTGTGCCGCCAGGCGTGTGAGAACGTTGTCGGGCGCGCGACGGTGGATCAGCGCGTCGATGCCGAGGTTGCGCCCGGCGGCATAGACCGCGAACTGCACGTGCACGATCGCAAGAAACATGTAATTCCACGGCCATTCGCCGGGATGGCGATAGAGGCCGAGCCAGAGGTGCAGCGAGTAGAATGCGGCAACTATCGCGACGAGTCTGACGCCGACGCCAAGCATCAGTGACACCGCGAACACAAGCTCGGCCAGAAACACGAGCGGGTCGATGATGGTGATCAATGGCAAGTATACGCTCTTGACGAGCTCACGGTGAAACGCGAACGCCGCATGCTCGCCCATCTGTCCCGTCCAATACTGGAAGCCGCCGGAGACCGGGAAAGGCAACTTCCAGAGGCAGCCCTGAAACCACTGCGCGCCGATCAGCAGGCGGCAAATCCAGATAATTACGTTGCTGCCACGCCGCTGTTCCGAATCTTCCGACCAATTCTTAAAGGCGATCCACACACTTGCGAAGAGCAGCGCCCAAAACAATGCGACCATGACGTATTGAAAGATGCCCAACGCCCGATGATCGTCAGTCGCTCCGATCAGAAATAACCAACTATCGAAGAAAGGATTCGTGCGCATCGTTGTCTCCCCGCCGACAGTAGATGACTGCAGCCCTGTAGCGCGCCATCCAGCTTAATTGCTCCTGCCATGTCGGCCAAGCGTCCACAGCGAATGGGCCATCAAGCGCACACGATCGTGAAGAACATCTGACGACGGCGTAGTGGCCGAGATTTTTGATCTAAGGCCGATATGGGCTTGTCGAGCATCAATGAGAACCGCTACCAATATTCCGCAAATTTCAGGGTCAAACAGGGCGAGCGCCGATGTCGGCTAGTCACAGTGGAATCCCGCCGATCCTCGCAAAAAAAGAACACGACAAGACACCACTGCGATCGCGGCTCTCGCCGTGAGCGGTGCAGCGATCGGAGTCATGTGCAAGGCGCCTCGGCCGGGCGCTGCCAAGACTCGACTTGCAAGGGCAATCGGCGCGGTTGCCGCCTCCGAACTATCGGCCTGCTTCCTGCGCGATGTCGCCGCGGCTATCGAGGCGGTACCGGAAACACTGGGTAGGAAGGGCTACGTCGTCTATGCCCCGGCGGGAACCGAACAGGTGCTGCGCGAACTGTTTCCGGAAAAGTTTGAGCTGTTGCTTAAGGCGGGCGAAGATCTTGGCGACGCGCTGTTTGGCGCCACGCGCGATCTGTTACTTGCTGGACACGACTGTGTGCTGCTGGTCAACGGCGATAGCCCAACGCTTCCTTCCCATTTTCTGGTTCAAGCAATTGAAGCACTGCGTAGCGCGGGCGACCGGCTGGTGCTTGGTCCGGCAAGCGATGGCGGCTACTACCTCATCGGTTTAAAGCGTGCGCACCGGCGACTGTTCACGCAAATTGAATGGGGAACCGACAGCGTGTTCAGCCGTACATGCGAGCGCGCCGCGGAAATCGGACTTGCGACCACTCTGCTTCCGGAATGGTACGACATCGATGATGCTGAAACACTGGAATGGCTGCGGGACGAACTAGCCGGTCATTCGACGCGATTTCGTGGCGGCGGCCCTGCTTCGACGACGCGAACACTTCTTGCGTCCGCGCTGCCGGCGAGCCCGTGATCTTATGTCGGGACTGGCTCCATCGGCACCTCTCACCGGAAAACAACGGTCGCTCTACCCCTTGGCCAGCATCGGTGCGGCCTTTGCAAGCCTGACGCTGGTCACACCTTTTGCCTTTCAGGCCGGCGGCGACAATGCGTTTATCGCACTTGCCGTTCCCGCGGGCCTATTGACCCTTGCAGCAGCGCGTGTGGCGGAGCGCACCCCGGCAAACCGCGCGCTCTGGTTGATTTTCGGCATCGGAGTTCTGCTTCGGGTCTACGTGCTGCTGTTTGACCCGCTCCTGTCGACCGACATCTACCGCTACATCTGGGATGGCAAGGTTCAGGCGGCCGGCATCAATCCATATCGCTATTTTCCCGCCCACGACGCGCTTGCGCATCTGCGCGACGCGACGATCTTTCCCAGGATCAATCGGGCCGATTATGCCGTCACGATCTATCCGCCGGTCGCCGAGTTCTTCTTTTTGCTGGTTACTCGCATCGGTGAAAACGTCACCGTCATGCGCCTCGCCTTGCTCGGTTGTGAGGCTGTGAGCGTGTCTTTGATCGTCCTGTTTTTACGTCGCATGCAACGGCCGGTCACCCGGGTGGTCGCATATTTCTGGCATCCGCTTGCGCTCTGGGAGATTGCCAATAACGGCCACATTGATGCGTTGGCGGTCGCGCTGATGCTGCTCGGACTGTGGGTCGCGATGACCGGTCATGCCATGCGCGGAGCGGTCTCGATCGCGCTCGCGGGGCTGGTGAAGCCATACGTGGCGCCGGCATTGGCGTCTATCTGGCGCCCGTGCGACTGGAAGATGCCGGCCGTCGTGACCGTCGTAATCGCGCTCTGTTATCTTCCGTATCTTTCTGTAGGCTGGGGAGTCTTTGGCTTCCTGACCAAAGGATATCTGACGGAAGAGGGCATTGTTTCCGGTAACGATCTCTGGCTGCTGTCCGTCTGGCGTCTCGTTTTCGGCGCACAACGTGGCGATGTTGCCGCCTACGTCGTCGTAGCGGCGTCGATTGTGCTCTTTATGATGCTGTCGACCGCGCGCCGGTCCGGCAGGACAATGGCCTCCAGCCTGGCCGATACGAATATGCTGTTACTCGTGGTCTTGCTATTGGTGTCGCCAAACCGTCCCTGGCACTTTCTGCCAATCGTGCCGTTCGTTGCGCTCTGTGGTAACGCACCTACTTGGGCAGTTTCAATTGGAGCGCTTCTGCTGACCAACGAAATGTACTGGGAGTTTCACCTTCCACAGCCGGTCATCAAGTCTATTATATTTGGAAGTTTTCTCGTGATGTGCTTTTGGTCAGCCTGGGCGGCGTACTTGAAAAAGACCGCGGACACAGGGCGATCGCAATGAGTGCGTCCAACGTGCGCGTTGATCCGCGACGCTACCATGAATCGGTCAAAGGTGAGCGAACCGAAGTCGCCGCTCACCCACCGGTCTGCGTCTATCTGGAAGTCACCAATCGCTGCAATCTACTGTGCACCACCTGCCCGCGCACGTACGAGGAGCTCGAGCCGCGGGCGGACATGAGCTGGGACTTGTTCAGGTCGATTATCGACCAGCTGCCCGATCTTGCCAGGGCTGTGCTGCATGGTGTCGGCGAGCCGATGTTAGTCGCGGACCTGCCGCGCATGGTGAGATACTTGAAGGACCGTGGCGTCTTCGTTTTATTCAACACCAACGGTACTGTCCTCAGTGAACGCAACGGGCGCGCCCTGATCGCCGCCGGGCTCGACGAACTGCGTGTATCGCTCGATGCGTCAAACCGCGAAAGCTTTAAAGCCATCCGGGGCAGAGATTATTTTAGCCGCATTGTGCGTAACGTGCGCGCGTTTCGCGAGCTGCAGGAGCGCGAGGGACACACCAAGCCGCAAGTCTCCGCCTGGTTGACCGGTTTGCGGGAGACCGTGAAGGACTTACCGGCCTTTGTGAAGCTCGCGGCAGACATCGGCGTCCGGGAAGTCTATCTGCAGAGACTCGTGTTCTTCGACAAATCAACGATCGGCAAGGCACAACCGGATCAGGCGCTTTTCGAGCGGTTGACGCGTGAAGAAGCGGGTTATCTTAAACAAGCCGAGGACCTTGCGCGCGCGCTTGGTATCACCTTCAGCGCGTCGGGCGCAGCGTCCGAGCCGGGTTTGAGCTTGAAACGAGTCGACGATGGCTTGCCCTGGTCGCTCTGCCGGCGGCCGTGGTCGCTGATGTATTTCACGGCCAATGGCCGGGCGCTGCCGTGCTGCATTGCGCCGTTTTCGCAGCACGGCTACGAAAACTACACGTTGGGCGACGCGACCCAGCAAACGTTGCGGGACATCTGGAACGCAGCAGCCTATCGGGAATTCCGCAAGGCCCTGCTGTCCGACAAGCCGTCCGACGCCTGCGCCAATTGCGGCTTGCGCTGGAGCCTGTGAGCACCGTCACACACGAAAGCACCGCACCGCGGCCCACCGGCCACCGGCCGGCCGTAATCTCGGCGGTCATTCCATGTCTCAACGAGGAAGCGGCCATTGCACGGGTCGTGGTCTCTGTGCTTGCGCAGGATGTGTGCGAAGTTGTCGTAGTGGATGGCGGCTCGCGGGATAGAACCGTCCAGGAAGCAACCGCTGCAGGCGCCCGCGTCATTATCGAACCACGTCGCGGTTACGGGCGCGCGATCCAGGCGGGCATCACTGCCATACGCAAAGACGCGGACATCGTGGTCTTTCTCGATGGCGACGGGAGCGATCCCGTGGAGTTTATTCCGGACCTGGTATCGCCGATCGTTACAGAGCAAGCCGTCTTCGTTCTCGGCTCGCGAGTTCGCGGCGCGCGCGATCGCGGCAGCCTGACGCCGCAACAGCTCGTCGCCGCTCATGTCGGGCGCCTGCTCTTGCGCCTTGTTTACGGCGCACGTTTCAGCGACCTCTCGCCATTTCGCGCGATCCGGCGCGACGTGCTGGGCCGCCTCGGCATGACCGACATGACGTACGGCTGGAACCTGGAAATGTTGATGCGGGTCGCGGCTGCCGGTCTCCCAGCACATGAGATCGCCGTCGGCCAGCGTCGTCGCCTTGGCGGCGTTTCGAAAGTTTCAGGCAACTTCACCGCTGGTTTAAAGGCGGCCCACGCCCTGATGGCGACGTTCATCCGGCTCGCGCTTCAGCTGCGGCGCGCAAGTGACGGGAAAATGTCAGGGAACTAACGCGACATAAAAAAGCCTGCTCGCCCCGATCTTCGTGCGTTGCATCCGTGCGCCACGCCATCCGGGTCAAGGTCTCGGGAGGTGAAGCATGGCCTACTCAAACATTCTGGTCGGCGCCGGTAGCCGTCCAGCTCAACCGGCGATCCGAAAAATCGGTGTGGCTGACTTGCAGGATGCCCTGGCGAAGGGCGCCGACGATTTCTATGCAATGCCAACCCACGCCATGTTCCTTTGCATCATTTATCCGATTGTTGGCTTTGCCCTGGCACGGCTCGCTTTCGGCTACTCGATCCTGCCGTTGCTTTATCCTTTGGCCAGCGGCTTTGCCCTGGTCGGTCCGATTGCCGCGCTTGGCCTCTATGAACTGAGCCGCCGCAGGGAAGCCGGGCTCGACACATCGGCCGCGCGTGCTTTCAACGTGTTTGAATCGTCTTCGATCGGCGCCATTGCGGCGCTGGGAATTCTGCTCCTGATTATTTTCGCCATCTGGGTCGCGGTCGCCAACGCAATCTATGTTGCAAATTTCGGTTATGCTTCGCCATCGTCGATTGAGGCATTTGTCGAAGACGTGTTCACCACGCGCGCCGGATGGAACCTCATTCTCGTCGGCAACCTAGTTGGCCTGCTCTTCGCCATTCTGGTGCTGTCGATCAGCGTGGTTTCGTTCCCGCTGTTGCTCGATCGCGATGTCGGAGCGGCGGTGGCCGTGCTGACGTCCATCCGCGCAGTAGCCCACAATCCCGTGACCATGATGGTCTGGGGCCTGATCGTGGCGGCGCTGTTGGTCGTCGGATCGCTGCCGCTCTTTTTCGGCCTCACCGTCGTGATGCCGTTGCTCGGGCATGCCACCTGGCACCTGTACCGCAAGGTCGTCGAGCCCGAAGGCAGCCTGCCGCCGACGCTTCCGGAAGAGCGGAAAGAGCGGCGTTATGCGGCCGACTTTCCGACGGTCCTGTTTCCGTGGGCGAAGTAGCGACGTCAGGCCCATTGCGCGGACATAATTGCGATCGCGTGCAACGCCGGCGGCAAATCGGTCGTCAGTTGGAAAAAGTTGTTCCGCGCTAGGCGCGCGGATCACATGGCTTTGACGATGCTCTCGGTCATTTTCTTCGCATCGCCGAGCAGCATCATCGTGTTGTCGCGATAGAACAAGGGATTGTCGATTCCAGCATAGCCGGATGCCAGCGAGCGCTTGATAAACATCACGGTGCCGCCCTTCCACACTTGCAGTACCGGCATACCGTAGATCGGCGAGTTCTTGTCTTCTTCCGCCGCGGGATTGGTGACATCGTTCGCGCCGATGACGAAGGCGACATCGGCTTGCGCGAATTCGGAATTGATGTCCTCGAGCTCGAACACTTCGTCGTAGGGCACATTCGCTTCGGCCAGCAGCACGTTCATGTGGCCGGGCATGCGGCCCGCGACCGGGTGAATGGCGTACTTCACCTCGACGCCTTCCTTCTTGAGCTTGTCGACCATCTCGCGCAGCGCGTGCTGTGCCTGCGCCACCGCCATGCCGTAGCCCGGCACGATGATGACCTTCGACGAATTCTTGAGAATGTAAGCGGCATCTTCGGCCGAGCCGAGTTTGACGGGCCGCTGCTCGGCGCCACCGCCCGGACCGGCCGTCTCACCGCCGAACCCGCCGAGAATGACCGAAATGAAAGACCGGTTCATCCCCTTGCACATGATGTACGAGAGGATGGCACCTGACGAACCGACCAGCGCTCCGGTAATGATCAAGGCCGAATTGCCCAGCGTGAAGCCGATGCCGGCGGCGGCCCATCCCGAATAGGAATTGAGCATCGAGATCACGACCGGCATGTCGGCGCCGCCGATCGGAATGATGATGAGCACGCCGAGCAGAAGCGAAATGGCGGTGATCAGCCAGAAATCCATCTGGCTCTGCGATACGAAGAAACCGTAGACGAAGAAAATCAGTGCGGCGGTGAGCGCGATGTTGATGATATGGCGCGCCGGCAACATGATCGGCTTGCCGCCCATGCGCCCCGACAATTTCAGGAAGGCGATCACTGAACCCGTGAACGTGACCGCGCCGATCGCGACGCCCAGCGACATTTCGATCAGGCTTGAGCCGTGGATATGGCCGTGCGTGCCGATATCGAACGCTGCGGGCGCGTAGAACGCTCCGGCCGCCACCAGAACTGCGGCCATGCCGACCAAAGAGTGAAAGGCGGCGACCAGTTCAGGCATCGACGTCATCGGTACGCGGCGAGCGATCACGGCGCCGATGCTCCCGCCGATGGCGATGCCGCCTATTACGAGACCCCAGGCGAGCGAACTGGCCGGCGGATGCGAGCCCAGCGTCGTGAGCACGGCGATGGCCATGCCGATCATGCCGAACAGGTTGCCGCGCCGGCTCGAATCCGGGCTCGACAGGCCGCGCAGCGCCAGAATGAACAGGATACCGGCGACCAGGTAGAGCAGCGCGACGAGGTTCGGGCTCATGTCGTCACTTCTTTTTCTTCTGGTACATCGCAAGCATGCGCTGGGTGACCAGGAAGCCGCCGAAAATATTCACGGACGCAAAAACGAGCGCGACGAAACCGAGCGCGCGGGCCCACAGCGGACCGTTGTCGTTGGCGGTCAGCGCCACACCAACGGCAAGCAGCGCGCCAACAACGATCACCGAGGAAATGGCGTTGGTCACGGACATCAACGGCGTATGCAGCGCTGGCGTCACCGACCACACTACGAAGTAGCCCACGAACACGGCGAGCACGAAGATCGAGAGTCGGAACACGAAGGGGTCGACAGCGGTTGCCACGTTCTCCATCGGCGTTCTCCGTCAGGATGCCTTCGGTTTGAAATTCGGGTTCACGACCGCGCCATCGCGGGTCAGCAGCGTCGACTTCACCAGTTCATCGTCCCAGTTGACCGCAAGCTTCTTTTCTTTCTTGTCGATCAGCGTTTCGACGAAGGCCAGCAGATTCTTGGCATAAAGCGCGGACGCCGAGGCCGCCAGCCGTCCCGGCACATTGAGGTGGCCGACGATCTTTACGCCGCCAGCCTGGATCACGCTGTTGGCCTGCGCGTCTTCGACATTGCCGCCGCGCTCGACCGCGAGATCGACGATGACCGAGCCGGGGCGCATCGAGGCGACCATCTCCTTGGAGATGAGGCGCGGTGCCGGCCGGCCCGGGATCAGCGCCGTCGTGATGACGATGTCCTGCTTCTTGATGTGCTCGGCCACCAGTGCTGCCTGTTTGGCCTGATATTCCTTGGACATTTCCTTGGCGTAGCCGCCGGCCGTCTGTGCGTTCTTGAACTCCTCGTCTTCAACGGCAAGGAACTTGGCGCCGAGGCTTTCGACCTGTTCCTTTGTAGCCGGGCGCACATCGGTCGCGGTCACGATCGCACCGAGGCGGCGCGCGGTGGCGATGGCCTGCAGGCCGGCTACGCCGACACCCATGACGAACACTTTAGCAGCTGGAACGGTGCCGGCGGCGGTCATCATCATTGGCAACGCGCGGCCGTATTCTTCGGCAGCGTCGATCACCGCGCGATAGCCGGCGAGGTTTGCCTGGCTCGACAGAACGTCCATCGACTGCGCGCGGGTAATGCGCGGCATCAGTTCCATGGCGAGAGCGGAAATCCCGGCATCCGCCATCTGCTTGAGAGCGGCGTCGTTGCCGTAAGGATCCATGATGGCGACGACGAGCGCGCCCTTTTTGTATTCGGCGAGTTCTGCCGGCGCCGGTCGGCGTACCTTGAGGACGATGTCGGCATCCTTTGTGACGACATCTGCGATCTGCGCACCCGCCGCTTCGAATTCGCTGTCGGGAATGCCTGAAGCAATGCCGGCGCCGCGCGCAACCGCGACATCGGCGCCGAACGATTTCAGCTTTTTGACGGTCTCCGGAGTAGCCGCGACCCGGGGCTCATCGGCATCGATTTCACGCGGTACGGCAACTCGCATTCTCGCCTCCCCGCCGAGCCGTGAACTTCGTCAGTGCGGCGACAGTCCGGTGAAGGCAAAGATGAGAAAACAGATGACGAAGGCGACATAGCTGGGAGTCGTCGCCCGGCTCAGTAGGCCGGGAATGGCACCGAGGAGACCGATTACGAAGATCGTCGCTGCGAGCAGCCAGTGACCCATGACACCGCCGGTTGCCAGACCGAACATGATCGTCACCACATAGAGGATGCCGACAAGCGTGAAGTGGACAAAGCTCTCATAGCTTTCTTCGTGCGCGGCATAGTCGTTGCCGGTGGCGGTGGCGTATTCGACGGTGCCGTGGTCGGCCATGGGACGGTTCTCCGGATCGCTCAAAAAAGGCAGGCGCTCAGGGGTTAGCGCAATTGCCGCCGAAGGGCAACGCCGGACAGTTAGCTCCCGGTGGAATCGTCATGCCAGCGCTTGTCCCGGCCATCAAGTCTTGCTTGCTGCAAATAAGACGTCATGCCCGGCATAAAGCCGGGCATGACGGTGAAACTCTCCGGGTCAAGCGAAACTCAGAGGCCGGCCTTAGTCAGCGCGGCGGCCTGCCGCGATGCGACGTCCTTGATCGCGAAGGACTCAATAGCCTCGTTGAACAACCGGTAGAAATTAAGCTCCGCTGCCAAGTGCAGGAACACGGCACCGAGCCCGATGGCAGCGCGGTCCATGAAGACGAATTCGCGCGGAACGGTCACCGGGCCCCTCGCCTTGAGGGCCTGATGGACTCGGAAGGCTTCCTTGCGCCCGTATTCGGATGGCTTCACCCCGTCGGCAATGGTCCGCACCCGGTTGTCGAGCAGTGGGCCGTAGATGAACCGGGCCCAGATATTGAGC
>DASRAF010000155.1:0-4561 GCA_035638295.1 Pseudolabrys sp.
CTACGCTCGGGATCGGCACCTTGCCCTTCTTCCACGTCGGCAAGGTAAGTGTAGGTGTGCTGTAACTGTTCGCACCTCTGCCGGCTATCCTCGTCGTGGGTGCGCTTCGCCAACTCTGCGCACTTTTCGGCCTGTCGTCGCAAAAATTTCACGGAAGCCATATTTCGGACTCTTCGAATTCCCGACTTTTGCATTGCACCATTTCTTATTTTGCGTTGCAACGAAAATTACATGGCCTCTCAACAGGATTTTGACTGGCAGGGGATGACTGGGGCGACTTGGCGACGACTTGGGGCCGCTCGTCGGGACCGCTGGGGGCGCCGAAAGAGGTGCCCAAAGTTTGATGTAGCGCAATTTGCAGATCGCCGCACATTTCTGCGCCGATTACACCAACAACAGCCTGCGGACGCCGCCGTTCCATATCCACGCGATGGTCACGAAGCCGTCAGACTCCCGGCATTTTCTGCGTTGATATTTGGCTGAAGATGACGGGCCAACATCGCGAATTTTCCATGCAGCGCATTGATGTCACCAAAGTGAATCCGGCCGCATATCAGGCCGTCGCGGCACTTCAATCGTACGTCGACAAGTCTGGTCTCGACGCGAAACTGCGCGAACTGATCAAGATCCGCGTCTCGCAAATCAACGGCTGCGCCTATTGTCTCGCGATGCACACGCGCGACGCGCGCAAGCTCGGCGAAACCGACGAGCGCATGCATCTGCTCAACGCCTGGCGCGAAACGGCGGTCTACAGCGCGCGCGAGCGGGCCGCGCTGGCCTGGGTCGAGGC
Source organism: Pseudolabrys sp. (assembly GCA_035638295.1). GTDB lineage: Bacteria > Pseudomonadota > Alphaproteobacteria > Rhizobiales > Xanthobacteraceae > Pseudolabrys. The sequence goes on from DASRAF010000155.1 coordinate 791, forward strand.
CGTCACGCTGGTGACGCAAGGGCACATACCCGATGACGTTTTCGAAGCCGCGCGTCAGGAATTCTCCGAAAAGGAGATCGTTGACCTCACTGCCGCCGCGATTGCCATCAATAGCTGGAACAGGATCGCGATCGCGTTTCGCGTGCCGCCGCAGGTCGAAAGCAAGAAAGCGGCAGCTTAGGCTCGATCTGGTCGCCTGATTTTGTGCGGGAAAGCCATTGCTCGTCGCTCCCCGCAAATGTCAAGCAAGTTCAGAAGCCAGTAAGTAAAAAAATAATCAACGTCGTGGGGAGGCTGCATGAAGCGACCATCACAAAAACCCTTATTTGTCGGGCTTTTCGCCGTGTCCCGATTTGGCACCGAGGGCGCTCGCGGTACGTTACTACCGAGACTAATGGAACTAATATGGTAGTGTTTTTGAAACGTCTCAGCATCCCTGGCAGTGCCAAAGCATCGCTGGCCGTAATGACAGTAGAAAAAACCAGCCCAAGTAGCGCGTAAGAGGCGAACATGAGTGGCCCAACCCGTGACGACGAGTCTCCCGATTATAGTAGGTTTGCTCCCAAGCGATTTCGCGAGCAGCCCCCCGCCACAAGCGAACAACGACCCTACGTTCCTTCAGCGCCCACGGTGCCATCGCCCCGGACTCCCAGTACGGAGAGACGCGCAGCGTCCGATTTTCCGTCCTGGCCAGAGCCTGTCCCGGAGCCACCGCCACCGCCCCACCGCCTGGAAGATGGACCATCGGCCTTGATCGGACGTGTTGCACTTGTTGTCACATTCGCGGCTGTCGTAGCGCTGGTCCTCATCTTCGCGCGTCCGATATCGCAAGGCGCACACGCGGTGGTCGATGCAACGTCACGACTGTTCAGTTCTTCAAAATCAACCGATCTGCTGACGGCGAGCATCGCAAACGAGTCGGCCGCTTCGCAAACGCGCACCGCGTCGGCCTCTGTGGCGGCACCCGTCCCCGCCCCCGTCGCGCAAGCGCCTGCCGCTAGTGTCCAGCCGGCACCTGCCGCAGTCGCACAGCCCGCACCGACCACTGTCGCGCAGGCGTCTTCCGGCGGGCAGCAACTCTCTTTGTCCTCGCCCGGACAACCGCTCGGCCAGGAACCCTCGGGTCCGAAGGTCATGGTTCGCGGTATCACCGACAATGAAATCCGTTTTGGAATCTCCGCGCCGTTCAGCGGTGCAGCCAAAGAGCTCGGCCAGAATATGCGGCTGGGCATTGAAGCTGCATTTAACGCGGCGAACGCCCGCGGCGGCGTGAATGGCCGCCAACTCAAGCTCATCGCGGCGGACGACGGCTATGAGCCCGCTCGCACTGCCGAGACGATGAAGCGCCTCTACGAGAAGGACCAGGTGTTCGCCGTTGTCGGCAATGTCGGTACGCCGACGGCGGCCGTTGCCCTGCCCTATGCACTCGATCGCAAGATGATCTTCTTCGGTGCGTTCACTGGCGCCGGCCTCCTCCGGAGCGATCCGCCAGACCGTTACGTGTTCAACTATCGCGCGAGCTACGCCGAAGAAACCGCTGCCACTGTTCAATATCTGGTGAAGGTGAAGCGACTGAAGCCGAGCCAGATTGCGGTCTTCGCGCAGCAGGACGCCTACGGTGACGCCGGTTTCAGCGGCGTAGCGAAAGCCATTCGTGCTCTCGGCGGAGACGAGAACGCAATTCTGCGCCTCCACTATCAGCGCAACACCGTCGACGTCGACGAAGCCGTCGATCAGCTGCGCAAGAGCCGTGTTCCGATAAGAGCCGTGATCATGGTGCCGACCTATCGTGCCGCGGCGAAATTCATCGAGAAGACACGGGATCTCTTCCCGGGCATGATCTATACGAGTGTTTCGTTCGTCGGCAGCACCGCGCTTGCCAATGAGCTGATGCTTCTCGGGAAGCGGTTTGCGAACGGCGTTATTGTGACGCAGGTCGTGCCTGCACTCGACGGCCATTCGTCGCTGGTGCTCGACTACAAAGCGGCGCTCGCCAAATATTTCCCGGGCGAACAACCGGATTACGTGTCACTCGAAGGCTATGTGGCGGCCAACGTGCTAATCACAGCCTTGCGGCGCAACGGCGCCGACCTCGACACCGAGAAACTCGTGACGACTCTCGAGAATCTCCGCGACCTGGATATCGGTCTCGGAACGCCTGTGAGCTACGGGCGATCCGAGCACCAAGGCGTGCACAAGGTGTGGGGTACGCAGATCGACGACAACGGACGCTATCAGCCCCTCGATCTGCAGTAGACGACACCTACAAAATCAAAAAGACCGGGGCGGAAACGCTCCGGTCTTTTTCTTTTGCAAGGACGCAAGTTCTACGGCGTGGAAATCAAACCCTTGCTGGTCGCGACGATCCAGCGGTTGCCCCAGCGCACGATTGAATCAACTCTACCGACGCCGGGCACCGTATCGCCGTGTCTCACGCGCCAGACACCGTTCGGCCCCTGCACGACCGCCATGCCGTCGATGACTTCAATTAGTGCCCAGCCAGCAATCGTGGTCGGTCTGGTCTCGGGGTATGGCTGCGTTGGCCGGGTCTCCGGCGCAACCGACGCGACCTTCTGATTGGCCTCGCGCTCTGCCACTTGCGGTGTCGGAGCGGCGTTAGATTGCGCGTTGGGCGCTTGAGCCGTCTCTTTGCTGTCGGCGGTCTGCGCTGCTTTGGCCGGTTCGATCGCCCGCGCTTCTTCTTTCGGATTCGGGTCGGCGGCCGGCGGTGGTGCACCGCTGTTGTCCGCCTTTGCGACCGCGGCCGGGTTGCGTACTTGGGAGACGCCGCTCGCCGCAGCGATCTGTTTGGCCATCTCGGATGGCTTCGACGCCTCCGACACTGCAGGCGCCGGTGATTTTGCGGACGAAGCGAACAGCAAACGATCAACCGGCTTCGCCCAGGAATTGATCTTGTCGCCAATCTGGTCACCGTAAGTGCGCCAGCCGATCGCAGCTCCGGCGCCTAGCACTCCGGCAATGGCAAGGCGCGCAACATTGCGCGACACCCTCCGACGGGCCGATGGCGTCTTATGCGCGACCTGATCGTCGTGAGAAATCTGGATGGGCGACTCCGCGACGGAGGCCGTGCCCGACGGTGCGCGCGGTAGCTCGATGGGTTGATCGGATGATCCGTGGGCCGCATCCGGACCACGCGGCCTCCCGTCCCCCGCTGTTTCTTCGTTCGTCCGCGGCACGACCAGCGAGACGACTTCGCTTTCATGGAGCTGCGCAATATCCAGCATTGCGGCTTGCGGAAGCTCGATCTGCGCATGTGACGGCTCGGAGCGCGGCCAATCCTTCGGCACGAGCGAGACCGCGTCGGGATCGTGACGCTGGTAGGCGACGGCCGGCATGGTCGCATCCCTGCGGCCGAACTCCTTCTTCAACGCCTCGAGTTCGGTCTTGAGCGCAACGGTTTCCACGTTCTGCGCCTCGTGCTGGATCTTGAGGCGATTGATGACGTCGGTCTTCCTGCCGAGCTCGGCAAACTGGTTCGCGGCTTTGTCCTTGAGTTGCTCCACGTCCATCTCGAGACGACGCGCCTGCATTGCGAATTCCGCGCGCAAAAGATCCTTGTCGGCCTGGATTTCAGCCATCGACTGCGGGATCGAATTTTCGACGCGCTTTAAGGTGAGCCGCACCGCGCGCGCGTGCACCAGGGGGATTACCGCTAGTCCGATCAGGGATGCGAAAAGAAAGCCGATCCCGAAATACATGATCGCTTGAATCATTTCCGGCAACTCACTCACCCGTACGGTTGGCGGCAAC
>DASRAF010000156.1:0-4705 GCA_035638295.1 Pseudolabrys sp.
AGGATGCCAACTGCTCCTTCAGGCCTCGCAGGCTGGATCACGATGGTCAGCGGTGCCTTCCTGATCAGCCTCTGCTTCTTGCTGAGTTTCATTGCAGCCGAGGCCTGGATGTCACGCCAACCAATGTCGCTTCAAAGCATCTGCTCGGGTGTGCTGGAACTCTCCAGAAACCGCGACGCGATCAGCACCAACGAGAAATGGCGACACGATCTTGACCGTTTGCGCGATGACTGCGCGGTCGCACTTTACAAATACGATCTGACCAGCCCTACATACGGACTGACTAGCTTTGAGGCGCGTCCGCCCCAGTAATACCAATCCTCAGATTGAGTGACCTGCGGCTGCCCAATCGCGGCGGGCGATTGACATGATTTTCCACGGCCGATCGATGAGCGTGTTCCAAGCGTAGCAGCAGTGATCGACGATATCGTCGAAGGATTGGAAAATTCGGTTCGACAACCAGTTCTGCCGCATGAATTGCCAGATATTTTCTTGGCCGTTGAGTTCGGGTGCGCGTGGCGGGAGCTGTAAGAGCGAGATGTTGTTTGGAACCTGGAGGGCCTTGGCGCCATGCCAGCCGGCTTGATCGAGGAGGAGAATAGCGTGAGCGCCCGGAGTGATTTTGGTTGCGATCTCATCGAGGTGAAGCTGCATAGCTTCGGTGTTGCAGGCCGGTAGCACGAGGGCGGCGCCGGCTCCGCGGTCGGGGCAAACCGCACCGAACAGGTAGGTCGATTGGGTCCGTTGATCGTGGGCGGCACGGGGGCGTGAACCTTTCCTGGCCCAGCGGTAGGTCAGCTTGTTCTTTTGACCCACCCGCATCTCATCTTGGAACCAGACCTCTACCGGTATGTCGGGTGCAAGCTTCGCGCGGATTTCCTCCACACGCTCCGCGAAGTTTTTTTGAACGCGTCCATGGCCTCAGGATTCTGCTTGTAGGCCTTAGGCCGGGCGCTCATATGCGAGAAGCCCAATTTCTTGAGAGCGCGATAGATCGTATCGTCCGACACCGAGAGTCCGAACTCCTCATACAGCCGCATGATCAGATCGCACGCCCGCCAGCGCACCACACCATGGATCGCAGGGATCGGACCCTCCTCTACGATTCGGGCGAGAAAGGCCTTGTGCCTGGAGTTGAGCTTGGGCGGCACTCCCGGAGAAGGGATATTGATGAGACCGTCCGCTCCCTGCTCGTTGAACCGGATCACCCAGCCCCGCAGCGTCTGACGATCCATGCCACCGATCGTGGCCGCCTCTTCCCGCGAGGCGCCGTCGAGCACGGCCGGTGCCACATGGGAGGCGTCTGAAGCTCCCACACAGTGGCTCGAACATCGGCGTCGCTGTTTATGATGCGAACGCATCTGCCCCCATACGACTGATCGGCCTAGACCACAATCGGATGATGCTCGCCCTCGGCTGTCTGAACCCGGCCAGCAACTCTCTATCATTGCTTATGCTGATAATCCACACGAACCGTCAAGATTTCGTATGGATGGATCGGAGCAGTAACAGTGTCGTTTGAAACCTGAAGCGCAATGCCCTCTGGCTTTTCCATCAGGTTCGTGAGCGTCGCTCCGGTGGCGCCTTTGGGGACGTGGATTTGAATGTCGCTTGATTTCCCAGCCCACTCGTAGAAACGCAAGATCAAAGCATTCTCATCTTCGGCCTTTTTCAGCGCGGTGAGTACGACGTTCTCCGGTTTTGCAGTTACATATGCGTACGCGGCGGGAAGACCGCCGGTGTGCGGTTGCACCTGGAGTGCGGACAGCGTGTAGTTGTATTCATACCCGTGACGAACCGTCAGAGCACTTTTCCAGTCGCCGCTGTGCGGATATAGAGCGTATGTGAAATGGTGGTGACCGCGGTCGGCCTCGGGATCCGGCGACACAGGGGATCGAAGCAGCGAGAGGCGCAAGACATTGTCTTTGGCGTCGTAGCCGTACTTGGAGTTGTTCAGCAGGCCAAAGCCATGTTGGCCATCGCCAAGGTCGGCCCAGCGCAGAGCAGGCACTTCGAACTGCGCTTTTTCCCAGCTGTTGTTGCGCGTAGTGGGCCGCTCGATAACGCCGTAGGGGATTTCGTAGGTCGCCTTGTTGCCGGTTGCCGCGAGGGGAAAGGCGGCTTTGAGAAGCACGTGTGTTTCATGCCAATCGAAATCGTTAACGATTTCAACCTGGTCCGCCCCGGCGAACAGGGCAATCTCCTGGACGAATTTGGAATTCTGGAAGGTTCGCGTCACACGGATTGCGCTGCGAAGTGGTCCTTTGGCAATTAGCTCAACGGAGTCTGCCTTTTCGATCGGCGTGAAGGTATCGAGGGTGCCTGGATCGATGTTCCATGCGTCGTATTGCTCGGGCACATCCTTGAAGGTCTGCAACTGGTTGCCGCAAGCGCCCGACGCGAGGGCTTCGAATTTCGCCTTCTTGTCGTAGAGGCTGGTGATGCAGCCGCTTTGTGCATCGACGATGACTCTGAGATTCGTATTTTCGAGCGTTAATCCTTCGGCTTTGAGGTCACTCGGAAAAGGCTTCGCGCCGGGAACGACGCGCAATACCTTGTAACCCATCGAAGGCACATTCTCGACTGAGAGAAGGAGCTTGAAGGTATGCGTCTTTGCATCGCTCTCCAAGGTCTGCGAGGGAACAACGTGGTTTGCCGCATCAAGCACAGAGACGCTGGCGGTTACTGTCGGCATCTGCACGTTGACGATTACGGTTCCGGAGCGTTCCCAGGCCAGAGGATTGAAGACAAGGATCGGGATCCCGCCAGGTACTTGTGTATCAATGCGGGCGGACAGCTTTTTGATTGCGTGTTGCGAAATCTCGCTGGTAGCCCAGCGCACCTGGTCGTAGTCCTTTTGAGCCTCTTTGTAAATGATCCCGATACCGGAGCCGGCGGCAAGATCATGGAAATCGTTAAAGGTGACCTTCTTCCATGCATCCGTCAGCTCATCGCCCGGGTACTTGTCGCCCTCGAGCCATGCCAGGGATGCGACTTTCTCGGCATTGAGCACCCACTCTTCGCTGTTGCGCATGTTGCGCTTGTGAGCTGCCTGCGTGGTCATCACGCCACGGTGATACTCAAAGTAGAGCTCGCTCTTCCAGGTAGGAATCGCGATCTTTGTTTCGGGTGGATTTGACGGGGGGGTGTAGCCTTTGGCGATGGAGTCGTAGTCCCAGGTTCGAGAGTCGGAAACAACGTTCTTTTCGACGTCGGCGAAGAAGCTTTGTGCAGTGCCAAACTTCATCGTTGGCACGATCTTGTCGGGCTCCATCCAGTGCATGCCTTCATCGAGGATGGCGCGGGTTGGTCCGCCGCCGTGGTCGCCGATGCCATAGAGGTCCATCATTTCGGTCAAGCCAGGCGCGCGTTCGCGCGCGGTTGCGAAATCACGGCTGAGACGTACCGGATCAAGGTTGCGATTGGCGTAGTCGTGTGGGAAGTAGGTGAGGACCTTGCTGCCGTCGGGAGATTCCCACCAGAAGAGCTTAAAAGGGAACTGATTGGTATCATTCCATGCAGTTTTCTGCGTGACGAAGTAGTCAATTCCAGAGCGTTTGTAGATCTGCGGCAATTGCCACGTGTATCCGAAGGAATCGGGATTCCAGCCGATGCGCACATCGACGCCATATTCCTTCTGGAACCATCGCTTGCCGATGAGGATCGAGCGCACCAGCGCCTCGCCGTCGGGCATATTCAGGTCAGGCTCGACCCACATGCCCCCGACGATCTCCCAGCGACCCTCCCTGATACGCTGCTTGATCTGCTCATTTATCGCCGGGTATTTGGTTGCGATCCAGTCGTAGTACTGCGCCGCCGACTGGGTATATGTGTATTCGGGATATTCGCTCATCAGCTGCAGCGCCGTACCGAAGGTGCGTTTGACTACGTCAACTGTTTCGGTCCAGGGCCAGAGCCATGCTGCGTCAATGTGGGAATTGCCGGTGACGTGCAGGGATGCCTGCTTCATGAGGGGCTTGAGAGATTCGAGGGCGGATCGTGATTCCTTCAGCGATGCGTCGAATTTTGTCTGATAACCAGCATCGAGCGCCTCGATATCAATCGCGTTAATTGCTTTTTCGAGCGTCGCAGTGTCGGCCGGTACGTCTTTGGAGATCGCAGGAATCAACAATGCGGTAGACAGGATCTCGGTTCGTATATCTTCCGGGCTTGGTCGATTCTCGGCAAAATCAATCTTCAACTCTGATCCCACAAATGTCTTCCTATCGACGGTGCGCAGCAGTTTGACGGCAATCAGGACTTTGTCGCCGGGCCTCGAGTTGTCGAAGAGGACGATGGGCTCAAGATCATCGCCCAACGCGACACGACGCCCGTTGAAGTAGATGATCTCCGGCACCGGGCCGTTCGCGTCGGCGCGGAATGAAAACCAGATGCGAGCCCCAGTCAGGTCGTATCCATTCAGGTTTTTCGGGATCTCAATCGTTCGACGCAACCAAACCGCATCTTCCGATATCCCTCTGGGGCCTTTGATGACCTCCCATGCTGAATCATCGAGATCAGCAGATTCGCCGTGGGTGATGTCGCCTTCATGGAAGCGCCATTCATCTGCAGGAAGCCGATTGAGAAGCGAGAGACGCTCAATGACGGTGTCCGATCGCGGGCCGAGGGTTTTAAGAATTGTCGCTGTCTGTGACGCTGACTGAGCATTTGACTGCATCACGAGGAAGGCGGCAGAGACGATGAG
>DASRAF010000157.1:0-3095 GCA_035638295.1 Pseudolabrys sp.
GTGATCGAGGATGCGATGGCGGGTCGGCGCTTGGGCGGTATCGGCCTTGGCGAAGCGAATCTGCACGCCCGGAATGCCGTCCACCACCGCGGCATTATTGCGAGTGCCGGCAGTGCCGCCGAAGGTCTTGGCGTACCAAGCCTGCGCCTTCGGGATATCGCTTTCCGGCACGAACAGGTGGACGTGCTCGTTTTTCACCGGCACGGTCTGCGTCTTGTCCTCCAAGATTTCGATGCGCACGCCATCGGGCGTCACCACGAAGGCTTGGTCCGGCCGGTTGTTGGTGCCCGGCAGCACCGTCACGCCGGCAGCCTTCCACTTCGCGACCTGCTCCTGCACGTTGTTGACGATGAAGCCGACGTGATTGACGACCGAACCCACGGTGCCGCCCTCGCCCTTCTCCTGGCCGAGGTTGAGGTTGATGTAGACGCCCGGGAACATCATCAGGGGATTGCCACCGACGTCGAACATCTTGGCGCCCATGGCGAGGAAGAGCTTCTTGTTGGCATCGACGTTATTGGAGATGATGTGCCAGTGCCCCATGGTTACGCCGGTCGCGTTGAACGGGGCCGGCTGCGCGGCCGCGCCGCCCGCGATAAACGTCGACGCAAGCAATAAGGCCGCAAACATACTTGTCTTCATGACTATCTCCCTCCTTGATGATTCAGGGCTTGTGGTGTGGATTTTGGCGACGCGAACGCTATCAGGACGCCTGAAAGCCCGAAAGCTCGGCACGGGCTACGGGCATCCGAGGTCTGCGACCTGCGCTGGGACCAAGTCGAACCTCTGACCTTTGCCTTCGGAGGGGGGATCTAACACACTGATTTAATTGATGAATCTAACGATTTCAGGAATCTAGCATCGCTAGATGTCGCTGTAAATCGTTGAGTGTCGCTGCCCGCTGTGCCAGATTTGTGCCCAAGTAGTGGCGCTTGCGCATCGCACGAAGATCCGTCGCGAAGTCCGGGCGTGCGGCCATGACCCTCAGTTAGGCTCGGAGCAGCAGTCCTACACCCGGTGCAGTCGAAGCCGGCCTTACGGCAGGTGTCGCCAAACCGGATTATAATCGCTCTCGAAATGTTGGCTAAAAGGAGAGGACCTATGAAGGGCAATCGTTTAATCAATTTTGCATTGGCGGCGGTGACTTTGCTGTGGGGAATCCCGCATGCATTCAAGCCAGCGACCGCTCAGGTCGCATCTTTGGAAGCTCCCCATTGGGGAGAAGGGGGTGTGCCTCAATTCCAAATAGACCCCGACTGGCCCAAGATTCCGTCAAAGTGGAAGGTGGGGTTTGGCTCTGCCGTTGTCGGCGACAACAAGGGCAACGTATGGATCCTTAGTCGCCCGCGCAGGCTTCCCAAAGAGGATCAAGCATCCGCCGCGCCGCCCGTCATGGAATTCGACCAAGCGGGGAATTTCATTCAGGGTTGGGGAGGCCAAAGCGGCGCGGGGTATCAATGGCCATCGAATGAGCATGGACTCTTCGTGGATGACAATGGATTTGTGTGGATTCAGGGGAATGCGGATGGCAAATCGAACAACCCCGCCGATCTTCCGAACGACAACCAAATTCTGAAGTTTACCAACGACGGTAAATTCGTGATGGCCATTGGCCAGAGTGGCCAAACGGGCAGCAACAGCACCCATATCCTCAAGGGTGCAACAGATATTTTCGTCAATACTAAGAATAACGAAGTCTATGTCTCTGATGGCTACGGGAATAGCCGCATCATCGTGTTCAACGCAAATACGGGAGAGTTCATTCGCATGTGGGGCGCGTATGGCCACACACCGCTCGATATGGACCGGCGCCCAGCACGCGCTGCCCTTAAGCAAGACCCGTGGACTGCCGTTTCAGAAGTTCTGCAGCAGTTCGGATCACCTATGCATGACGTAAAAGTTTCAAACGATCAGCTATTGTATGCCGCTGATCGTGGAAACAAACGCGTCCAAGTGTTTACACCCGACGGCAAATTCCTCACAGAACAGTTTGTAGGCCCCGATTTGGCAGATCTCCAGGTAAGAGGGCTCGCTTTTTCACCTGACCCTGGCCAGCGGTTTTTATATGTCGGAGGAACGCCTGACGCCTGGATCCTAAACCGCAGGACGCTTGAGATCCTCGGCACGGTTAAGACCGTTCCCAAAGGAGGCCGGGTGGGTCAGACGGGCACTTCCAACATCGGACACCTTCTCGGCGTCGACACCAACGGGAATCTGTACACCGCCGGAGAACTTAGCACAGTCTTCGGGAAAACCCAGGGTGCCTATAAGTACAAGTTGACTGGATACTCACCCACTATTCCATGTTGCCAAGCACCCAGGAACATTTCCGCTGCGGCGGGAAGCACTGGAGCGACTGGAGCGACTGAGGCACCATAGCATCGCCAAACATCCGGCGGCTCCGATTTGGGGTCGCCGCTCGGCGCGCTCGTGAAGGCCGACGCCGAGAAATGGTGGCCGATCATCAAAGACTCCGGGATTAAGGCAGAGTGATGCAGCAACGGTGACGCGTGCCAAGGGTTGTGCCTTTGATGCTTGCAATCCGGCAAACTGTCAATGTCGGCTCCGGGTCTTGTGACGAGCATTGCCCGTCCACACGGCAATGCGCAACTGTATGAGAGATGGAGGAGGGCCCTTCGAGTTCGGCAATCAGGTGCTGATCTCAAGCCACCGCAAGCTGCTGTCGTCAAAAGCGATGGTGGTGAACGTTGCGGAAACGTCGGGGCATGACCCCGGCAGGCATGATTGAGCGAGGCGAGCGCAAGCGAACCGCTCCAGAAGTGTCGAAAGCGGATTAGGCGATGTCAAAACCGGGGGGTGACCCTTCCTCCGGGATCAGCTCGGGGGATTCCTGAGACTGCCCGAGCGACATCCGGCATGTAGGCGGCGCGAAGCTCGACCAGGCTTTCGTATGGAACGTGAGAACCTGGCCGGCGATGCCAAGGGAAAAGACACAAAGCGGCTACAACCGCAAGGTCGAAAGTACCGATGCGTCGGAGAGGGGCGGACTGCCTCGTATTAGCGATGAAGCGGGTTAATGCCCGTGGAGCGAAGGGGGCGATGCGCTCGCCGGCGTCCCGCGCGTCTTCGCGGAA
>DASRAF010000158.1:0-4127 GCA_035638295.1 Pseudolabrys sp.
ATACTGCTTGGCGCGGCACTGGCGGCGGTGTTCGGACTGTTCGCGATCCGCGCCGGCGGCGTCTACTTCCTGATGATCACGCTCGCGCTCGGACAGTGCGTCTGGGGTCTTGCCTATCGCTGGAATTCGCTCACCGGCGGCGACAACGGCATCAACATGACCGGCCGCCCGAATTTCGGCCTCGACCTGACCAATGAGGTCACGTTCTTCTATCTGGTGTTCGCGTTCTTCGTCGTGTCGATGGTGCTAATGTATGTGCTGGTACGCTCTCCGTTCGGGCAAAGCCTTGCCGGCATCCGCGAGCGCGAATTGCGCATGCAAATTCTCGGCTACAACACTTGGCTGCACAAATACATCGTCTTCATCATCGCCGGCGGCTTCGGCGGACTTTCCGGCGTGTTGTGGGCGCATACCAATGGCCACGTCAGCCCGGAAACCGTGGTGCTCACGACGTCCGTCGACTCGCTGCTGATGGTCGTGCTTGGGGGCGCAGGAACGCTGGTCGGCGCCACCATCGGTACCGCCATCGTGTTCGGTCTGCGCGAATATCTGAGCACGCTGGTTCCGTGGTGGCAGTACGTGCTCGGGGGCGTCTACGTGCTTACAATACTCTATCTGCCAATGGGATTGATGGGCTTGCTCACACGCGCAAGGCAACGTCTCAAGCCCGAAAGCAAAGATGAAGGTGTGAAGAAACTCGCTACGAATCCTTCCTGACCCGCATCAGGAACGACAACACGGGAGGAATAACAATGACGACAAGACTCCACATAGTGCTAATGGGCAGTTGTCTTGCCCTCGGCCTCGGGCTGGCCGCCCCTGCCAGCTCCGAAGAACTGCGCATCGGCTACATCTCGCCGGTGACGGGCATCTTCGCGCAGGTCGGCAAAGACATGGTCGATGGCTTCCAGATGTACCTTGTCGAACATGGCGGCAAGCTCGGCGGCATGGATGTGAAGTTCATCGTCGAGGACGATCAGGGCAAGCCCGACGCCGGCGTCACCAAAGCCAAGAAGCTGATCCTGCAAGACAAGGTGCACATGTTCATCGGCGGGTTGCTCGCTTCAACCGGCTATGCCCTGGCGCCGATCAGCACGTCGGAAAAGACGCTGTACATCTCTTCGGTCTCCTCAGCCGACGACCTGACGCAGCGCCAGCTCAGCAAGTATCCGTACTTCGTGCGCACAAGCTGGACCTCATCCCTCCCGCACCAGCCGCTGGGACAATGGGCCTGCGACAATGGCTTCAAGAAAGTCATCGTGATCGCCGCCGACTATGCGTTCGGCTACGAAACGGCTGGCGGATTCCAGAAAGTGTTCGAGGATTGCGGCGGCAAGGTCGTGCAGAAGATCTGGCCGCCGCTCGGCACGAAGGATTTCGGGCCTTACATCCCGACCTTCAAGGCCGATGCGGACGCGATTTTCACCACCATGGTCGGACCCATGGCGTTGCAGTTCCCGAAACAGCTGCGCGGCGCCGGCGTCAAGAAGCCGATCCTCGGCAGCGGCGTCAGCTATGACGAGTTCGTTCTGCCGTTCATGGGCGATGAGGTGATCGGCGACGTGTCGGCACTGCACTACAGCGCCGCAATCGATACGCCGAGAAACCAGGAGTTCGTCAAAGCCTACCGCGCCAAGTACGGCAAGGTCCCGGGCTACTATTCGGAAAATAACTACACCACTGCGATGTGGCTCGACGAGGCGATCAAGAAAGCGGGCGGCAAATATCCTGGTCCTGAGGAGTTCATCAAGATCATGGCGAGCATCAAGCTCGATGCGCCACGTGGACCGGTCGAGCTCGACGAAAACCGCAACCCGATCGAGAACGTCTACATCAAGAAGGTCGAGAAGAAGAAGGTGTTCGGTTACGACAAGGACGAGCTCTGGAACACCGTAATCAAGACCTATCCGAAGGTCAGTCAGTTCTGGACCTACGGAAAGGACAAGTTCCTGGCGCAGCCGGTCTATGATCGCGACTTCCCGCCCTGCAAGTTCTGCGAGTAACGTGAAACCGCCGGGGCTCGCCAAGAGCCCCGGCATATTTTCAGGACATTCGAGGCACGCGTGAGCACTGAGACCCAGGCAAACGGCGGCGAGATCCCGGTGCTCGAGCTCAGGGGGCTGTGCAAGAGCTTTGGCGGTCTGCAGGCCACGCGCAGTGTCACGTTCAAAATCCAGCCCGGCGACCGCAAGGCCATCATCGGTCCGAATGGCGCCGGCAAGACCACGCTGTTCAATCTGATCACCGGCATTTACCCGGTCACATCCGGACAGGTGCTGCTGTTCGGCCAGGATGTCACCAAATGGCCGAGCCACCGTCGCACGGCGATGGGCATGGCGCGCACGTTCCAGATCACCAGCCTGTTTCCGGGCCTTACCGTTCTCGACAACGTTCTCCTCGCGATCGAGGGTCTGCGCCCCTCAAAGTTCGTCATGTGGCGCCTTCTGTCCTCCTACAAGGACGTCTACGAGAAGGCCCATCACCTCCTCGAACAGGCGGCCTTCCTCGATCGCAAGGATGTCGAAGTCAGGAACCTGTCGCACGGCGAGCAGCGCCAGCTTGAAATTGTCCTCGGCCTTGCCAGCGATCCGAAGATCCTGTTGCTCGATGAACCGGCCGCCGGGCTTTCGTCGGGCGAATCGACTGAAATGACCGAATTTCTGATGAAGCTCGATCCGAAGCTCGCGATCCTGCTGATCGAACACGACATGGACGTGGTGTTCGACGTCGCCGACGAGATATCGGTTCTGCACTTCGGTGAGATTCTGGAATCAGGCTCGCCCGAGGACATCAAACAAAGCCGTCGCGTGCAGGAAATCTACCTGGGGACCGAGTAACGCCATGGCCATTCTCGACGTCCGGGACGTTCACACCTACTACGGCGAAGCCTACGTGCTGCAAGGCCTCTCGCTGCAGCTCGAACAAGGCCAGATCCTCGGTCTGCTTGGACGCAACGGGGTCGGCAAGACCACGTTGGTGAATTCGATTGTCGGCTTCAACCCGCCACGGCGCGGCAAGGTCGTGTTCAAAGGCGAAGACATCACGCACAAGGCATCGTTCGAAACCGTACGTGGCGGAATGGGACTTGTGCCACAGGGCCGTCGCGTGTTTCCGACACTCGGCGTTGAGGAAAATCTCCTGGTCGCTGAACGCAGCCCCGAACGGCACAAGTGGAATCTCGAGCGCGTCTACAAATTATTTCCGCGACTGCACGAGCGCCGCTTCCAGCGGGCGAAGACATTGTCCGGCGGCGAACAGCAAATGCTGGCGATTGGCCGGGCGTTGATGACCAACCCTGACTGTCTGATCATGGACGAGCCGTCCGAGGGACTTGCGCCGATCATCATCCAGGGCCTTTGGGAAGCGATCGGCACCCTGAAGAAGGAAGGCCTCTCCATCCTGCTTGTGGAGCAGAATGCCAATCTTGCACTCAAGCTCGTCGATTACGTGCATGTGATGAGCAAGGGCCAGGTGGTTTATTCGGCGAAACCCGAAGAGCTCCGCGCCAACGACGAGATCAAGTCGAGCTATCTCGGCATCTAGCGCCCCCGCGCCGCGGAATTGCCTGCCCACCACAGCGGCAACGACACATTGCCCACGGGCTTTACTTCACCGAACGGCTTGCCGATGATGGCTGCAACTTGGTGTGCCATGGTGGGGCGTGGGCGCTCTGACTGACATCGCCTTGATGCAAATAAGGCCCGATCGACCGATTACATGGGTCGGCAAGGCCAATCAAAATGGGAGGAGATCTAATGTCTCGCAAAGTCACGCGTCGCAAGTTCATGGCCGGAACGGCGGCAGGCGCTGCCGCGGCCGCGTTCAATTTCCCGATGCCCGCCATCGCGCAGGCCGCGCCGTTCAAGCTCGGTCTGCTGACGGTCAAGACCGGTCCGCTCGCTCAGGGCGGCATCCAGATGGAACAGGGCATCGTCACGTACCTGAAAGAGAAGAACTACACGTTCGGTGGCCGTAAGATCGAATTTATCTCCGCGGACACCGGCGGCAACCCCGCAGGCACAAAGACGAAAGCGCAGGAACTGATCGAGCGCGACAAGGTCGACACAATCGTCGGGCCGTTGGCGGCCTTCGAGCTGCTCGCCATTACTGACTACATCGCGCAGCAG
>DASRAF010000159.1:0-4352 GCA_035638295.1 Pseudolabrys sp.
CGCGGCCGAGAGCGCCAGGTCAAGCGTGGCAGTCACGTCCTCGGCGCCCATGGTAGCACACAGCTTCCAGGCCACGATGTAGCGCGAGAAGTCGTCGAGCACGGTGGAGAGATAGTACCACCCCCAGCCAGTGATCTTGAGTGGAGTAAGAAGCGCGAGCGCGCTTCTCCTCCCCGAACCGTACGTGCACCTTTCAGCGCATACGGCTCTCTGTTCAAGCTTGGCCCATGGCCATAGCAATATCATGATAGTGCGAGGTGACAGTGCTGCGGGCTTCCTTTCGGAGGATGTATGGATTTTCCTCCGGATTGCGCCACCGGAACTGCGCCTTCGGGCTTGAGACAAGCCGGTAAAGTGCTTCTCCGTCGGTCCCGCCGCGTTCATTCCGACCAAACACGAGCCAGGTTTTCGCCTTGCCCGGTTCCGGGGTTCGGTACCATTTCCGCATCAAAGGTTTGATGCGAGATCGGTATTTGTGCCCCAGCCAATGCGCCATTTTCCAGAATACGACATGGTCGATGCGCCGGAATACGTGCGCGGTGAAGTCGGTGAACTTGTAGAACGCTGACCATCCCGCCAGTTGACGGTTCAGGCCGGCGATCATGTCGACCGTGCTGACACTATGATTGCCGGAAAGGGTTTCAGTGAGCCTGCGAACAAACCCCTTCGCCTTTTCCTTGGGTATCGTTGTGACGACGGACATGCGCCCGTGCGACCCTCGCTTGCGAATGATCCTGTGCCCCAGAAAGACGAAGCCGTCATTGACGTGGGTGATATGGGTTTTCTCCATATTCAGCATCAATTTCAGCTTGCCTTCCAGAAAGGCGCGACATTCCTCGCGGATTTCCTCTGCTTGAGCTTTGGTCCCTTTTACGATCACGACAAAGTCGTCAGCGTATCGGCAGTAAGCAACCGCCGGCTTCCATTGCCGGTTCTCTCGAACCGTAATAGGGCGGCCCAGCTTGATGCCGAAGTTCCATGCCCAGCGGTCCTTGCGGGCCTTGTCGCTCAGGTATTTCGCCTCCAGCCACGCATCGAACTCATGGAGCATGATGTTGGACAAGAGCGGTGACAGCACGCCACCTTGCGGAACACCCTCGCTGGAGGCTGTAAACAGGTCACGGTCAACGTGACCTGCCTTCAGGAACCGCCAGAGAAGATCAACAAACCGCCCATCCTGCACTCGTCGCCGCACGCATCTGATAAGCAGCCGGTGATGGACCGTGTCGAAGTAGCTTGCTAGATCACCTTCGATGATCCAGCGGCCCCTCGTTGTGTCGGCTCCATCCTGAAGCTGTATCTTCACGGTGCGGACGGCATGGTGCACGCTCCGTTCAGGCCGGAAGCCATAGGATAGGCGATGGAAGTCGCTTTCCCAGATTGGCTCCATGGCCATGAGCATGGCTCGTTGGACGATGCGATCCGTCAGAGTCGGCACGGTTGCTTCGAACTGCACTTCGGCCCGGTCAGGCTTTGGGATCGGCCGAGATAACCCATCCCTTTCATCCGCTTCGCGGCCAACGCTTCGTTGTGCTGAAGATCAGGATGATCTCGGGCGCTGAGAGGTTGAGCCTGCGTGATGTTGAGATGGGTTCATTTGCTGTCCGCCGCGATTGGACAGACTGGGCGCCTCCTGGCACCCCGAGTGTGACCACCGACGGCCATCCCCCGCTGTTCATCGACGCCTCCGGTCTGCTGGCGCTGGCCGAGCTCGTTCAGTCGCTAACGCACAGCAGGGTGAAGGCTTGACGGATGACTCGACTTCTGAATCACTCGGACATTAAATTGATTCGGTCCGTCGCCGATGGAAAGCGTTTCCTCCTCGTCTCTACGCCGACGCCGACGCCAGCTCGTGAAGGCGTTGCCGCCAATCGAGCAGATCGTGCGCGGCTCTCTCATGGAAACCTACAAGCGTTGTGGCCGGGCAGGTTGTCATTGCGTCGATGGGCCCGGACACGGACCCAAGCGATACTTGTCGACGATCGCCCGAACCGGCGAACGCCCGCGCCTCGGCTATGTGCCGAACGCGATCTACCCAAAGGTCGCCGAATTTCTTGGCAATTACCGCACGCTACAGGAGATGCTCAACGAGATTTGCGCGATCAATGCCGAGCTTCTGCGCCGCCGCGAGAGTCTCGACTAAATGGATCCGGCTGTTGCAGCCCTCGATTTCGCCAAGGCGGGCGCCATCATCGCCAACATGATCGAATCTTATCTTGCTGCAGGCGCCACGCCGCTCAATGCGGAAGGAGCCGAGCATGCTGAACGCGAAGATTGCCGATCATCATTTGGCACGGCAGGCCTGCATCTACATTCGCCAGTCGACGATGGCACAAGTGCGTCTCAATCAGGAGAGCACAGAGCGTCAGTACAATCTAGCGAACCAAGCGAAGTCGCTCGGCTGGACTCCGGAGCAGATCCGGATTCTCGACGGGGATCTCGCACAATCAGGCCAACAGACGACCAGGCGCGACGACTTCAAGACCCTTGTGAGCGACGTCGCGATGGGGCAAGTCGGCGCGATCTTCTCTCTGGAGTCATCGCGTCTGGCGCGCTCCAGCAAGGATTGGCATCGATTGCTGGAACTATGCGCCATTACCAAGACCTTGGTGTTCGATGGCGACGGTTGCTACGACCCGGCCGATTTCAACGACAGCCTCGTCCTCGGCATGAAGGGGACGTTCGCTCAGGCCGAACTGCATATCATTCGCGCGCGCCTCCACGGAGGTAAACTCAATAAGGCACAGAAGGGGGAGTTGCGTTTTCCTCTACCGGTTGGTTTGGTATTCGATGGCGACAAGATCGTTCTCGACCCCGACCAGGAAGTGCAAGGCGCTGTACGGGCGGTCTTCGACCTGTTTGAGCAGGAGAGCACCGCTTATGGTGTGGTTCAACGCTTCCATCAGCGCGGACTTCTGTTTCCGCGTCGGTCGTACGGCGGTGTCTGGAATGGCAAGCTTATCTGGGGCCGGTTGACCCATTCACGACTTCTCGGCGTTCTAGCCAATCCATCTTACGCCGGCGCCTACGTATTTGGTCGCTACCAATCTTGCAAACAAATCGGCTCCGCTGGCGAGATCTACACTCGGTCGCGCCCGATGCCAGAGGAGCAGTGGCGCGTTGTCATTGCTGATCACCACCCAGGCTATATTACCTGGGAGCAATTCCTCACTAATCGAAGACGGCTGGCAGCGAACCGGACCAACCACGAAGTTTTTGCCGGGCCTGCTCGCGAAGGCCTGTGTTTGCTTCAGGGCTTGTTGTTTTGCGGCATTTGCGGGCATCGTCTAACGGTGCGCTATACTGGCAATCGTGGTCTCTACCCGATCTATGAGTGTAACTGGAGGCATCGCGAGGCACTACCGCCAACCCACCGCATGTGCCTCCCGGCAAAGCCGCTTGATGACGCGATTAGCGAACGTCTGTTGACCGCCGTCACGCCCCTGACAATCAAGCTCGCGCTCGCAGCACTGACTAACCTAGAAGAGCGTGACAAACTAATCTCCGCGCAGTGGCACCGAAGGATCGAGCGTGCCCGCTACGAAGCTGATTTGGCAGAGCGCCGTTATGAGGAGTCCGACCCCAGCAACCGGCTCGTTGCCAGTACACTCGAGAAACGCTGGAACGACGCGATGCAGCGGGTGCTTGAACTGAAAGCCGAGCTGGCGCATTTTGAACGCCAAACGATGCGCAGTGTCACACCCGAACAGAAGCAGCAGATTCTACAGCTCGGCCGAGACTTCCCTCGACTGTGGGAGGCGCCAACCACCTCGGCTCGCGACCGCAAGCACATCATCCGTCTGTTGATCCGCGATATTACCGTCGTCAAGGACCCACAACAACCAAAGCTGTTGCACCTGCAGATCTGCTGGCAGGGTGGAGCGACGGAAACAATCAAGGTTCGGCGGCGGCCGAACTACCCCGAGGCGATCCGCTATCCCAATGCATTCGTTGCTAAAATCCGGGCCATGGCGCAACGATGCGATGACAACGAGATCGTCACCCAGCTCACCAGCGAGGGATTGACCAGCTCGACCGGTAAACCTTTTACCGCCAGCATGATAAGATGGATCCGTTACAGGCATCGCATTTCCAGACAATCCACGCCTGACGACGGGACATTCACTGTCAGCCAGGTGTGTGCGAGATATGGCGTCAGTCTGTGGGTCGTCCACTACTGGATCAAACGTGGCATTGTTTCAGCGACGCAGCGAAAATCAAATGCGCCATACGCCGTTAGAATCGACGACGTCGCCGATCGACGGCTGCGAGATTGGGTCGCGAACTCAAGTCATCTCCACCCGGCATCCCCAACGCAAACTGTATGAGGTGCATTATGCCCGGTGCGTC
Organism: Pseudolabrys sp.; assembly: GCA_035638295.1. Taxonomy (GTDB): domain Bacteria; phylum Pseudomonadota; class Alphaproteobacteria; order Rhizobiales; family Xanthobacteraceae; genus Pseudolabrys. Next base: position 4,351 of record DASRAF010000159.1, read on the forward strand.
GG
>DASRAF010000160.1:0-4904 GCA_035638295.1 Pseudolabrys sp.
GCGCAAGAGGCAATTGCACACACACTCGCCTACGATGCGACCATCATGGGCGACTATTCCCTGCCGGCGGAACGGATCGCCGCTATCAATGTTCCCACGTTAGTTATTGACGGTGGCGCGAGCTTTCCATTTTTGCGCGCCACGGCTGACGCGATTGCGAAGATTCTTCCCAATGGGCAGCGCTACACCTTGGAGGGGCAAACGCACAACGTCGCCCCGGAAACCATCGCTCCGGTATTAAGAGATTTCTTTAGCCGATGAACGCATCTGAACGAACAAATGAACGCCATATATGAAGAGCTATCATGCCAATTCAGGGTCCGGCCTTGCGAGGCTAACAATGAAGGAGCACGACCAGCCGAAGGCTGGTGCGCGCGAAGCGCTAATCAGGGTGCGAGCCAACTCGCTCAATTTCCGGGAGCTGTCAATCCTCCGCGGTAATTATCCACTACCGGTGAAACAGGATGTGGTTATGGCGTCGGACGGGGCCGGCGAGGTCGTGGCCGTAGGCGATGGCGTCACTCGCGCAAAGGTTGGCGATAGGGTCGCGGTAGCCATGTTTCCGCGCTGGATCGACGGGCCCTTCGCGTGGGAATATGCCCTGCAAATCGGAGGGTCACTTGACGGCATGCTGACGGAATTCATCGCCTTGAATGAAGACGCAGTTGTGCAAATCCCTGACCATCTCTCCTTCGAGGAAGCGGCGACCTTACCCTGCGCAGCGGTGACTGCCTGGAATGCGCTAACAGGCGGTCGCCCCCTTCAGGCTGGAGAAACAGTACTCACCCTTGGATCGGGTGGTGTCTCTCTCTTCGCGCTCCAGTTCGCCAAACTCTTCGGCGCGCGCGTCATCGCGACCACTTCAAGTGACGAGAAGGCGAAACGGCTGAAGGATCTCGGCGCGGATGACGTGATCAACTACCGCGCCACGCCTGATTGGCATCTGAAGGCGCGTGAGCTGACGGGCGGGCGTGGCGTTGATCAAGTCGTCGAGATCGGCGGGGCTACGCTCGAACAGTCACTCAAAGCGACCGCCATTGGGGGGCAAGTCGACTTTATCGGCATGCTTGCCGACGGGGCGCCAAAGATCGACCTCAACGTACTTTACAACAGCATCGCCACAGTTCGCGTCGTCGCCGCCGGCAGTCGCGCGCAATTCATTGCCATGAATCGGGCCATCGCCGTGAACCGCCTGCGGCCGGTTATTGATCGAGTTTTCCCTTTCGACAAACTCGTGGACGCGTTCCATTACTACGAAAGTACTCACCCTTTCGGAAAAGTCGTCATCAGCCAGAAGTAATGGTAGCGCTAATCATCGACCTGCGGCTTCGAGTCGCGCCAGTTGAATGACGCTCTGATGCGCGAGCGAAAGATCGATCGGGACAAAAATGAAAAGAGGCGCCGCCGCCGCCACGACGAGTGTGACAGCGAGTGAAGCGAGAAGCAGAAAAGCAATAAAATAGAGGGGAACATTATGCCGAAAATCAATACGATGGAAACACCGAAAGTAGTGTCGCTGCGGGAGTGGGAGGCTGCGCGCCAGCAACTGCTCGTGAAGGAGAAGGAGTTGACCCGGGCCCGTGACGCGCTGGCCGCCGAGCGTCGGCGGATGCCGTGGCTGGCCGTGGAGAAGAAGTACGAGTTCGACGGTCCCAAGGGCAAGGCGAGCCTGCTCGACCTGTTCGACGGCCGGCGGCAGTTGATCATCTATCGCGCCTTCTTTGAGCCCGGCGTGAACGGCTGGCCCGAACATGCCTGTAGCGGCTGCTCCTTAGGGGCCGATCAGGTCGCCCACCTCGCTCATCTGAACGCTCGCGACACGACGCTGGTTTACGCCTCGCGCGCGCCGCAGGCGGACATCGAGCGCGTGAAGGCGCGAATGGGTTGGGAGATGCCTTGGTACACTATCACGGACAGCTTCGACGTCGACTTTGGCGTGGACGAGTGGCACGGCCATAACGCGTTCATTCGCGACGACGACGGAAACGTGTTCCGCACTTATTTCATCAACAATCGTGGCGACGAGGTGATGGGGAGTACCTGGAGCTACCTCGATATGACTGCGCTGGGGCGGCAGGAGGAGTGGGAGGACTCGCCTGAGGGCTACCCGAAGACCCCGCCCTACGTGTGGTGGAATTGGCACGACGAATACGGCGCCGCCAAGCCGTCCCAGCAGTGGGTCGAGAAGGCGCAGGGCGCTATTGATGCTGGCCAAGGGTCGGCGCAGTCGCGACCGCGGAAGGCAGCCACGCCACGTAATCGTCGCTCATGACCTGGCGTGCCAACATGCGGTGAGTGGCGCAGCTATTCTCGTGGCCGCGAACGCCACAAGTAAGGAGAAGGCTGTGCGAGGCGAGCCAAAGTGAGCTGAGGAGGTTATGATGCCGTTGCGCCCGGAGCCCGACGGTTCGTTGGTGAGCGACGTCGACAGGCGCAGCCGCTCGGAAAAGTGGTGATCCGTCACAAGTAGAAAGGAGAACATCATGTCTGCTTACGGAATCGCGCATATGCGTCAGGTGAGCGCCGGCCCGCCGATCGTCGAGTATCTTCGGCGCATCGACGCCACGCTGAGGCCGTTCGGGGGCCGATTCATCGTACACGGCGGGGAGGTCGAGGTGCTCGAAGGAAGCTGGCCCGGCGCCGCCATCGTCATCGAATTCCCCGACCTGGCGGCAGCGCGTGGTTGGTACAGGTCGGCAGCCTATCAGGAGATCCTGCGGCTGCGCACAGACAATTCCGAGAGCGACATCATCATCATCGACGGTGTGGGCATGGACCATGTCGCTACGGACGTTCTCCACGGATGAACGATGCGAAGAGTAGCTGGCGCGCTATCACCCCTTATTCCGATTGACCGGAGAGCACAGACGCCGCTCCACCGGCAAGTGTACGATGCTTTCCGAGCAAGCATCCTCGAACGCAGGCTGCATCCCGGTCAGCAGGTTCCGTCGAGCCGGATTCTCGCCGATGAACTCGGCATATCTCGGATTCCCATTCTTTCGGCTTATGACCAACTCGTAGCCGAAGGTTATTTTGAAACCCGCCTGGGATCCGGGACATATGTGTCCACATCTTTGCCGGACCAATTCACATCATGCGCCTATGACGGCAATGGCGCATCCGGAAAAACCGGCTCCGGGCACAGGAGTCTTTCCCGTCGAGCGACGGCCCTTCCAGCCTTCAACCCGCCTTGGCTCTTTGGCTTTGGAGCCTTCAGCGTCGCTCAACTTAGTCTCGACCATTTTCCTTTTCGCGTCTGGTCGAACCTCCTGACGCGTCATTCGCGAAAAGTTTGTGTTAGTGCGCTGCGGTACGGAGATCCGGCAGGCTCGCTGGAATTTCGCCAAACGATCGCAACCTACCTGAGAACCTCGCGGGCCGTGAATTGTGAGCCTGAACAAATTCTAGTCGTGAGCGGTTCACAACAGGCGCTTGAGATAGCTGCGCGAGTGTTGCTCGATCCGAGAGATCGAGTGTGGATGGAAGATCCCTGTTATCCACTCGCTCGTCAAGTCATGCAGATGGCCGAATGCGAAATCGTTCCGATTCCCGTGGATGAGGAAGGCTTGAAAGTCTCCGAGGGAATAAAACGATACCGCAAGGCGCGCGTCGCGTTTGTCACGCCGTCTCATCAATATCCTTTGGGCACGACGATGAGCGCCTCGCGGCGACTGCAACTGCTCGATTGGGCAGAGAGCAACGGCGCGTGGGTTATCGAAGACGATTACGATAGCGAATACCGTTACGAAGGCATGCCCATCGCTTCGTTGCAGGGAATCGATCGTCACTCCCGCGTGATCTACGTTGGAACATTCAGCAAAACCTTGTTCCCGGCATTGCGCGTCGGATACATAGTTGTGCCGCCCGATCTAATGGATCGGTTCGTTAGCGTACGCCTTGCGATGGACATCTGCCCGCCGCACTTGTATCAAGCAGTGCTGACAGATTTCATTCGCGAAGGACATTTTGCCCGGCTCATTCGCAGGAAACGGATGCTCTATAGCGAACGGAGAAACGCGCTGGTGAGCGCTCTGAAAGATCAACTAGATCGCCGTGTTGAGATCAGTGGGGCGGAAGCGGGACAGCGCGTTGTGGTAAAGCTTGCCCGTGGAATACAGGACAGGGTTGTTTCGCGGCGCGCCGCCGAAGAGGGATTGTGGCTCTGGCCTCTTTCCCCTTGTTATCTGACAGATAATTCAAGTCAAGGGTTCATCCTCGGCTTCGGCAGTACGCCAACAGATGAGATTCCACGCGCAGTTCGCCGACTGAGTCTGCTTCTGTCTCAAAGTTAATACCCCACAACAGCATCGCTGCGGAGTTTTCTTGCTTGGTCAACGGAATCTGAAGTGGTTATACAGACCTGAAGGAAACTGGATATTGCCTGATCATCTCAGGGCTTCTAACCTTTCATCCGCTGGACCACCATCTTTTTCGGAGAACCGATTCCTGAAGGCGAGCGCACCATTAACCTCGTGGAGGGCTCGGCCAAAGGGGTTCACCGACTAAACTGTTAATGCGAATCAAGGGTAGAAAACTTGCTGTGTTAGAAACAAAGGACTTGTGGGACAGCCATTTTGACCATATTGGCGACTGGCCGCCTAACTTCTTTGTTTTCATCTCAAAATCGAACCCTTGATTCGCATTGTTACTCGCGTTTCCAAACCGTACAACCCATAAAGGAGGAGCTAAGATGCCCGTCGTCTACATCGACATTCCGTCCGGTCTCACCTCAAATGCCAAAGAGCAGCTCATGAAGGAAGCCAGCGAGGCCCTTCACGAGGCCTATCCGATCCCCGACACTCGCGTCTACCTGCGCGAGTTTGCCGCGGAGAACACGAACATCGACGGCGTGCGCGGCGCGCCCTTTCGACCTATCACCGACTTCGTCGTCCCTCCCGGCGTGA
>DASRAF010000161.1:0-2417 GCA_035638295.1 Pseudolabrys sp.
GTCGCAAAGGTGTGGCTGTTGGTGCGGGGGCCGAGTCTTGCATCCGGCATGTCACAATATCTCGTCGACCGTCTTCAAGGTCTTTCCAACGTGGAAGTCCTAACGCGAACGACCGTCACGGGTCTCGAAGGCAAAGGCGGAATACTGGACGCAATCCGATGGCGTTCTGGCGTTTCGGGCGATGAAGTCCGGAGAAAGATTCGACATTTATTTCTCTTTATCGGCGCTGAGCCCAACACCGATTGGCTTGCCGGCTCAGGTATCGCTCTTGACCGCAAGAAATTTGTGCTGACCGGCTCCGATATTGATGAAGATCGGGGACTATTGGAAACCAGCCGAAAGGGCATCTTCGCGATCGGCGACGTCCGTTCTGGCTCGGTTAAGCGGGTTGCTGCAGCCGTCGGCGAAGGCGCGCAGGTCGTTACAATGGTTCATGCTAAATTACGCGGCTTGCCGACCGGTATGACCTCCGCATCCGCCGGCGTTGCTAAGGTCTGAGCATGTCCGCTTTTGGCCCAAAGCGGACATTTCTAGTTGCACCGCACATGTCTGCTTTTGACCCAAAGCGGACGTTGCTTGAATGTCGAAATCCGCTTTTGCGGCTGGCTCGACATGTTAACCTGAAGGCCCAAAAATCGCGCGCAACATTTGCACTGGTGAACCGCCTTTGCAGCTTACATCGTGGTAAGCGCGGCAACGATCTCTTCCGTGCTGACAATCGCGCTGGCGTAGTTCGGCATGTTGATGTTGAGCGCGGCGTGCATCATCTCGTCAGAGTAGTCCGCAGTCGCATCTTTTACCGCCGTTACCTCATAGCCGAGCTCAGCGGCATAGCGCACGGTCGCTTCGATGCAGGTGTGCGCGATTAGCCCGATGACGATGAGCTGGTGGATGCCGTGCTTCTTGAGTTGCAAATCCAGATCGGTGTTGGCAAAGCCGCTGGAGCACCAGTGTTCCTGGGCGACGATCTCGCCCGGCGCCGGCACGAATTCGGCGCGGAACTCGCCGCCCCAAGTGCCGAATTCAAAGCTCTTGTTCCGCCACGCAGCCCGCTGAATCGGCGCGACGTACTTCCAGGTCTCGTAGTCGCCGGGACGGTAGCGGTGGTGCATGGCAAAAAACACCCGAAGTCTCGCCTGCCGCGCGGCGCCCAGGACTTTCAGCATGTTCGGCACGCAGTTGTTCGCTTCGGCGACTGCCTTGATGCGCGGCCAGATCTTGCCGCCCTCGGAGATGAACTCGTTGTACGGATCAACCACCAGAAGCGCGGTAAGCTCTTTGCTGTACGTTATTATCGCCATGCTTCCTCAGAGAGTGTCCCGACAAAGTTGATCACGAATTACGAAGCTGGCCGGAGCTGGTTATCGCGGTTTTGCGGACCGCGGGGCCCGTAGTCGAGATTGGCCCCCTTGTTGCTGCTGTTCAAGACAGGGGCGAGAGCGTCGTAACGGTCCATGATGGATTCGACGAAGATCAACGTGTCGTTCGGCGCGCTGAGGGCGGCTTCCAGGTCGCGAACGGTCTTGACGACGAACGATCGCGCCGAGGTATCGCGACGGAACACCTTCGGTAGATCGGCATACGACCAGTTGGCGATGTCGTTGTACGTCTCATCCTTGCCGAGGTAGCCGCGTTCGATGGTATACCCGCCGTTGTTGACCAGGAAGATCACCGGCTTGTGGTCGTGCCGTAGAATGGTCGACAGCTCCTGCGCTGAGACCTGGAATGAGCCGTCGCCCACGAACAGAATGTGACGGCGTTCCGGCGCTGCGGTCAGGGCTCCGAGCAACGCTCCGACCGAGTAGCCGATCGATCCCCAATTGACCGAGCCGACCAACGTACATTTCGGCGGAAACTTCAGGCCGAAGAGTGTGAACGCCGTGCCGTTGTCGACGTATAGGACGTCGCCCTCCCGGAGGTACCCCTGCATGGCCTGCCAGTAGACGGCTTGAGTGAGCTTCGCGGAGCTCTCGCCGTGAGCGTGCGCGACCGCGGCCGCCGCCGCAACCTGGCGTGGAGCTCGGTTCGTGACGCGCGGGACCGCATCGACAACGCCCTTGAGCACTTCCTTCAGCGTCACCGCTTGGTAGTTATCATCGCCGGCGTCCACTGAGTGGCCGCGGGCGTGGATCGTGTTGGCGGGCAGAGAGGCCGTGAAATCGCCCGTGGTGACCTCGATCGGCCGGTAACCGATGGCAAGCAGGCAGTCGCTGGTCTCGATCGCCTCGCGGACCTGCGGCACACTTGCCTTGCCGTTGTAGACACCAAGGTAATGAGGGAACGTCTCGTCGATTGCAGCTTTGGCGGCAATGATCACCGCGATCGGAGCCTGCAGTTTCTCGGCCAGCGCCATGAGGTCGGGGGCCACGCCGAACCGATCCGCATCCGCATCCACTAGAATCGCAGGCGATGTGGCG
>DASRAF010000162.1:0-2581 GCA_035638295.1 Pseudolabrys sp.
TTGGGTCAAAAGCAGACATCGGAGTGTGTCTGTGCAATGTCCGCTTTACTCCCAAAAGCGGACATCGGCGGAGCGGTCCGCGGCGGGGTGCTGCCAAGTTCCTCCTCGATGAAGTCCGACGAAAGCCGGCTGGCATTGCACGGAGGCAGCATGGCATTGCACGGCGGCAACAGCGGCGGTGCGGCGATGATCGCGTCAAAGTCGGACCATATATGTGGCGAGATTGGCGGCGGTAGCCTTGATGACCCAAGGTGGCAACTTGCGCGCCGTCCGCCGAGCGCAATAGGGTTAGGCCCGCTCGAAGAGCATGACTAACCATGCCGACGCCCGGCCATGCGATTTTGGCTGTTCCGACGCGCTAGAACGGCGAACGAAGACGTTCTGCCGGGCCACGCCTTAGGTAGGACCATGAGTTACGAGTCGCTTGAACACGTGGTGCGAAGCCGGGTGCGGATGTTTTTGCGCCACACCTGGCTCGTGACCATACTCGGCACGCTCCTGCTCGGTGCTGCCGTCTGGGCCGCGATCCATTTCACGATGGCCCGCGACTATATGCGGATCGCCGCTGGGCCGCTCGATGCCAGATTCGTGCACGCGCTGTCCAACCAGCTCGCTACCGATCACCGCAATTTGCATTTGCAGATCGTTCCGACTACGAGCCCGCAAGCTACCGCCGAGGCGATGAGCAAGGGCGAGGCCGATCTCGCGGTTCTGCCGAGCCAACTTGACAACGCGCGCGATTGGCCGGTTGTCGCCATTCTGCGGCAAAACGTGATGGCGCTGATCGTCCCCGCGGCGGGCGGGACGAAAGTGGAAGAGAGCGCGGCTACCAAGCCGGCGAAGAAGACGAGCGCCAAAGGCGGTGAGAGCAAGGGCGGCGAGAGCAAGAGCGCAAAGGCAGACGGCAAGAACGCAAAGGGCGGTAAAGGCACGAAATCAGCCAAAGCCGACGCCAGTGACGACAGCGACAGCAGCGACAGCAAGTTCGGCAAAGTCACCGATCTTTCAGGCAAGCGCGTCGGCGTCGTCAGCGGCAACGAAGCGACCACGGGCCTGCTCGAACTGGTGCTCAGCCATTACGGAGTGCCGCGCGACAAAGTGACGATTTCGTCTATCGATCCGCGCGATATTCCGGTCGCGATCAGGAACCACCAGGTCGATGTGCTGTTTGTCGCCGCCGCCGCGACCAGTCCCGCCATTTCCAACGTGATTGCGGCCGCAACCGTCAATGGCGCCGCGCCGAATTTCATCGAGATCGATCAGGCCGACGGCATTGCCAAGCGCAATCCGGCTTTCGATTCGATCGATATCGACGCCGGCACGTTCGGCGGCACGCCGCCAACGCCCGACGACAGTCTCAAGACCTTGAGCTTTGCTCAATACCTGGTGGCACGGAAATCAGATAGCGATTCCGTTATCGCCACGCTGGCAAAGACAATCTATTCATCGCGCCAAGCGCTTGCCGCCGCAGTGCCGGGCGAGATCAAGATCGAGGCGCCCTCGACTGACAAGGATGCCGACGCGGTCGTGCATCCAGGCGCGCTTACTTATCTGAACGACAGTCAGCAATCGTTCTTCGACAAATATGGCGACGAAATCTTCTACGGCATGCTGATCTTTCCGGTATTCGGCTCGGCGCTGGCCGGGATGGCGAGTTACCTGCGCCGGGACACCCGCACGCGGCGCCTGCGGCTTCTTCAGCGCGTTCTGGATCTCGTGCGCAAGGCGCATGGGGCGCAGAATCTCGAAGCGCTCGAGCAGCTTCAAGTCGAAGCTGACAATCTTGTCATTGCGATCGTGCATCAGGGCGAACGCGAGGAGTTCGACGAGACGGTGCGGATGTCGTTCGCCTTTGCGCTCGATCAGCTGCGTTTTGCCATCGCCGCGCGGCGCACGGCGATTCTCGACCATTCGGGAACCGCGCCCGAGGCAACGGCCCCCGCTGCCGCCACGATGCAGACCGCATTCCACGGTCAATTGAACCGGCAGTGGTGACAGTGGTCGGCCGACAGGAATACGCCTGGCGCGCTAAGTCATAGTACAGTCCCGGCTTCCTTCCGCTGCCTGCGCCGCCCATCGACCATCCCCACCGCTAAAAATCCACCGTTGAAAAAAATTTTTGGCGAAACAGGAATGCGCATTCACGCCTACTACTCGCCAAATCAAAACCAGGTACCGGTTCTATCGAAGGCATGGGGGTGGGGGACGACCACCTTTATGGCGCTCGAGCGCCGGCCGCGGTTTCGCACCTATCGATGCCTCACGCGGCGACGACGAAAGGGTGTTTGATTCTCTGCACCGTGCTGGGATTGACATCAAACTTGTCGGCAACCCCACGAATGGTTTCTCCAGCTTTTAGAGCGGCAAGGATTCGCTCTTCGAGCTGGCGCGCTATGCGTGGCCGGCCAAGCTTTTTGCCGTCGTCCTGGGCCCTCCTAAGCCCGGCGCGGACTCGTTCCTGAATCATCGATCGCTCAAACTCGGCAAACACGCCCATCATTTGAAATAGCGCTTTGCCTGCCGGTGTGGTCGTGTCCAAGCCCTGTTGATGCAGGAAGAGATCGACACCGGCGGCATGAAT
>DASRAF010000163.1:0-2664 GCA_035638295.1 Pseudolabrys sp.
TCAATAATGTCGGCATCCACGGTATTGCGGCGTAAGTCCTTCCACAGCGCGCCGCGCAGCTCGTCGCGATTCTCGGTGAACATCGCCTTGACCGCCTCGAGCTGCAGCCGGCGCCAAGACGCTGGACGAGTGGAGCCGGACAGGAAGTACTCGCGCTGTCCGGCGACGAGTGCTGAGTAATCGGGGTTGGGCATCGCCGTAGCTCCTCTAGGTGAGTGTTCGGTCGTAACTCGGCCAGTCTCCAGCGAGGGCGCCCGGCGCTTCGCCCGATCCTATCCGAGCTGTCGGCCCCCTATGCGATGACCCACGGCAGGTTGGTCGAGAAGTGCCACCAGCGTGCGAGCCCGATCGAATGGCGCAAGCCCGGGATGCCAGGCAGTATTGAGGCTGGTCCCGCTGCTGCCTATGCAAATTCCGAATCTGCGAACCCGGACGGGCGATTTTGGATGGTCCGCAAGTCGCCTGCCCGTCTATGCAAGGTCGCCGGTCCGTCCCGCGTCAGTATCGCGATGGTGAAACGTGCCCGCGGGAGTCGCCATGCGCATCGCCTGCGGCGGCTCGCCAATCGCAATAAGAAGGCTCGGGATCGCGCTTCGGCGGCTGGCGCGGTCTTGCTGCTGGTCTTGCGGGCCATGCGCTCGACCATGGCGCGCCGCTCGCGGACGCGCTGATCCGGCGACAACAAGTGTCGCGGAGATTGCTCGACATTACCAGTTCTCTGACCTTGGACGGTTCGCTGCGGTTTACCGTGTGATCTTCCGGGAAATGCCCTCTGCCACGCTGCGACATACTGCGATCAAACTGAGGTAAACCATTCGAAGACGAGCCGTGACGCCACGAGAGGCGGCCAGTCTATGACAGTCCTACGACAAAGAAAAAAGCAGCAAACCCGATTCGTGCGAAAATTGCATAGCCGACCATGCGTCACTTCGTTTAAGCGGAATGCAATGGCCAAGCGTGCAAGCGGGAGGAACTCGAACAGCGACTTGTGAACCGTCAGGATATCAACAATGGCCCGTGCGTGTGGGGCGCGCGCAGCGGGGGAGTTCCCTCCTGTGACTAATACTGGCGCATCGGGCACTAAAAAGGCCCTCTCGGCCTGGCAGGCTGAAGGAGATGACTCATGAGAATCACCCAAGACAGATGGCTCGGTTGGCTTGCATTGATCCTTGCCGCAACAATGGTGACGGGCGCGCCGGCGGCCGCGCAGCAGCGGCAGCAGCAAAGGCCCCCTAACATACTTGTCATCATGGGTGACGACGTGGGGTGGTTCAACATTGGCGCCTATCACCAGGGCATCATGTCGGTCAAGACGCCCAACCTCGACCGACTAGCCAGTCAAGGGATGAGGTTCACGGACTACTATGCCGAAGCAAGTTGCACGGCGGGACGCGCGAACTTCATCACAGGCGAACTCCCGATCCGCACCGGACTGACGACAGTTGGCCAAGCTGGAGCCGATGTCGGCATTCCTGCGGAAGCAGTGACCCTCGCCACCACCCTGAAAGCGCAAGGCTATGCCACGGGCCAGTTTGGCAAGAACCACCTCGGTGACCTGAACAAGTTTCTGCCAACCGTACACGGCTTCGACGAGTATTTTGGATACTTGTACCACCTGGACGCTATGTCGGACCCGTACTGGCATTCGTTCCCCGTGGACGAAAAGTACTTCAACGAGCACGGGCCGCGCAACCTCATCCACAGCTTTGCCACCGAAACGGATGATCAGACTGTGATGCCGCGGTGGGGCAAGGTCGGCAAGCAAAGGATCATTGATGAAGGTCCACTGCCGCCGTTCCCGAATATGTCGAACGTGCAGAGGATGCACGATCTTCCGTTCCTCAAACCAAAGTACGACATGACCACCTTCGATGAGGTATTGGTCAAAGCGTCGAACGACTTCATGGACAAGGCCAAGCGTGACGGCAAGCCGTTCTTCATCTGGCACAATCCTACCCGCGTGCATGTCTGGACGTTCTTATCGGAAAAGTACAATTCCATGCTGAATAGCCAGACGAACTACGGTCTGGAAGATGGCGCAATGGCGCAATTGGATGATAGCGTCGGCGGGCTTTTGCAACATCTTGACGATATTGGCGAGGCCAACAACACCATCGTCATCTTCACGACCGATAACGGTGCGGAGGTATTCACGTGGCCGGATGGCGGCATGACCCCATTCAGGTCCACGAAGGGAACCGTGTTCGAGGGCGGCTTCCGAGTTCCCTGCATCATCCGCTGGCCTGGCCATGTACAGCCGGGCACGGTTGAGAATGGACTGTTCTCCGGGCTCGACTGGTTGCCGACTCTGATGAATGCGGCGGGTAACCCAAACATCACCGATCAACTGCTGAAAGGCGTGAAACTGGGCGACCGTACCTACAAGAACCATCTTGACGGCTACGACCAGACAGATCTGTTGCTTGGGAAAGGCCCGTCAAAGCGACATGAACTGTTCTACTTCGGGGGACCGCACCTTGGAGCAGTCCGATTTGATGACTTCAAGTACCAGTTCTACCAGCAGCCGTATGGCTGGCCCGGAGAGAAGACAACGACCGATATGCCGACCATTGTCAACATCCGTCAGGACCCCTTCGAGCGCACGCCGCAAATGCGCGGTCAGACGCCTGGCACTGGCGCCCTCGCCTACTTCAACGACTTCTT
>DASRAF010000164.1:0-7618 GCA_035638295.1 Pseudolabrys sp.
TCCTTTTCTGCTCGTGACTTCGAGATCGCCTCCCATCGCCTTCGCAAGGCGCTTGACGAAGGAAATACCAAGTCCGGCTCCGCCGTAACGTTTGGCAATTTCCGCGCTCCCTTGCGCGAATGGACGAAATAGCTTTTTCAATTCGCCCGCGCTCATTCCAATTCCACTGTCGGTGAACGTGAACACGAGCCGCATGCGGCGCGCTGCCGTTTCGGCATTGGCCGTGAACAGAACAGTTCCGGCATCGGTGAATTTCACCGCATTGTCGGCGAGATTCTCCAGCGCCGCGCGCAGACGCAAGACATCTCCAGTAACCATGGCGGGAAGGTCGGCTGCGATCCTTACATCGGCGGCAAGCGTCTTGTTGCTGGCGCGCGCCGCAAGTGTAGCACCGACGACTTCCGCCAGCGCGCGCGGCGAGAACGGCCCGTTGCGAACCACTAGTCCGCGGACGTTTGCTTTGGCCGCATCAACGATCAAGGTCGAGAGGGCAGCGAGATGATCGGCACCACTCTTGATCGCGTCAGCCCATTCGCGTTCACGTGCACCCAAATCAGACGAGGCCAGCAACTCGGCCAAAGCCACGATGCCGGTCAGGGGCGTGCGAATGTCGTGCGCGATCCCGGCGAGTGCAGCTTCGACCGCACTCGCCCGCACGCCCTTGCCCGCACGAGATGATGACGCACGCGTTCGCTTGGCAGATCTGGCCTTCGCCTTCCGTTTGGACATTGTCTCCCCCACCCGGTCCGACAATGCCACGGATGCCAGACTCAATCGAGGCCGGCCAGTCGACGGATGTCAGCCGGCTTCGCGCCTCTCGCGCGAAGCTCACGCAGGCCGGTAGCCTGCGTTGATTTCGATAGCTTGCTGCCATCAGCATCGAGGACAAGCCGGTGATGGTGGTAACGGGGTTGGGGCAGCCCGAGGAGCGATTGCAAAAGCCGATGGACGGCCGTGGCGTGAAACAGATCGCGACCGCGCACCACGTCCGTCACGCCTTGCGCAGCATCGTCGACAACGACCGCCAGGTGATAGCTCGTCGGGGTCTCCTTGCGCGCCAGAATGACGTCACCCCAGATAGCCGGATTGGTGACGATCGTCCCGGCTTCCCCGCCGGGTCCTTCGCCGGTTTCCCGCCAGTTCAGCGTACCGACCTGATTGAGTGCAGCCTGCATATCCAATCGCAAAGCGTAAGGCTCTCCGGATTCTATGCGGCGTTTTCGTTCGTCGGGCGGAATGATCTTTGCGTTACCAGGGTAGAGAGGCGCCCCGTCCGGATCGCGCGGCCAGGACGCCTGCACATCGCGATCGGCAATCTGTCGCGCGATCTCGGCGCGACTCTCAAAACTCGGATAGACAAGACCCATCGCCTCCAGTCGCGTCAGCGCGGCACGATAGTCGTCCCAGTGTTCGGACTGACGCCTGACCGGGTTTTCCCACTCGACTCCGATCCACGCGAGATCTTCATAGATCCCCGCTTCGAATTCGGGCCGGCAACGAGCTTGGTCGATATCCTCGATGCGCAGAATAAGTCGCCCACCCTTCGCTTTCGCCATGTCGGCATTGAGTGCTGCCGACAGTGCGTGACCAAGGTGCAGATAGCCGTTCGGCGAGGGCGCAAAGCGGAAAACGGGTGGCATTGGTGCTATGTGGTCGCTCGAATTTCGGCGTCAGCTACTTCCATGCTAGCGAGCCACATAATACCAAGGAAAGCATGACCTATTTTCTTCGCACCGAAACCGATTTGCACCTGGGACTCGCGCAGCTGATCGTCGCAGATCCGCGCCTCAAGCCTGTTGCCGACAAAGCCGGGACCTTTGCCCTGCGTCGACGTGAGCCCGGATTTTCCGGGCTCTGTGCGATCGTGTGCGGACAACAGCTCTCGACCGCGAGTGCGGCTGCTATTCGTGACCGGCTGTTTGCAGCATTTGATCCGTTTCATCACGACACCGTGCTGCGAGCGCGTACCGAAAAGCTCAAGCGCCTCGGGCTGTCGGCCCCAAAGATCAAATCAATCCGGGAAATAGGAAAGGCCGTCGCGAAAGGACGTATTGATCTTACGGCAGTCGGCAACATGGGTGCCGATGACGCGCACGCCGCCCTGACCTCACTTCACGGGGTAGGCCCGTGGACTGCCGATATTTATTTGCTGTTCTGTCTCGGCCACGCGGACGCATTTCCTGCCGGCGATCTCGCGGTCCAGGAGTCTGCTCGCATTGCCCTTGGTCTCAGCAAGCGCCCGGACGCGAAGGCTCTGACGAAAATGGCCGAGGCCTGGCGTCCATGGCGAGGCGTGGCAGCGCATCTCCTATGGGCCTACTATCATGTGGTAAAGAAGCGTGACGTGGTTCCGGTTCAGTCGAATGGCGGGCCGAAAAAAGCGGCCGGCAAAAATCCCAGAAAAAGGAAAAAGAAGAATGGCTGAACTCGACGGCCCGCGGCTCGCTCCGCGCACAGGACCTGCGCGTCAACTCGTGGTCTTTTTGCACGGCTATGGTGCTGATGGAGACGATCTGATTGAGATTGGACGCGCCTGGCAGGGTCTGTTGCCCTCCGCGGCATTTGTATCACCACACGCACCACACCGTTGTGGGCAGGCGCCAGTTGGTCGCGAGTGGTTTCCGCTCACATTTCGCGATCCGGACGAACGTTGGGTTGGTGTCAATGCAGCAGCGCCAGTCCTGAACTCCTTTATCGACGCCGAATTGAAAAGGCACAATCTCCCTCCTTCTGCGCTCGCCCTGGTCGGGTTCAGCCAGGGGACCATGATGTCACTTCATGTCGGTTTGCGCCGACCGGTCGCGCCTGCGGCAATCGTCGGCTACTCCGGAATGCTCGTGACCCCGGAGAAAGGCGACCCCGCTGCTTTCGCCGCTGAAATTCGAAGTCGTCCGCCTGTGCTGCTGGTGCATGGCGATGAGGACCAGCTCATTCCGGTGCAGGCGCTGTTCCGTGCTGCACAGGGTCTGGCTACGCTTGAAGTCCCAGTGGAATGGCACGTATCGGCGGGAATCGGTCACGGAATTGATCAGGAAGGCCTCCGCCAGGGTGGCGAATTCCTAGCCAGGCGCTTTGCCCAGCTCAAATAGCGCCCTTGCGGGTAACTCCCCGTCCCGGCTTCACAATCCTGTCACGCTGCCCTATTACTAGCGCGTCAGCTGCGTGGCGGCAGCGTTCCGAGGAGGTGAGGAGCGTCGCTTGAACGTGCACGTTTCGCCCGGCGGTTTTCCGGCCCTGGTGCTCAACGCGGACTTCCGGCCGTTGAGCTATTACCCGCTCTCGCTGTGGTCCTGGCAGGACGCGATAAAGGCGGTTTTCCTCGAACGCGTGAATATCGTCGCCAATTACGACCGCGCGGTGCACAGCCCTTCTTTTGAGATGAAGTTGCCGAGCGTGGTCTCGCTCAAGACCTTCGTAAAGCCTTCGACTCACCCCGCCTTCACCCGCTTTAACGTATTCCTGCGCGACCGATTCGCTTGCCAGTATTGCGGCGACCGTGACGACCTCACGTTCGATCATTTGTTGCCGCGCTCGCGCGGTGGACACACGACCTGGGACAACGTGGTGGCCGCCTGCTCTCCCTGCAATCTGCGCAAGGGCAATCTCACGCCCAACGAGTCCAAGATGTGGCCTGCACAGATGCCGTTCCAACCGACGGTGCACCACCTGCACAGGAATGGTCGGCTCTTCCCGCCGAACTACCTCCATGAAAGCTGGCTCGACTATCTGTATTGGGACACCGAGCTGGAGCCGTAAGGCGGCCACCCTCACATTGGAGCTACCCATGACGAGCAAGCTGCACCGGTTCCGCAGCAGGCGAGCAATTTTGCTCGCAGTACCGATCGTGGTTGCCATTTGCGGCAGCGACTCGGTCGCCGCCCAGTCTGGTCCTGCGTCCGCTGGACCTGTCGATCCGCAATTGATCGAGGATCTGGTCGCAGCGAACCGCATTCTCGCTGATCAGGGCGTGCTCGATGGCTGGGGTCATGTGAGCGTGCGTCATCCGCGCGACCCGAACCGGTATCTGCTATCGCGCTCGCTCGCGCCCGAACTGATCACTGCAAGCGACATCATGGAGTTTGACCTCGACAGCAATCCAGTCGATGCCAAAGGTCGATCTCTTTACACAGAGAGATTCATTCACGGTGAAATCTACAAGCTACGACCGGATGTCATGGCCATCGTGCACACGCATGCGCCGGCATTGATCCCGTTCGGAATCAGCAAAGTCCCGTTGAAACCGGTCTATCACCGTTCTGCGTTCGTGGCGGCCGGCGTTCCCGTGTTTGAAATCCGCGAACGTGCCGGCATGACCGACATGCTGATCCGCGATCAGGCCCTTGGCCGCGCGCTTGCCGACGCGCTCGGAAATCACCCGGCAGCCCTGATGCGCGGCCATGGCGCAGTGATTGTGGGCCCCTCGATTCAGCGAGTTGTGGGGCGCAGCATCTTTCTTCCCCTCAATGCCGCCCTGCAAATGCAGGCGGCAGCACTCGGCGGCCCGGTGACCTATATCGATCCCCAAGAAGCAAAGAAGATCGAAGATCGGGAGGGTTACGGTCTAGGCCGGGCCTGGGAAGCGTGGAAGCGCAAGGCGTTGGCAAAGCCTTAAATCGGCCAGGTACCGACCTTGTTTTGGAACAAACGCCACCTATATGCGTTTTAGCGGTGATGTAGAGCCAAACGGCTCCATCATCGAGCGGCCACGAATATGCAGTGGGCGACGCCGGATGTACGCGCGCCTCGCAGTTCGTGGTCGTCAGTTTTTTGTCGGCTTACGTCCCGGTTTTAAGCCGTTCCTTGTCGTAACCGGCAATGCGTTTGTAGCCTTCCGACAGAGCCATCAGTTCTTCGCGGCTGATCACATCATCGATATTCTTGAATGGCTTGTCGCCAGTGCGGCGATAGACTTCGTGCAAAATCGCGTCGGGAGGCGCCTTCCGGTTTGCGAGCACGACCTCGCTCGTCGCCGGTAACCGCTTGGCCTCATAGACCTTGAGCGCAGCAACGACATCGGCGTTGGCGACAAGTGCGTCGGCCAGCGCGCGGCAGTCCAAGATGGCCTGTGCGGCGCCATTCGCTCCACGCGGATACATTGGATGCGCGGCATCGCCCAGAAGCGTCAGGCGGCCGAAACTCCATCGCGGCAACGGATCCTGATCGACCATAGGATACTCGAGGATCGCGTCGGCGCTGCTGATGAATTTCGGTACGTCAAGCCATTCAAAATGCCAGTCCGCCATTGCTGGGAGAAAGTCTTCCAACTTTCCGCGTCGGTTCCAATCGCGCGCCTGGTAGTGCGGTGTCTCGATGTCACACACCCAGTTCACAAGCTGCTTCCCATCCGCATCAACATTGTTTCGGATGGGATAGATCAAGAGCTTTGCCGGATGGTGCCAGCCGATGCGGATCATGCTGGCGCCTGAAAGGAACGGCTTCCAGCGCGTAACTCCGCGCCACATGTTGATGCCGGAGTATTTCGGCGGGCCCTCGTTCGGATAGAGCTGCTCGCGCAGCACCGAATGAATGCCTTCTGCGCTCACAACGACGCTGCCGCGCTGCGACTGCAGCGGCTTGCCCGAAACGTCCTCGAAATGGGCAATCGCTTCGGGTCCCTCATGCTCGACGCGAGTGCATCGCCAGCCAGTGATCACTTTGTCCGCCCCGGCCCGCTTCACGAACGCATCTAGCAAGACCATCTGCAGGTCGCCGCGATGAATGGAGAACTGCGGCACGTCGTAGCCAGCGAAACGGCCGGCCGGCTCGCTGTAAATGAATTGGCCGAACCGGTTGTAGAAGCAATACTCGCGAGTGGTCACGGCCACCTTCGCGAGCGCCACTTGGAGACCGAGCGCACACAACTCGCGTGACGCGTGAGGCAGGATATTGATGCCCACCCCCACCGCCTTGAGTTCAGGCGCCGTCTCGAAGATACGGCATGCGATTCCAGCGCGATGGAGCATCAGCCCCAGCGTCAACCCGCCGATGCCCGCGCCGATTATCAGGACTTCCATGATGACCAACCTTTTACGATTTTTAGCGGGAACGCCTTTGCTGCGTCAGCGACTCCTTGAACCCCCAGGCAGCGGTTGCCGCAAGAAACAGCGATACCAGAACATCGTAGCCGGCGAGCGAAATGCCCAGGAAGCGCCAAGCGGCCTCGTCGCACCGGACGATTCTGATGTTCTGAAGTCGCTTGAGCATATCAGTGGCCGAACCGAGACTGTTGATCGGTCCTGAACAATCTGCGGGGCCCGGCCAGAACTTCCACTCGACGCCGGCATGGTAGGCAGACAGTCCGGCGTTCCAAAGCATGACCGCGGCGATAACCGCAAAGCCGGCGAGCATCACCTTGCTGGACGCGCCGTAGTTCGCGCCGAGCCAGAGCAACGCCGCAAGCGGAACGCCGACGTAGAAAGCGTTGCGTTGATCAAGGCAAAGCGGGCACGGCGGATACCCAAGCACGTGCTGGAAGAAAAGAAAGCCGCAGATCGTCAGCGCACCGACGATCACCACAATTGCCGAGGCAGAGGCAGGCGGGTCACGACGAAGCAGGGTCACGAGACTGTCCATGATACGCGTGCCTGCAAATGGGTTAATGGTGCCGGTGGTCGGGGTCGAACCGACACTCCTTTTGGGAACACGATTTTGAGTCGTGCGCGTCTGCCAATTCCGCCACACCGGCCGGGCGCCTAGCTATAGCGTCAAGTCGCTGAACAGCCAAACTAAATTAAGGGCGTTGCCTTTCGCAATTCGACACTTTGTGCACGCGCGGATGACGCCGTAACATGGCCCGGACAGTTACCGTTCAAGGAGTGGCCTCAATGAACGAAGTAGCCCTGAATATGTCGTTGCGCAAATTTCTCAAGGTCGTCGGCGTCACATCGCAGCAGGAAATAGAAAAGGCAATCCGCGCGGCGGTTGCAGACGGTCGGCTCAAGGGCAACGAGACGGTCAACGCCCAGATGGTGCTCACCATCGGCAAGGTCGGCCTCACCCACAAAATGGATGGCGAAATCACACTCAGCTAGCGCGACGTCCGCCTTTCTACAGTCCAGCACGGGCTTTTTGATAGTAGGACAGGTCGAGATATTTTTCCGGCGACGCTGGCGTTCCACCCTCGAACTGCGCGCGCAGCTTGAGCACGTTGTTTACTCCATCCACGTCGATCGCGCCGTCACGATTGAAATCATTTTTCGCGCTGTCGTAGGACAGCACCGCGATGTCTTCCGGTAGTTTGAGACGCTCGACGAGCAGGTTAACCGCCTCGGTTTTGTTTTTTGGGTCCAAGCTCCAACGCAGGCCTTCGATATAGGCTTCAAGGTACTTCACCAACGTGTCGGAGTTCGCCGCGCCCCACGACCGCAGGACGAATGCGCTCGTTCCCTGATACGCGCCAAGGGCAGCGGCAGCGGTGCCCATGTCCTTCAGACCCGCCTTTTCAGCACGGATTGAAAAGGGAAGATTCAGCATGGCCGCGACCATCGCCTTATCTTTCATCATCGCCTCCAGGCGAGACCCCGTTCCGCCGATCGGCTTGACCTCGTAGTCGCCTTTATTGAGCCCCTTCTGGCGCAGCATCTCGTAGAGCTGGAATGCGTAAGCCGTGTTGACGGCG
>DASRAF010000165.1:0-2390 GCA_035638295.1 Pseudolabrys sp.
CGTCCGAGTGGGGCGTCGATCGTGCCCTTCGGGCGATCGGGCGCACCCCAGACGAGAGCCAAATAGCCCCGCTTGAGCGGACCATCGGCCTTTTCGGCGAATTGCTTTGAAAGCGCGCGATGGGCCGCATTGGTCTTGGCAACGACCATGAGGCCAGTAGTGTCTTTGTCGAGGCGGTGGACAATACCCGGTCGCCTGACGCCACCGATGCCGGACAGGCTCGCCCCGCAATGGGCGATCAGAGCGTTGACCAGTGTGCCGGAGGCGTGGCCGGCGGCCGGGTGAACGATGAGGCCCTTTGGCTTGTCGATCACGATGATCGAGTCATCTTCGTAAACGATGTTGAGGGGGATGGTCTCGCCTTGCGGGGAGGCGGGTTCCGGCGGGGGTAGCGTCACCGTGACGACATCGCCCGGTTTGACGGCTGCCGCGGGATCGCGGATCGTGCGCCCCGCAAGCGCCACATGGCCGCCAAGGATCAAAGTCTTCAAATGAGAGCGCGAAAGTGTCGCGATGTGTGCAGCGAGCACGCGGTCAAGCCGCGAGCCGGCCTCGTCAGGGGCAATCGTGACTGTCTCGATAACACTATCGGTCATGGCTCAAAGTATGTCTGACAACAATGAAAAGCCGCTCGATCCTGAGGCGGCCCGTATTGTCGCGAGAGTGCGTCGACTGATGATGATCGCCAGCATAACGACTTTTGTCGCGGTTGCGGTCGTACTTGGTGTCATCGGCTATCGCTTTTTCCGAATGGAGGGAAGGGCGCAGCCGTCCGTGGATGCGAGCACGCCTTGGCCAAGTGGCGCTCGCGTCGTTTCCAGCGCCATGAACGACGAGCAATTTGCGCTGACGATCGAGACGCCCGCGGGGGTCGAGGTGCGATTTTTCGATCTCAGGACACTCAAGCCCCTCGGCCGTCTGCCGCTTGGCGGCAAGCCCTAGGGCAGGTTGCGGCCGCCTCGTGTGGCCATGTTAGACTGGCTGATAACTGGGAAATTCGCGTAGGAGACATGATGGCAAAATCCGCAAAGTCCGGTCCCGTACCGGCGCCTGCGATGGTCGACGACCCGGCTAAAACAAATTCTATTATCGTCGGCAAGAGCACAAAGTACGAAGTGCTCGATCTTCATTTTGCCAACAGGCATGGGCTCGTAGCCGGCGCCACCGGCACCGGCAAGACCGTCACGCTTCAGGTTCTGGCGGAGGGGCTGTCTGAAGCTGGGGTTTCGGTCTTCGCCGCCGACATCAAAGGCGACCTCTCCGGAATCGCCGCGGTGGGCGAGATGAAAGATGTCCTGGTGGCACGAGCCAAGGGCATGGGACTGGAGTATCAGCCGGACCAATTTCCGGTGGTTTTCTGGGACGTCTTCGGCGAACAGGGCCATCCCATTCGAGCAACCATTTCGGAAATGGGTCCGCTCTTGTTGTCGCGGCTCTTGCAGCTCAACGACACGCAGGAAGGCGTCCTCAACATCGCGTTTCGCGTTGCGGACGAGCAAGGTCTCGCTTTGCTCGACTTGAAAGATTTGCGTGCCATCCTCGGCTTCGTGGCCGATCACGCCCCCGAACTGCAAAAGGAGTATGGCAACGTCTCGTCGGCGACCGTCGGCACCGTGCAGCGGCAATTGCTGGTGCTTGAGAACCAGGGAGCCAAGTCCTTCTTCGGAGAGCCGGCGCTCGATCTTGCCGACTTCCTGCGCACCGACCGCGATGGCCGAGGCATCGTCAATGTGCTCGCCGCCGACAAGTTGATTGAAAATCCGCGGTTGTACGCGACTTTCCTTCTCTGGCTGTTGTCGGAGCTGTTCGAAAAGCTTCCCGAAGTTGGCGATCCCGAGAAGCCGAAGCTCGTATTCTTTTTCGACGAAGCTCATTTGTTGTTCAACGATACGCCGAAGCCACTTATGGAAAAGATCGAGCAGGTCGTTCGCCTGGTCCGCTCCAAGGGCGTCGGCGTCTTCCTCGTGACACAAAACCCTCTGGACGTGCCGGAAACAGTGTTGGCTCAGCTCAGCAATCGCGTGCAGCATGCGCTGCGCGCGTTTACGCCGCGCGATCAGAAATCGGTCAAGGCTGCCGCTGATACATTCCGATCGAACAAGGGCCTCGACACGGCCAAGGTGATCACCGAGCTCGGCAAGGGCGAAGCCCTGGTTTCATTTCTCGAGGGCAACGGCGTGCCGTCCATAGTCGAACGCACCATGATCCGTCCGCCGTCGGCACGCATCGGCCCGGTAACGCCGGCCGAGCGCAAAGCAGTTATCGACAAGAGTCCGATCAAGGGTAAATACGACACGCCGGTCGACTCGGAATCGGCTTACGAGATCCTGGAGAAGCGAATGCAGAATTCGGCGGCGACTCCCGCTCCGGGACAGCAAGGCCAGGCGGAG
>DASRAF010000166.1:0-2053 GCA_035638295.1 Pseudolabrys sp.
CCATTGCTGGCAACCGCTCTGGTGGCGAATGTCGCTGACCCAAGGGCTTTCCGATCAGGCCGTAACTTCTCCGCCTGGATTGGCTTGGTGCCGAAGCAGCACTCGAGCGGGGGCAAGGACAGGCTCGGCAGTATCAGCAAACAAGGTGATCGTTATTTACGCAGCCTGTTTGTGGTCGGCGCGCTCTCGGTCATCCGCTATGCGAAGGCCCACGGCAGCAAACATCGACCATGGCTCATGGCATTGCTGGCGCGGCGACCAGCCAAGGTTGCGGCGATCGCGCTTGCTAATAAACTCGCCCGAATGGCCTGGGCCATGATGGCGAAGGGTGAGCGGTACAGGAACCCGGTCGCGTTAGCGGCCTGACGAGATCACACCGATCCGGTGTGATGTGAAGGTTGGGAGGACGAACAGCACGTAATGCAGAGCCGGTCGATCCGGCGATCAGGACAACCCATTAGTGCCACCGCATCTTTGAATGCGCGGTTTTGACCGGGACCTGATCCGCGGAGAGCATTATGGCCAGCGGTCATGTGAACCGCATCAAAAGGCCGAACACATGGCTGCACCGACCAGCCTGCGGGCGTGAAGAAAGTCCTTGCCAACTCGGAGCCGTCCACACATGGCACAAAGCGGACATATCGAGATGTCTGCTATTTGTCCGCTTTTGACCGATGCTGTTGAAAAAATCGTCGATGATCTCACCAAGCCCTTTCGATGGAGCATTTTAGGCCTGTTTTTGTCTCGGCGTTCCTTTCCTTTCTGGCGGCGCTAGCGAGTTAAACGCGGCGTCCAACCGCCCTGGGTTGGACGCCACTGACGCTCAGGCGACGCATGCAACTGGGATGTTCAGCAACGGCCGCCAGATATAGTTGGCGAGTGTCTTCAAGTTCTGCACGATGGCGGCAAGGTGGAATTCGTCGCGAGCGCCGGAAAGGCCCCGCAACCGCATACGGTCAAAACCGTGGTGCGTCTTCAGGTGCGCAAAACGCATCTCGACCTTCTGGCGCTCGTTGCGGGATTTGGCGAACTCGGGTGTACTCATCAAGGCGCGCGTCGCATCCCGTGCGTCCTCATGCACGTCGCGTGGGATCTTCCGGAAGCTCATGTTCGGAGTGCACTTGGACTTGAGCTGACATGAGCCGCAGTCGCCGGTGCTCGCACGATAGATGATGGTCCTGCCATCGTGCACCGTCCCAGTCGTCCTGAGAAACTTACCTTGTGGGCAGATGTAGAGGTTGCGCTGGCGGTCGAACGTAAAGTCGGCGCGCGACAGGATGCCCTCTTCTCGCGTGCTCATGTCCCAAACAGGGATGTGCGGCGTGATGCCGCTCGCGATAACCCAATGGAGGAATTTGCCAGTCCCGTACGCTGTGTCAGCGGCGAGGCGTTCGGGTTTGAGTCCCAATCGCTCGTCCGTCCGCTTGATCATCGTCTTTGTCGCAGCGACCTCGTCATAAGTACGGGCCGGCGTGGCCTCCACGTCAACGATAACCGCGTACTCGATGTCGATCAGGTAATTGAGCCCGTAGCCGAACTGGACGCGCTTGTTGGCTTTCGCGGTCCAGGCCGAGCACGGGTCCACTGGTGAGATCACCTTTGGCGGCTTGCGATCTGCGTCAGCGCCTTCATCATCAAGGGCCGTAAGGAACTCCGCGACTGCGCGCGTCTGGCGCTCGGGTGCCGACCAGTCAATCTCGCCTGGAGCCTTGCCATGATAACGGCTGGCATCGGCTTCGATGACGCTTGCATCGACCGCAAAGCCCTCGCCCTTGACAAGACCTGCATCCATGCAGGCACGGACCACCGCCTCGAGCACCTGGCGCAAGATGTCGCTATCGCGGAACCGGCCGTGGCGATTAACCGAGAACGTAGAATGATCGGGAATCTTGTCATCGAGCTCGAGGCGGCAGAACCAACGATAACCGAGATGAAGTTTGACCTCCTCGCACAGCTTCCGTTCAAAGCGGATGCCATAGCAGTAGCCGACAATGAGCATCCGGATCATCAGCTCAGGATCGATCGAGGGCCGCCCGATGTCGCTGTAGAACGG
>DASRAF010000167.1:0-5703 GCA_035638295.1 Pseudolabrys sp.
TGCCTCGACACCACGCTGACCACGACAAAGTGCAACCGCTACAGCTTCCGGGTTCACGACTACGCGCCGGCGCAAGCGGTCGCGTTCGCGCCCTATCTGATCAAGAACATGGGCAAGAAATGGCACCTCGCTTACGCCGACTATTCCTGGGGCCAGTCAACGCGCGACGCCTATGCGCAGGAGATCAAGAAAGCGGGCGGCGAGGTCGTGGAGACGACCGGCATTCCACTTGGTACCGCTGACATGACGCCGTTCCTGTCAAAGGTCACTGGTCAATTCGACGGGCTGTTCGGCATCTTCTTTGGCAAGGATGGCGTGACCATCGGTAACCAGGCCTTCGACCTCGGCCTGACCAAGAAGTACAAGTGGGCCGGCGACGGGGCGATTGCGGAGTCCACCAATCTTCCGGCGCTCGGCAACAAGATCGAGGGCTTCGTCGGCATCAACCGTTACATCCCGATCCAGGAAGGACCTTTCAATACGCCCGAGCACAAGAAATTCTTCGACGAAGCCAAGGCACGGCTGGCGAAGGTCGACCCATCGGGGCCGTTGCCGGATCGCTACGTCCAGTCGAACTACGAGGCGATGAACGCGCTCAAGGTCGGCATGGAACTGTCGAAATTCCGCGGCCGCGAAGACACGATGAAGCTCATCGAGTCGCTTGAGGGCCTGCAAATGAAACTGAGTGACGACTTCCCGACCGGAGACAAGCTGCTCCGCAAGGAAGATCACCAGGCATTTCCTCTGCAGGTCATCTTCGACATCAAAGACGGCAAGCACCGCATTGTCGAGACGATCTCCGGCGATAAGACTTTCTTCCCGCCGGCTTGCAAATTCGCCTCGACGTAAGTGTCGACGCACTCCGCTATCGACACGCCAGCCCCGGCGGGGAAGGTCGGGGTTGGCACCGAAACCCCCGTGCTGCGCACGGAAGGGCTGACGCGCAGATTTGGCGGTCTCACCGCGGTCAACGACATCAGTTTTCAGGTCAACCGCGAAGAGATCCGCGCGATCATCGGGCCGAACGGCGCCGGAAAGAGCACCTTCTTCAATTGCCTGACCGGAGTGCTGCGCCCGACTTCGGGCCGCATCCTATTCAATGGCGAGGATATCAGCGGCCTTCCACCCGATCGGATATCAATGAAGGGCATCGCGCGCTCTTATCAGATCACCAACATCCTTCCGAACGCGACGACGCTCGAAAATGTTCGTATTGCCGCGCAATCGCGCCGGCATGGCTGGAGCATGCTCAAGCACTACACCGCATATCAGGACATCATCGAGAAAGCGGAAGCGGTGCTCAAATCGGTCGGTCTCTACGCCAAGGCTGACGAACTTGCGGCAAATCTCTCGCACGGAGAGCAGCGCAATCTCGAGATTGGAATCGCGCTGGCCACAGAACCGCAACTGCTTTGCCTCGACGAACCCACCGCCGGCATGAGCTCAGCGGAAACGCGCGACACCGTGCAGCTGGTACGCAGTATCGCCAAGAATCTGACGATTCTGATCGTCGAGCACGACATGGAAGTCGTCATGGGTCTCGCGAACCGAATCACGGTGCTCAATTACGGACAGGTTCTGGCAGAAGGAACGCCTACCGAAATCCAGAACAATCCGAAAGTGCTGGAGGTCTATCTGAAGACATGAGCGACGCCGCCAAGGATGTGCCGCTGATTGCGGTCGAGGATCTGCACACGTTCTACGGCAAGAGTCACATCTTGCACGGCGTGACGTTGCATGTCCGGCCGGGCGAAGTCGTTGGGTTGCTTGGGCGCAATGGTGTCGGCAAAAGCACCACGCTCAAAACAATCATGGGTCTGGTGCGTCCGACGGAGGGCAACATCCGGCTTGACGGTACGCCAATCACGGGATTGCCGCCGCACAAGCTCGCGCGGCTAGGCATAGGCTACGTCCCGGAAGACCGGCGCATTTTCCGACTACTGACCGTGATGGAAAACCTTCGTACAGGGCTCGATCGTCAGGGTGTGAGCGACGAGAAAAAGCAGGCTTTGCTCGACAAGGTGTTCAACTATTTCCCGGTGCTTGGCGAACGTCGCAACCAGGCTGGTGGCACGTTGTCGGGTGGTGAGCAGCAGATGCTTGCGATTGCGCGGGCAATGATGCTGGAGCCGAAGATCATCCTGCTCGATGAACCCACCGAAGGTCTGATGCCGCGAATGGTGTCGCAGATCAGCAATATCATCGACGTGCTGCACAAGGAAAACGTCGCGATCCTCCTCGTCGAACAGAACGTCCCGCTGACGTTGGAGGCGAGCGAGCGCGTCTACATCATGGAAAAAGGCTCGGTGCGCCATCACGCCGCCGCCGGAGATCTCAGGGTGAATGACGCAGTCATTCATCAGTATCTGGGGGTGTGAGATGGAACTCACCGCAATCCTCTTCTCTATTCCCTGGGATCAGATCCTCATTCAGACGATCAATGGAATTGTCACTGGCATGATCCTGGCGCTCATCGCGTCAGGCTTGACGCTGATTTTCGGCATCATGGATGTTGTCAATTTCGCGCATGGCGAGCTGTTCATGCTCGGTGCCTATATCGGCGTCGTGGTACTGGCGACGACGGGCAATTTCTGGCTTGCGCTGCTGATTGCAACCCTGGTTGTGGCGCTGATCGGTGCGGCGATCCAGGTTGTGACGCTGCGGCCTCTCATCGGCCGCGATCCGCTTACGACAATTCTTGCGACCTTCGGCGTTTCGTTGATCCTGCAGAACTACGCGCTGTGGCAGTTCGGTCCGGTGGCCCGCAAGATCCAGGAGCCGTTCACCGGCCACTTCACGTTGTTCTATCTCGAGTATCCCTGGTATCGACTCGTCATTGCCGGCCTCTCTGCGGCGATCATTGGCGGCTTCTGGCTGTTTCTCAAATACGGCAAATACGGAATATGGATCCGTGCGACCACGCAGGATCGCGTGATGGCGCAGGCGATGGGCATTCCCGTTCCCGTTGTTTACACGGCGGCGTTCGCGATCGGAGCGGGCATGGCGGCAGCGAGTGGGGTGCTGTTCGGCCCTCTCGTCGGCGTCAATCATACGATGGGGCTCGACTGGGTGTTGAAAGCCTTCATCGTCGTAGTTGTCGGCGGCATGGGCAATCTTGGGGGATCGATCGCGGCCGCTATCTTCATCAGCTTGCTGGAAGCCTATGCCTCGATCTGGGTCAGCCCGGCGCAGGCCGTGATCGTTTCATTCATCGTGCTGATTCTCACGCTGCTCTTCCGTCCCACCGGTCTGTTCGTTCCGACGCCAAAATGAAGAAACGCCGCAACACATCCTATTGGGTTGCATTCAGCATCGTGCTGGCGTTGCTGATCATCGCGCCGCTAGTGTTGCCGGAATTCTGGCGCCGGTTTCTGACCGAAATCCTGATCTGGGGACTGCTGGCGATGTCGTCCGACATCCTCATCGGTTATACGGGCATGGTTTCGTTCGGCCACTCGGCATTTTTCGGCCTTGGCATGTACGGCGCGGCCGCGGCATTGCTGGTGTTCTCGCCGCCGAACCTTTGGCTTGCGCTCCTTTTCGGCCTTATTGCTTCGGCGCTGATCGCACTGTTTGTTGCTTATTTCTCGACACGCCTGCGCGACATCTATTTCGCCATCACCACGCTCATCTTTAGCCAGATCTTTTACGTCATTGTCTTCACCTGGACCGAGGTGACAGGTGGGGAGAACGGCCTCAACTTTCCCCGCCCGCGTCTGGGCATTCCCGGCCTCTATTCGGTGCCGTTCACATCGGAGACCATGCATTGGTTCGTATTGGCGGTGGTGACGGCGTCCTATCTCATTCTACGCCGAATTACCCGCTCGCCCTTCGGCATGGTGCTGCAATCGATCCGTGAGAACGAGCCGCGCACGCGCGCTATTGGTTATCCGGTCGAGCGCTACAAGATTGTGGCCGTGATGCTATCCGGATTGTTCGCGGGACTGGCCGGCGTGCTTTATGCAGTGCAAAATCGCTTTGCCGCGCCGGACTTCATTTTCTTCCTTGTCTCCGGCGAAACCGTGATCTTCAACGTCATGGGCGGCATCGGCACGCTTGTCGGACCGATCGTCGGCGCGGGGTTCTTTCAACTGATGCGGGAATTCCTCTCACGAATCTTCGGAGACCAGTTTCCATATCTCATCCCGCTTGGTGTCGTTTTCATTGTGATGATCATTTTCCTGCCGCAAGGTCTGCTAGGCTTCGCGCGGCGATGGCTTAATCGCTAGCGGGAGGCAAACGTGGCGGTTCGCAAGCTCGGCATCATTATGTATGGCGTAACGGGGCGCATGGGTCTCAACCAGCACCTCGAGCGCTCGATCGTGGCGATCCGCGAGCAGGGCGGAGTGGTGCTGCCGAACGGCGACCGCGTGATGCCCGATCCGATTTTAGTCGGCCGAAATGCCGGGAAGGTCGCAGCGCTGGCGCGTCGCTATGGAATCGAGCGCTCGACGACGGATCTCAATGCCACGCTGAAGAACCCGGACGACACGGTGTTTTTCGACGCCGCGACGACGCAGATGCGTGCCGATCTGCTCACGCGGGCGATCGAAGCCGGCAAGGACGTTTATTGCGAAAAGCCGGTCGCCGACACGCTCGGCAAAGCGATTGCCGTCGCGAAGCTCGCCAAAACGAAGAAGGTCAAGAACGGCGTCGTGCAGGACAAACTGTTCCTTCCCGGTTTACGCAAGATCAGGATGCTGCGCGATGCCGGCTTCTTCGGCCGGATGTTCGCGGTACGCGGCGAATTCGGCTACTGGGTGTTCGAGGGCGATTGGGGACAACCAGCGCAGCGTCCAAGCTGGAACTACAAGAAGGCCGAAGGCGGCGGCATTATTCTCGATATGCTGTGCCACTGGCGCTATGTCTTCGACAACCTCTTCGGCAAAGTGCAGGCTGTGAGTTGCCTTGGCGCGACTCATATCCCGAAGCGGGTCGATGAGAGCGGCAAGACCTACGAAGCGGATACCGATGACGCCGCCTACGCCACGTTCAAGCTTGAGAATAACCTGGTCGCGCACATGAACTCATCCTGGTGCGTGCGGGTTCGCCGCGACGATCTGGTGACCTTCCAGGTCGACGGCACACATGGCTCGGCTGTCGCCGGTCTGACCAAATGCTGGACCCAGCATCGCGTAAACACGCCGAGGCCGGTGTGGAATCCGGACGTTCCTCAGACCATGAACTTTCAGTCGCAATGGGAGGAAGTGCCGGAGAACATGGTCTATGAGAATGGCTTCAAGCTGCAGTGGGAAGATTTCATCCGTCATGTCGTGGCGGACACGCCATGGCATCATGGCTTGATCGAGGGCGTAAAAGGCGTTCAGCTCGCCGAACTCGGCCTGCAAAGCTGGAAAGAGCGTCGTTGGCTCGACGTGCCGGCCATCAAGATTTAAGGAGGGACGCTTGGCCACGCTCGTTCTGCCAACTGCGGATCGCAGGCTCCAGTCGTATACGACGGGCGAGCCGATTGTCTTTCCCTCCAAGGCGGCGACAAAGGATTTCAACCGCATTGCATTTGCGGCAGCGCATGTCGTGGCCGATCCGCTGGCCGACACCGACCCCTGGCTGGATACGGCGATCGATTGGGAGAAGACGGTCCTCTTCCGCCACCATCTCTGGGATCTTGGACTTGGCGTCGCCGAAGCCATGGACACCGCCCAACGTGGCGGCGGGCTTGATTGGCCGGGTGCGCGAGAATTG
>DASRAF010000168.1:0-12061 GCA_035638295.1 Pseudolabrys sp.
CTTACGATATGGCGCGTCGCAACAGCCTCGGGTACGCGGGCTTCATGCGGCATCGCGGACCGGCTGGCGCGGCCGCCGAGAATCTTGCCGCGGGAGGAAACACCGAAGCCTGCGCAAGGCGCATGTGGATGCAATCGCCACGAACATGATGCGCGGCGGGCGCCAGGCCGTTGCTTCGGCGGTGTCCGCCAGCGGCCGTCGCTATTGGGCGATGGAAATCGGTGGCGGTGGCGATGAAATCCCTGGTCGTGATTTCTCGATTGAAGGTCGCAACGCGTCGTAACGCTTTGGCCCGTTGAATTGACGGGCCCGACAGTCCCAACGGCTTAGTCGGGCGGCTAACTTGTCGTCGCGCTGTGACTTTTGTGCACTAGTTGTCAATGAAATAGTAACGATACTTTTCTATGAATTTCGAGACGGGGGTGAACTCATGAAAAAGGTTGTAGTTGTAATCTGCTCAGTTGTACTCGCGTTTGGCCTCGCCGGCTGCTGGGGCAAAGGCAAGGCTCCGGTTGGCAAGGGGAAAGCGCCGGTCGTCCAGACAAGGGGCTGATCGGGCTATCCAGGCAGATACTCTGGAAATGGAGACCGTCTTTGAGGCGGTCTCCACTAGGCCGCGCCTCTGCCGCCCGCCAACGCATAATTAATCATTAGTTAAGGCGTAATCTTAATCGCAGCCGCACAACAGTTAACGCTGTTTCCAGGCCCGGTGAGGCCGTCATTCCGTGGCCGCGCGGGGAAGGAGGGCTATGTGGTCGTCTTTCCCGAAGACGGACGATAGCGGATCAGCCAGAGCTCCAGCAGCGCCAGGTACGTAATCAAAATCCCCACCACGAGGTTGATGAACATCGCCCGCGTGTGCTGGAAGCCGAATACCCACGGCGATATAGCGATCCAGAGACCGAGGACGCACGCGATCCATTCTTCCCACTCGCGGAATGCAAGCAGCGCCACCGCCGAAATTGCAGCGACGATCCCGGCGCTCACCCAGGTATCGACACGAAGCGTGCCGTGAGCGTATGCAAACATCCAGGGTGAGACGAACAGAAACAGCGCGAGCACGAGCTGATAGATTTCCAGGGCCGCATGTTGTCTCAAGTTGCGCATGGGTCCGAAATCCTTTCCAAAGGACCGATCTCACACTCGCTTGGTGTCGTGCCGAAAGCGGGCGGCGTCGCGAGCGTTCGATACGTAGCGGCAGCCGAACCCGATCAGCCAGACAATCACCGCAAGCGCGATCGCGAACAAAGGAACGATTGGTCTGCCTTCACTGAGATTGTCGAAAAAATTGAAAACGGCGAACAAGGTGATCAGTACGGCCAGGAGCGTCGCCGCACGATAGATAATGGTGCCCCATGGGTCCGCCGTTGATCTCATTATCGTCTTACCTGGTCAGGCCATTTTCGCGTGTGTCAGTTCGTCATACTCCCTTGAAATATCCTGGCCCGTGTAGTCGGGCATCATGGCTGTCGATATCAGGCTCACGACCGCGCAAATCGCGATGTAGATCGAAATCGCATAGCCGGATTGATATCGGGCATACAGTGCGGTCGCGATGAGCGGCGCCGGCCCGCCGGCGATGATCGATGCAAGTTGGTAGCCCAGCGACGCGCCGCTGTACCGTAGTCGCGGTGTGAACGCCTCGGCGATGAGCGCTGCCTGCGGTCCGTACTGCATGTCATGCGGGATCAGCGACAGGACGATCGCAATGAATACCAGCACCGGGATCGCTGTATCGACCATCCCGAAATACAGGAAGCCAAACACACCAACTGTCGCTGCCCCGATCATGTACATTTTTCTGCGTCCGATACGATCGGAGATATGACCGGACAGCGGGATGGAGATGAACGAAACGGCGGACGCGACGAGCACGGCCGTCAGAATGAAATCACGCGACATGTGCAGCGTGCCGACGGCATAGGCGAAGATGAACGCCGTGAAGATGTAGAAGGGAGCCTGCTCCGCCATCCGCAACAGGGCGGATAAGATGATTTCCCTTGGTTGCTTTTTGATGACTTCAATAATAGGCGCTCGTTCGATCTTGTTTGCTTCGAGCAGTTGCTTGAAAACGGGTGTCTCCATTATGCCGAGACGAATCCACAAACCGATCCCGACGAGAATGATCGAAAGCGCGAACGGAATTCTCCAGCCCCAGGTCGCAAACTGGTCGCCCGACCAGTGGCTGAAGGCGAGGATCGCTAGGTTCGACAGGAACAGTCCGGCAGGCACACCGAATTGCGGCCATGATGCCACGAGGCCGCGGTGGCCATGCGTTCTCGCCCATTCCATCGCCAGGAGGACCGAGCCACCCCATTCTCCGCCGACGCCGATGCCTTGAATCATCCGCAGGATCGTCAGGAGCACGGCGCCCCAGATACCGATCGAGGCGTAGGTCGGCACGAAAGCAATCAGGAAGGTAGCGATGCCCATGCACAGCAGGGTGGCAATAAGTGTTGCCTTGCGCCCGATGCGGTCACCGTAGTGACCGAATATTGCGGCTCCGATCGGCCGTCCGATGAAGCCGATAAAGTATGTGCCGAATGCGGCAAGCGTCGCGGTGAGTGGATCTTCGTTCGGAAAGTAGAGCTTGCCGAACACCAGTCCGGCCGCGGTCCCGTAAATGAAGAAGTCATACCATTCGATTGTTGTACCGATGGTTGACGCGATGACTGCCTTGCGCAGCTGCGCGCTGTGTTCAGAAGTGGAAAGATTTCCGTACGCGGCTGCCACGGCCATGGCCAGCCTCCCAATGCCCTGTTTGGCCGCCCCGCAGGAGCATGAATCATGGGCAGATGCTCCCAACACGATAGATAACCGGCGTCGATTTTGTTCCGCGCGTTCACGCGAACGTGTTTCTTCATGGGCTTTTGCGCCGGGCCGCAGGTACGCCTTCACCGGCCGACCGGGGCTCTTACCGAGGCGGCCCAATCTGTTAGGCTTCGCGCCAAAAGCTTGACCGGACAACAAATTGGGGAACGCCATGCGCAAAAAACTCACGAAACGCGATGTGCTCAAAGGCGCCGGGGCGCTCGGCATCAGTGCCTTTGCCGTGCGGGTTGGCGCGGCGCCTGCCGCGGAAGCGGTAACGCCCGCATTGATCGAGGCGGCGAAAAAAGAGGGCAAGATTTCCTTCTACACGGCGATGGATCTCGAGTTCGCGGAGCGTCTCGGCAAGGCATTCGAAGCGAAATATCCCGGCATTGCCGCGCGTGTTGAACGATCGGGCGCCGAACGCGTCTTTTCGCGCATCGCTCAGGAATATGCATCGAACATCCGCGCCGTCGACGTCGTCAACACAAGCGACCAGGCGCATTGCGTCATCTGGAAACGCAATGACTGGCTCGCGCCCTACCTGCCGGAAGAGGTCGTGAAATATTACGACAAGCGCTACTACGACCCCGAGGGGCTGAACGTTACGACGCGCATTCTTGTCTCTCCGCTCGCCTACAACACCAACCTGGTGAAGAAGGAAGATGCGCCCAAGGGCTTCATGGACCTGCTCGATCCGAAATGGAAGGGCAAGCTGGTCAAGGCGCATCCCGCCTACAGCGGCACGATCATGAATGCGACGTTCGAAACCGCGCGCGATCTCGGCTGGGATTATTTCGTGAAGCTCGCTGCGCAGAACGTCATGCAGGTCCAGTCAGCCACCGACACGCCGAAAAGGATTTCGATCGGCGAACGTGCGGTGATGGTCGATGGGGCGGGCTACCTCGTCATTCGCTACAAGGAGGCCGGCCAGCCGGTCGAGATAATCTATCCGGAAGAGGGGACGCCCCTCGCAACGGGCCCAAGTGCCGTGTTCAAGGGCGCTCCGCATCCGAATGCGGCGCGGCTGTTCCAGAACTGGATGCACTCGCGCGAAGGGCAGCAGCTGCTCGTCGACTATGCCCGCCAGTATTCGCCGCACAGTCAGACGGTGGAGAAGCCCGGCGTGCGCAAGCTTGCCGACATCAAGCTGATGACCGAGGATCCGGAAGGGATCCTCACGCAGGCTGATGACGTCAAGAAGCGATACGCGGAGATCTTCAAGGTGTGACGATCGTCGCGCATGACGCTTTGGTCAAAATGAAACCGCCGCAGCGGCGGCAATTTCAGGCGACCAGGTCCATGGAGTGACGTCAGGCTGCTTATTTCAGCTGTGTCGAAACGCTGTTGAACTTGGCGTTCAGGTTCACGCCGATCGCATTCACGGTCGCAATGAGCACAGCCGAAATGCCTGCGGCGATCAGGCTGTACTCGATCGCAGTCGTGCCTGACCCGTCTTGCAGAAACATGATGGCTTTTGCTCATCTGACAGACTCCGTGATGGGGAGACAGTGCAGGCGAGCTTGCTGTCGCTGTTTCAAAAAGATCATTCCTGAGTGCGCTTCACTTGAGACGCAAGCGGAACTCTCGATTGGCCGCGCCGTAGTTTGTGGCAGTCAATCGCGGTCAACTTGGTCGTCGCTCACTGGCCGGTGGTTTCACAGAAGTTGAGAAGTCCCCCATCTTTGAAGTCCCGGTTTTCGCAAGCGGCGGCGCGGCTGACACGTGCGGCATGATCTTTGTCCGATGGGAAGCGGTTTCTGCTCCCGTCCTCCGAGGCGCACATCTTGTGGCACTGGTAGTGGCAATAGAGCTCACGTCGCACGCTGTCAGGACAGTAATACGCGCGGCACCTGTCCTCGCATTTTGTGCGATCCGTTTTCGCCTTTGAAGAAACGGGAGCAAGCACGCACAACAACAAAATGCCGAGGACGACTGTGATGGTTCTCATGAAACGCCTCCTCATGTCTCAGCGGATGTTGAAGCGGATGGCACGGTGAATTCGAATGTTTCACCGGGCATGTTCGGGGGCGGCGACGGAAACGGCTGTGCACGTCGCGCGGTGTCGATTGTTTTCTGATCGAGCGCAGCAGAACCCGATGTCCTCGCAATGCGGCTCGCCACGACCTTCCCAGTTCGATCGAGCGTGAAAGCGAGTTTAGCGGTGCCTGTCTCGTGACGCGCCCGTGCAGAAGCCGGATAGCCTTTGTGACGAATCGCGGGCCACAGGCTCTACTCAGCAGCCTCGCGCGTCGGATGGACGTCCTGGTCCTGCAAATCTTCGTGCGAAGTGGATCTGGCCCAGTTCCTGACCCATGCGGAAAACCGGTCGAGGTAGAGGTAAATCACCGGCGTCGTGAAGAGCGTCAGGGCCTGACTCACAAGCAGGCCGCCGACCATCGCATAGCCGAGCGGCTGCCGGATCTCCGCGCCTGTTCCCTGGCCCAGCATCAGCGGCACGCCACCCAGCATGGCCGCCATCGTGGTCATCATGATCGGACGGAAACGAAGCACGGCGGCCCGCCGGATCGCATCGTGTGGTGAGAGACCGTCGTCGCGGGTCGCCACGATGGCGAAATCGACCATCATGATTCCGTTCTTCTTCACGATGCCGATCAGCAGAATGATGCCGATGAGAGCAACCAGACTGAAATCGAAATGAAACAGCATCAACGTCAACAGTGCGCCCACGCCCGCCGAGGGAAGCGTCGAGAGAATCGTGATCGGGTGGATATAGCTTTCGTAGAGAATTCCGAGAATGAGATACACGACGATCAGCGCGGCGCCGATCAAAAGCGGCACGGTCGAGAGCGATTCCTGGAAGGCCTGCGCATTGCCCTGGAACGTCGTGTGGATCGTCGCCGGAACGTTGAGTTCGGCCTTGGCTTTCTCGATCGCCTCGGTGGCCTGGCCCAGCGCCGTTCCCTGCGCGAGATTGAAGCTGATGGTGATGGCCGGGAACTGGCCTTGATGGCTTATCGACAAGGGCTCGATGGGGTGGGTGGTCCACTTCGCGAATGCGGAAAGCGGTACCTCGCCATTGGTCGTCGGCGAACGCATGAAAATCCTGTCGAGCGTCGCCGGATCACCCTGCAACGACGGCGTCACCTCCATGATCACGTAGTAGCTCGACAGCTGCGTGAAATACTGTGCGATCTGGCGCTGGCCGAACGCATCGTAAAGCGTGTCGTCGATCGCCTGCGGAGTAAATCCATACCGAGAGGCCTGGTCGCGATCGACCTTGAGGGTCAGCGTCAGACCTTCCGTCTGCTGATCGCTCGCGACATCGCGCAATTCAGGCAAAGTCTTGAGCTTGGCCAGGATTTTCGGCGCCCATTCATTGAGCTGTTCGACGTCCGCGCTCTGCAGCGTGTACTGGAATTGCGTGCGCGATGCGCGGCCGCCGACACGAACGTCCTGGGCTGCCTGCAGGAAGAGCCGCGCGCCTTGCACCTTGTCGAGCGGGCCGCGCAGCCGTGCGATGACCTGGTCGGCGTTTGCCGTGCGTTCGTTGCGCGGCTTCAAGGTAATGAACATGCGCGCGGTGTTCGGTGGATTGCCTGGCCCGCCCATGAACATGGCGACGTGGTCGACGGCCGGATCGGCCCGCACGATGTCTCCGAGCTGCTGCTGGTAGCGCATCATCTGGTCGGGCGAAGTTTCCTGCGCGGCTTCGGAGATGCCGGTCAGCAGCCCGATATCCTGCTGCGGGAAAAAGCCTTTCGGGATGACCACAAACAGAAAGACGGACAGACCCAGCGTGGCGAAGAACACCGCCAGCGTTATGCGCTGGTGTCTCATGACCAGGTCGAGCCCGCGCTCATAGGCATGCAGGAGCGCATCGAAGGCGCGTTCGCTACAGGCATAGAGCTTTCCGTGGTGCGCTTCTTTCGGCGGCCGCAGGACCCGCGAGGCCATCATCGGGGTCAGCGTCAGCGAGACGAAGGCCGATACCAGGATGGCCATCGACAGGGTGACGGCGAATTCGCGGAAGAGACGCCCGATGATTCCGCCCATCAGCAGCAGCGGAATAAGCACGGCAACCAGCGAGATGCTGATCGAAATGATTGTGAAGGCGATTTCGCGCGATCCGCGCAGCGCTGCCTGGAGCGCCGTTTCTCCCGCTTCGACGTAGCGCGTTATGTTTTCCAGCATGACGATCGCATCGTCGACGACGAAGCCGACGGCGATTGTCAGGGCCATCAGCGAAAGGTTGTCGAGGCTGTAACCGAACGGCCACATCAATGCGCAGGCGCCGAGCAGCGCAAGCGGTACCGTCACGCTGGGAATGATAGTGGCCCAGAAGCTGCGCAAGAACACGAAGATGACCATCACCACGAGAAGGATCGTGATGAGAAGCGTAGTTTGCACGTCGGCGACGGAAGCCCGGATGGTCTGGGTGCGATCGCTGAGCATGAAGACGTTGATGCCCGGCGGCATCGTTGCGCGCAGCTTCGGCAGCGCGGCGTTGATCTTGTCGACGGTGTCGATGACGTTGGCACCGGGCTGCTTGAAGATCACGAGAACGATTCCACGCTTGCCGTCCGCCCATCCTGCCTGCGTGATGTCTTGCGGGCCGCTCACCGCCTGTCCGATATCCCGCACGCGGAGCGGCGCTCCGTTGCGATAGGCGACAATGACGTCGTTCCAGTCCTTTGAGTTCGGCAGCTGGTCGTTGGTGTAGATCGTGTAGGCGCGCTTGTCGCCGCGGATGCTGCCTTTGGGGTTGTCGACGGTCGATATTGAAAGTGGCAAACGCACGTCCTCGAGCGAGAGCCCCTTGGCAACCAGCTTGGCCGGGTCGAGTTGAATGCGGATCGCCGGCTTTTGCTGGCCACCGATCAACACCTGCGCGACGCCGGAGATCTGGCTGATCTGCTGGGCGAGCTTTGTCTCGATGTTGTCGTCGACTTCGGTCAGCGGAAGGGTATCCGAGGTCGCGCCGAGCAGAAGGATGGGCGAGTCCGCCGGGTTGACCTTGCGATAGGTGGGCGGGCTTGGAAGGTTTTTAGGCAATTGCCCGCCGGCGGCATTGATCGCGGCCTGCACGTCGTTTGCGGCGGCATCGATATTGCGATCGAGGACGAACTGGATCGTGATCGATGTCGAGCCGACCACGCTGGTCGAGGTCATCTGCGAAACGCCGGCGATTTGCGCAAATTGCGTTTCCAGCGGCTGGGCCACTGCCGATGCCATCGTCTCGGGGCTTGCGCCCGGAAGGGTGGCGTTGACCTGGATGGTGGGGAAATCGACCTGGGGCAGGGGTGCCACCGGTAGCCGCGGATAGGCAACAAGGCCCACGAACAATACGCCCACCATCAGCAACGAGGTGGCGACCGGCAGTCGGATGAACGGTGCGGAGATTCCCCCAGCCATGATCAGTGTTCTTTTTGTGTGTTGGCCGCCTCTTTGTCCGGCGACGACGACGGCGAGAGGTTTTCGTTACGCGGGGTGACGAGCGCGCCTTCGGTCAGCCGGTACTGCCCGGTGGTGACGACGCGGTCGCCGCTCGCAAGGCCTTTGCGCACAATGCTTTGCGAGGCGCCTTCATCGCCCACCGCGATGTCGCGCTTCTCGACCATGTTGTCCTTGCCGACGACAAACGCGTAGAGCCCGTTCGGCCCGTGCTGGATCGCGTCGTTCGCTATGACCAGGACATTTTTTTGCGTATCGACCAGGAGCCGCGTCGCCACTGAAAGTCCGGGCCACAGTGCGTTGTCTTTGTTCTCGAAGGTGGCCTTCATTTGGATCGTTCCGCTCGCCTGGTCGACCTTGTTGTCGACCAGCGCGAGATGGCCCTGACCGAGCGTCTTCGTGCTGTCCGAAGACAACGCGATGACCGGCACGGCGCCGGCGGCGAGCGCATTGTTGATCTGTCCGACGTTTTCTTCCGGCGCCGTGAACACAACCGAGATCGGCTGCAGCTTCACGATCGTGACGATGCCTGTCTGGTCTGTCGCATGCACGATGTTGCCGGGGTCGATCAGCCGGAAGCCGACCTTGCCGGTGAGGGGAGAGCGGATCGTCGTGTAGCTGAGCTGGGTCTGCGCGTTGTCGATCGAGGCTTGGTCGCCTTTGATCTGTGCATTGAGCTGGTCTACCTTCGCCTGCTGCGTGTCGAGCTGCTGCCGTGATGCGTAGTCCGACTTGGCAAGCTGGCTGTAGCGCTCGAGATCGAGCTGCGCATTTTTCAGGTTGGCTTCGTCCTGCGCTTTCTTGGCTTGCGCCATTTCGAGCGCGGCCTGAAACGGTCGCGGGTCGATCTGCACCAGCAGATCGCCTTCATTCACCATCTGACCCTGGCGGAATTCGACCTTGATCACCTGGCCATCGACCCGGCTGCGCACGGTTACGGTGCGATAAGGCTGCACGGTGCCGAGACCGTTCAGATACACCGGGAAGTCCGAGTTCTGGATCGTTTGCGTCGTGACCGACACCGGCGCCGGACCTTTGGCCTCGCGTTGGCCGGAGCCGCCGGACATGTAACGCCAGCCCACATAACCGAAGAGCGCAATGGCACAAATGCCCAGCACGCCTGCCAGGGTGCCAAGCCGGAAAGAAAATGGACGTGTCAAAAAAATCTCCGAGGTCACCGTTGGTTGTCTGCCGCCCCGCCTCGCTCAGATAACGTCTGCGCGGTCCAAATCCTGTGTTCCCCGATGCAGTTTCGGCATGACCATTTTGTAACTTTTATGCGCAATTAATCCGGCGGCCTCCGAAGAGAATGGAACATATATCCGCACGTGCTTATTGTTTGGTGGGCGCGACCTGCCGCGTTGAGTTCGGGGGAACGGAATGCACCCCTATCGATCATCATCGGTCTCCGACGTTTCAAATATTGTTGATCTGCGACGGTACCGAAATGCTCGGCGGCTGCATTCGTCGTCTAACTTGGCCACGTTGAGAGCGCCGGAAAAATCGACCGACGATTTGTGGCTGCTCGATGATTACCGTGAGCGCATGAAGGTCAACGCCGTCGTATTCGTGTTCTTGATGCTTCTGATCACCGGCGGAGTATGGCTTCTCGACGGTCTCGCAGCATCGTTCGGACCCGAGCGCCTGCTGCATCACCATACGCAAACCCGTGATCCGGGCGGGGAGAGGATCGCCGCTCTGCCAGGCAAAACCGGCGACATTCTTTGAATATTTGCCCAAAATACTTGCGCATGTTGGCGCAGGCAAAATCCGCAAAAATTACGGCGCGTTAACGCAGGTCGGCCGACGCGGCCCCGTTGAAAATTTGGCGGGCGCGATCTCCCGAAATTGGGACCGAAGCGGATGGCAAAAAGGAAAGTGCTGCACCGGCACGAAAATGGCTTTGACATGAACATCGTTGGCCTGGACAGGTTTTTCACCCGTCAGAATGTCGCCCTTTACC
This sequence comes from Pseudolabrys sp., assembly GCA_035638295.1. Classification (GTDB taxonomy): domain Bacteria; phylum Pseudomonadota; class Alphaproteobacteria; order Rhizobiales; family Xanthobacteraceae; genus Pseudolabrys. The sequence continues at coordinate 10,190 of DASRAF010000168.1, forward strand.
GGACGCTTGCGGACAAAAGGACGAGCGCCGCAAAGCGCAAGGAGATTTTGCAGCTGCTGGCCGAGGAGCAAATCAAATTCAGGTCAGATTTCGCGAGGCCTGCGGCGCACGCAAATCAGGTGTGACTTGTCCTCATGATGATAATGCAGCCGACCGCGTTAGAAGGGGGTTGGACTGTCAGCAAACACGGTAACGGGATGGACCTCAAAGTCGTCGCGATCCTTTCGTTGGTGGGAGTTGCCATTTGGCTCTCCCATATCGCAGCGAAAAAACGTGAAAAGATTCACAAGTGAATCGATTCGACGTTTGCGTCTGACGTCGTCCTTGTAAGCAATGATTTTATCGCTGGCGGCTTGAAGCTTTCGCCGCAGCGGTCTTCCAATGAACAAGAAGCTAAACCCCTTCGCGCCGAGACGAAACGATCAGCTGCCCGCGCTGACGCGGACCATTGTCGTCACTGCGCCAAGACGCCGGCTTCCTTGATGATCGGCCACCACTTGTCGATCTCGACCTTCTGGAAGGCGGCAAGACCTTCGGGTGTCTGCTGCTCGCGCGGGGCGACGTCGAGCCCGAGGTCGGTGAAACGCGCTTTCACGGCCGGATCGGCAAGCGCTTCGACCATCGCCTTGTTGAGCGTGGCGATGACGTCTTTCGGTGTGCCTTTCGGCGCGAAGAAACCGAACCAGCCCGACATGTAAAGCCCGGGCACGCCGCCTTCGTCCGAGGTCGGAATGTCGGGCATCGAGACCGAGCGCTGCGGTGAGAGATTTGCGATCGCCTTGATCTTGCCGCCGCGGATCTGCGGCAGCGCGACCGCACCCTGCACCACCAGCAGGTCGACCTGTCCTGACACGAGGTCGGTCATGGCGGGGCCTGCGCCGCGATACGGAATGAGGTGCACCTTCTGGCCGGTCAGCTTCTCGAACAGAACGCCGCTAACGTTTGCGGCGGCGTTCTGGTTGACGAAGTTGATCTTGCCCGGGTTCGCCTTCATCCAGGCGATGAGGTCCTTGAGATTGTCGGCGGGGAGATCCTTTTTCGCGACCATCAGCTGCGGATTGTTGGAGATGAGCCCGATCGGCTCGAAATCCTTTTGCAGGTCGTAGTCGAGCTTGTAGATGATGCTGCCGACGTGCGTATCCCACTGGCCGATGTCGATCGTGTAGCCATCGGGCGCGGCGCGCGCGACGCGTCCGACCGCGATGCTGCCACCGGCGCCGCCGACGTTTTCGATGATGACCGGTTGCCCGAGCGGCGCCCGCATGCGCTCGGCCAGGATGCGCGCGGCGACATCGGTCGAGCCGCCCGGCGGGAAAGGGACGATGAGCGTGATCTGGCGTGACGGATAGGTCTGCGCCTGTGCCTGCGCGCAAAAGAAACCGGCCAGCGCCGCCAGCGCCAGCGCAACGAAGCGTTTTCGCATGTCTCCCCCCGGTCATTCCGCCGGTCTCGCGCCGGCGCGCCTTAACGGTATCAGCCGCCGTATGGGATGAGAATGTGCCGTTTGCCTCGGGCGGGTGCGCTCAATGACGCGCCTTATCGCGCCCGGTGTGCCCTTGTGTGCCCTTGCCGTGGGCACATCCCGCCGGATAGCTGCTTTCTGGGGAATTCTTGCGGTTTTTACGGTAACCGGTTCCAATGCGCGGTATCATCTGGCTGGGCTGGACTGAGTTTGCGACGTTTTTTTTAGTCGACAGGACTTCAGGTAGGGGTTGGGCATGAAAGCACCTCATCTGGGTGCGTTGCTCGTGGTGTGTGTCGTTTCCAGCGCCACCGCCCAGACTGCCGTGGGCCCGGTTGCAATAACCAATATGGTGAATGGGGTCCCGGTGACGGTCAATGCGTCCTCCTGGATTACCGTCAATTCGTCCG
>DASRAF010000169.1:0-18287 GCA_035638295.1 Pseudolabrys sp.
TTCGCCGGTCTCGTAGACAAAGAACTCCATGCGATCGAGTTCCTGCAACAGGTCGTTCGGGAATTCGATGTCGGCCTTGTCGATTTCATCAATGAGCAAAACCGGCCGCTCATCGGCAATGAAGGCATCCCATAATTTGCCACGCTTGATGTAGTTGCGGATGTCTTTGACGCGTTCATCGCCGAGCTGGCTGTCGCGAAGGCGCGAGACGGCATCGTACTCGTAAAGACCCTGGAGCGCCTTGGTCGTGGACTTGATGTGCCATTCGATGAGCGGCGCGCCGATCGCCTTGGCAATTTCCAGAGCCAGCACGGTCTTGCCAGTGCCGGGTTCGCCTTTGACGAGTAGTGGACGTTCGAGGGTGATGGCGGCATTGACCGCAATCCTCAAGTCGTCGGTCGCGACATAGGCCTTGGTGCCTTCAAAACGCATGCAACGCTTCCCACTCTTGTCGGCTCGTCTATCACAGATAGTCGTGGCATTCATAGACATGGGCTCGGGCGACCGAGGTCTGGCGATGGCCCGTTCGAGGAAGCCTGCCTTCAGCCATCCAAGCCAATATCGTCTTGCGGAATCGCGCTCGTCCGACCAAACCGCACTGCGATTGGGACATAGTCGTTGACGGTTGTGCTTAACAGGATCGTGATGAGGGCGCGAGGGCAAGTTGATTTGCCTTGGCACCAAAGGCGGCACAACTGTAGTGTGTGCAAATGGAAAATCGCTCAATGATCAATCGGCGCACTCTGTTGACGGCTGGTGCAGCGCTTCCGGCACTTGCGACCAGTTTTGGTTTGGGTAGGGCACAAACAATGAGCAACACGGAAATGCTCGACTATCGCAAGCTTTCCGACATGGACTGGCGTCAACGACTCACGGCAAGTCAGTACACGGTCCTGCGTCAGCAGGGCACCGAACGTCCCGGAAGCAGTCCGCTCAACAAGGAAAAGCGCAAGGGAACGTTCGCGTGCGCTGGGTGCGATCTGCCGCTTTTCTCGTCGGATACGAAGTTTGAAAGCGGAACCGGCTGGCCGAGCTTCTATCAGCCATTGGCGAATTCCGTGGAAACCCATACGGACCGCTCGTTTTTCATAACGCGCACCGAGGTGCACTGCTCGCGCTGTCGGGGCCATCTCGGCCATGTCTTCGACGATGGACCGCCACCAACTGGCCTGCGCTATTGCATGAACGGCGTGGCAATGAAGTTCGTCCCGGAACCCGACAAGAGTTCTTAAATTGTGCAGCAAGAAAGCCTTGTTGCTAGACTGAAGTCGATCACAGCGAGCCAACCGGTTAGTGAGCTCACGTGGACTTGCGCCCTGATTGGGTTACGTTGGCGATAAGCTCACTTTCATAAGCAATCAGGACCTTGGCGCTCTTGAGTGCTTTGTACAACTTACCAGCCAGAATGTAATTTCACCGCGGCGATGTGCAGCCAGGCGCTTGGTGCAGCCTGCATGAAATCTGCCATCAATAGCAAATATGTCTCATGATGCATCCGCGAGTCGCGGCGCAGTATACATCAATTGGACAGCAAGATAGATAGGCTTTGCCGGTGTGTTCGCCTGCTGGCCGTCAAAATGTCTTTTTCGCGCAAAATGGGTGCGTTCCCTTCGACGAGCAGCCGAACCCGCTGATTGGAATTTGTGACGACACAATCGCCAACGATGATGCGTTCGCCCGATTTGAGCTCAATCTTGAGAGACATTTTGCCATTCCCGCAGCACAGGTCTGCTTGCCGAAAAAGACGCAGCACGTTCTGATCGACCTGGGCGACTAAAGATCGAGTCGTATTCAGGCTTTGTTGGCGTATTTGCAAGGCGAGCAGATTGGCGCCCGTCTCGTTGGTGTAAGCAGGGGCGTTGGTTGGAATGCCTCTATTGGTCCAAAAGCCGAAATCGATAATGAATTATTAGGGTGGAACAGATCGTTAATGGCACGTGCTTCGAGGACGTTTTGCTGCGCCCGGAACGCGATTCTAAGCGGTGCGGCCACGTGAGGGAATGCCTGAGGCGGCCGATATTCAGGGCCGAGGTGGATGGCTCACGCGCCGGAAGTAGCCTCCGGCCAAGCTATTCGGAAACCGGTCCTGATGGAGAATCAGAAACCAGCCGGGGTCAATGCGCGAGCTGGGTCAAGCAGGGGCGTCCGCTATTCTGCGGGGTCTTGGGGTTCCCCGGAACCAACCTACCGAAGTCATTGAGGTGTCATCAAAATCCGGCACATGACGTTGCCTTACTGGGATATTGTCCGCGCGATAGTTGGCGTATATAAGCCTGCCGCGCGAGGGGGCGAATAGCGCACCCAAGAACAAGAAATCAGGGAGTACGCCGGAATGCTGGCCAAAAACAAAAGCTATCGGCCAACCGACAAGGAGCCGTTCATGAACGAGCGCCAGCGCGAATATTTTCGTGTGAAGCTCCTCGCGTGGCGCGAAGATATTCTCAAGGAAGCCAAGGAAACGCTGCAACACCTCCAGGAAGAAAACCAGAATCATCCTGATCTTGCCGATCGCGCTTCGTCTGAGACAGACCGGGCAATCGAGCTACGGGCGCGTGATCGCCAACGCAAGCTGATCGCCAAAATCGATGAAGCACTGACACGGATTGACGACGGTACATATGGCTATTGCGAGGAAACTGGCGAGCCGATTTCTCTACGTCGGCTAGAGGCGCGCCCGATCGCGACATTGTCTGTCGAAGCTCAAGAGCGCCACGAGCGGCGCGAGCGTGTTTATCGCGATGATTGAGATCCCGCCGTCGTGCTCAAAATATCGGTCTGATACGTTTTAGTTTGCTCTCCCAAAATTCTTGGTCGAATACGTATTATTGCTGCAAGCTGATTTTAGAATGTTGCCCGACACGATAATCTACGTCGCATTTCATCAGCCTGTTGCAGGTAATCGTAAGCAAAGCCCGTTGCTTGGAACGCGTCTTCTGGTTCAACCTGAGCCAGAACCTGAGGAAGAGCACAGGCAGTTAGGTTAGAAGAGGGTGTTGCGAATTGCTCATGGTTGATAGTTGGCTGTCGATTGCTCCGATTTGAACTTTTCCAACGCAGCGTAGAGATTGGGCGCTGTATTGTGCGTCCCACGGACGGCTTCGACATGACCGCAGTCGCGGAATGAACAGCCGCTGTACAGGCCAGCTTGTTTGACGATGTCATCCATGTGGTAGACGAACGCGGGTCCGCGATTCCAACCCGTCTGAATATCACAAGCTGCTCCAATGTAATGGTTGGAGCCAGCGACATGCGTGCCCTGCGGTGCCCAGCACCTGGTGATGTTGGCATGCACCTTATGGCCACGCTCTTTCAACAGCGCGAAGAATTTCAGAAACTTGCTGGCATAGGCCGGATGCACAGTGATGTTGAAGCCATAGACTGTTTGCACCGTCACCAGCATCCTGTTGCCATTGGCATCGACGGCGCGGTGCGGTTTTCGCTCTGACGTGCCTATTTGTCCGTGCAAGTTTGGTTGTTTGATTGAGGCGGGCGCCGTTACGTTCAAAGTCGTACAGCGGCCGTCATTGTCACAAGCTGGCGAAACATTATTTTGAGGCGCCCCAGCTTTAGCAGGAAGCGCAATTAGCACGCTAAGGGCGACAAGTGCGGCAACCTTCATGCCTTCCTCCGTGAGTGACTAGCTCGGCTGCAGTGAGTGACGGAAACAGCTATCGCACAGACATGAGTTCAGGGCTGGGCTCGGCACGAAACGTCCCTTCAGTGGCTCCCGGTTCGGGCAGGGTTCTTCCACGCTTTCGGTATTCGCGGATCTTGTTTCGTAATGTACGGAGCGAAATCCCGAGAATCCTTGAGGCGTTGGTGCGGCTGCCGCCTTGGTCTATCAGCGTTTCGACAATGAGTTCGCACTCGATTTCCGCAATCGTATGCCCGACGAGCCGCCTGACGGCCTCGGAATGCTCTGCGGAGGGTTCAAAGCGTCTGAAACGATGTGAGCCTGATGATATTCTCGTTGTTGACGGGCCGGTCATTTGGAATCCTGTCAGAACGACTCACCCTCCATCCTGCTTCCACCGTGGTTAAGTTATTCTTAACCATATTTTCCTGTTTGGTTCAGGGCACTTGTTGGCATGCTGGCCCGTTTCACGGAACGAGAGGCAAGCGTTTTTTACATCGCGTTCTCGACGTAACCTGGCGATACAGTAAGAAAAAAGGGGGATCTCTTTGATGGCTGAAGCAGTCAAGAACGGTGGCCTCCGGACCACTGCGTTACTCATATCTGGCGCCGGCACGTAGGCAGGCGAGCAAGTCATAGGCACGAGTTCGTCTGCGTGCCCGGTTAGTCGAGCACGATATGAGGCAGCCACAACGACAGGGCTGGAATGTACGTTACCAAAAAAAGCACGATCACCATCGGAATGTAGAAGACGAGGATGCTCCTCGAGACGGCTTCCATCGACACCTTTCCGATCGCGCAGCCGACGACCATGGTTGGTCCCACTGGAGGGGTAAGCAGGCCGATGCCAAGATTGAGGATCATGATGATGCCGAAATGCACCGGGTCGATGCCGAAGGTTTTGATCACCGGCAAAAATATCGGCGTGCAAATCAGCAACATCGGCGCCAGATCCATGAAGGTGCCGAGCAGCAATAGCAGGATGTTGATCCAGAGCAGGAAGGTGTACTTGTCGCTGGAAATGTTGATGAAGAATTGGGTCGCGATCGCCGGCACCTGCAGCAATGCCATCATATAGCCGAACGAGATCGAAAAGCCGATCATGATCATCACCATCCCCACGGTGCGGATCACGCGGCCGATCAGTTTCGGAATTTCACTCCACTTGACGTCGCGATAGACGAACATCGTCACCAGGAAGGCGTAGACGCAGGCAACCGCCCCGGATTCCGTCGGCGTGAAGACACCGGACAGGATACCGCCAAGGATAATGACGATGGTGACCATGCCCCAGACCGCGTCGAGCACGATCTTTCCGATTTGGTTGAATTTGATCTGCTCGCCTTTCGGAAAATTGTCGCGGTGCGCGATATACAAAACGAGGATTACCAGCGACAACCCGAGCAGCAATGCGGGGATGATGCCGCCCATGAACAGATGTGCGACCGAAACCGTGCCGCCGGCCGCAATCGAATAAATAATCATATTGTGCGAGGGTGGCACCAGCAGCGGCTGCAAAGAACCCGAAATGGTGACGTTGACCGCAAACAGACGCGGGTAGCCCATCTTGATCATCTGCGGGATCATTACGCCGCCGACGGCGGCGGTGTCGGCGACAGAGGAGCCCGAGATACAGCCGAACATCGTGGAGGCCAAGATGTTGACCAGTGCCATGCCGCCGCGGATCGCCCCGACGAACACTTTGGCAAGATTGATCAACCGCTCGGCCATTCCGCCGATTGCCATGATCGCGCCTGTCAAAATGAAGAATGGGATCGCTAGCAGCGAGAACCCGCTCATGCCGCCGGCAACCTTGAGCATCACCGCTTCAAGCGGAATGTCGGTGTAGAGCGCGCCGAGAATGGATGCCAGGCCTAGCGCGTACGCGACCGGCATGCCCATCAGACACACGACCGTGAAGCTTCCAACGAGAATGACGATGTCCATGACCGTTATTCCGTTGTCAGCCCGCTGACAGTCTCCGCTTCGGGTTCAGCAAAGAACTTCTTCGTCATGAACCGTTCGATGATGAACAGCGCGGTAACCGCACCCCCGATGGGGATAGGTAAGTAAGACAAGCCGACGCTGAGGGCTGGAAAATCCGGGATGCTCTGATGAAGTGTCGCACCGACAAGTTTGATGCCCCACACGAGCATGAAAAGGTTCGTGGCGAGCATGCAGATTTCAAGGAACCAGCCGAGATAAGATTTTACCGGTCCTGAGAGGAACGCCGGGAGGACTCCCACTCCGATGTGCAGATATTCGCGATAACAGACGACCGCAGACAGGAAAGACATCACAATCATCAGAAGCACCGCCATCGGCTCGGGCCAAGATGCGGCACTGTTGAGAACGTAGCGGCAGAACACGCCGTAAGGAATGATGAGCGTAATGACGATGAGACAGGTGCCCGCGCCGATGACGCAAACGCGATGCAAGACATCCATCGCGCGGATGTATTTCTCTTTCATTTCGTCCCCCTGACGAAAGCCAGCCAGGTCCCCCCGGAGGACCCGGCCGGATACCCCCGAACTGTCGTCGCTATTTGACTTCCTGAATGCGCTTGACCATCTCGGCGTATTTGGGACCGTACTTGTCCCACACCGGTTTGACCGCATCCTGAAAAGCCTTTTTGTCGGCGTCCGAGACCTCAATGATTTGGATCCCGGCGGCCTTCGCCTTGTCCATCGCTTGCTTTTCGTAAACTTCCCAAAGCTTGCGCTCTTCCTGCTGGGCCTCATGGCCGAATTTCACCAGCAGTTCCTGTTCCTCCTTGGACAGCGTGTCCCAGATCTTTTTCGAGAACACCACCATCTCCGGCACGATCAGGTGCTCGTCGACGGTGTAGAACTTGGCCACTTGATAATGGTTGTCGAACACGAAGCTCGGAGGGTTGTTCTCGGCGCCGTCGACCACGCCGGTCTGCAGTGCGTTGAACACCTGGTCGTAGCCCATGGCGACGCCGTTGCCGCCCATCGAATTCGCCATATCGACGAACATCGGGTTGCCCATAACACGAACCTTCATGCCTTTGAGGTCGGCCATGGTCTTGATCGGCTTCTTGGTGTTGTAGAAATTGCGCGCGCCGGCGTCCATCCAGGCGAGGCCGACCAGGCCCTTGCCGCTGTTGGTTACCTTGTCGAGCAGATCTTGACCAATCGGGCCGTCGATCACTTTCTGCATATGCGCGGTATTACGGAACACGTACGGCAGATTGAATACGTTGAGTTCGTCGATCACGGGGCCGAGCGCGCCGACCGATACGCGCGCGAATGCGATCGCGCCGACCTGAGCCTGCTCAATCGCTTCTTTCTCGCCACCGAGTTGCATTGACGGATACATCTGCACGCTCAAGCGACCATTCGTGGCCTTCTCGAGCTTCTTGCCGAGATCTTCGACTGCCACGACTGTCGGATAGCCGGCCGGATGGACGTCCGAGGCTTTAAGCACCAGTTTCTGCTGCGCGTCCGCGGGTCCGCTGGCAAGTGCTGTCGCGGCAGCTACGATCGTAGTGGCAAGAAAAGTTGCGAAGCTCTTCATTCTGGCAGTCCTCCCAGTTTATAGTATTCAACGTACTATAACCGAGAAAAACGAAATGCATATCCTGATTACCGGCGCTGCTGGCGACGTTGGAACGCGGCTGCGCAGATTGCTAAAAGGCACCTATTCATCCATCCGCATCAGCGACATACGTGAACCCACTGACATCGGCTCGGACGAGGAGTTCATTGCGGCCGATCTCGCCGATTACGGTCAGGTTGAAAAGATCACTGCCGGTATCGACGGCATCGTGCATCTCGGCGGGTATTCGGTTGAAGGGCCCTGGGAGACGATCCACAAATCCAACATCGTGGGTTGTTACAATCTTTTCGAGGCTGCCTATCGCACCGGCGTCAAACGCGTGGTGTTTGCGTCCTCCAATCACGCCGTCGGCTTCTATCCACGAGACAAAAAAATCGGCGTCGATGTAACAGTGCGCCCCGACAGCCGCTATGGGGTGAGCAAGGCTTTCGGGGAGGCAATCGGTGCGCTCTATTCCGACAAGCACGGACTGCGCGTGACCTGCATCCGCATAGGCAATGTGGGTGACAGACCGCTCGACAAGCGGCGATTATCGATCTGGATCAAACCCGAAGATCTAGTGAAGCTCGTTCGCATCGGTCTTGAACATCCGGACGTTCATTTCGAAATTTTCTACGGCGCTTCCCACAATGAGTCAGCTTGGTGGGACAACAGCAACGCCGCGCGCTGCGGGTATCTTCCGGAGGGTCGATCGGAAGAATTTCGTGCCCAGGCGATGGCCGAACAAGCGAAGCTCCGGGCCGACCCGATTGGCGATCGGTTTCAGGGTGGGCCGTTCTGCTCAGATGAATACGACGCTGATCGGAAGGTCTGAGTTCGCTAGGCACTAAAGTGTCACGATTTTCCTGGCGGACGGCCAAGCAAGTTGGCCATCTCCTCTTCGAGATTCTCGAATAGATTCTTGCCGGGCGTTGCCGCCGGTTCACGTGGTTCGGACTTGGACTCGAACTTGGGTTCAGGCTTCGGTTCGAATTTCGGTTCCGCTTTCGTCTCGAATTTCGGATCGACCCGAGTCTTAAGGTCGCGCATTGGCGCTCGTGCGCTTGGGTCGGCAGCTTTAGCTGGAGTCCCGGGCAATTGTCCCGCCAACGGATCGGTGACGGGGGGCCTGCCTTCGGGCGCCGGCACGCGGCGCAAGGCGGCTTCGAGCTGCTGCGCCATCTCCGCAAGATTATGGTCGGCCTGTGCCACCGGTTCGCTGACCTGCGGCGGCAAACGCGGAGCCGGCTCGTTGCGCACGACCGGTGCCGGATGATCCGGCGCGTTTAGACGGCTCGACAACTCGTTGGCAATTCCTGAGATATCAGCCGGTCGCGGACGCGCAGTCGACTCAGGCGATATCCAAAGTTCTTCGGTCGCCGCCGCGCGGTGGTGTCGGGACGCGGGCCCCGAGGCAGGCTCGCCTGCCGGCTGCAGGGGCCAGCCATTTTCGACGGGTGGCGACGATCGTACTGCAGGCTCAATAGTTGTCCCGGCACGCGCCGGCTCGCGGACAACTTCGCGCGCCGCCACCGCGCGTACGATGTTTGGCTCGACGACAAGGTCGGTGGGCCCGCCGATCATCAGAAGATGCTCTATGTTGTCGCGGCGGATCAGGACCAGCCGGCGACGTCCGTCAACGGTTGCTGCATCAATAACGGCTAGGCGTGGTTGTCGTCCACGAGCCGTGCTGCCGAGCCGGTTTGCACCGAAACGTCGCACCAACCATGCGGTTAGTCCGATCAACGCCAGCACAACAAGGAAGGCAATGAAGAACCGGGCGGCCAGCGGCATCTCCGAGCCGAACATACTCTCGAACATTAATGCGCTCCGTTCTTCATGACGCAATTCATCGGACGAGAATCGCCAAAATGGTTAAAGCGAAGGTACAATTTGCCGGCCTGAATACTAAATGAGGATTAACAAATAAAGTGGCATTTTCCAGCCAGCGGCCGTTTTCAAACCCAGAATAGTTAATGGCCGGCTGCAGCAGCTGTTCCCGACCGCGGCTTTATTTTTCGTCGTTAAGCATAGCAAACTCTGCCTAAAGCGAAGCGATTACTGTTGGGGACGCTTTCAGGACTGGCTGATGGCCATTGCTGATATTGCAATTCTACCCACGCTGCGGACACACCTCGATGGTCGCCAGGCTCCGGCCGACCCAGATTCAGTGTGACCTCACGCCTCTCAAATTCGATGATTTGTCCCGGGTAGTGTCCGGTATGGCCTGACAGGGGTACTTTCACGGTGGGGGATTCGATGAGCCTGGCACTTGCGCCGACGGGGCGCCTTAAGGCACTCAGGGCCCATGGTAAGTCATGATCCGGCAGCGCCAACCCAGGCGCGAGACGCGTATGAGCGCAAGGCTTACGACAAGAGCCAGAATGCGCCACGCGGCGGTTCCATCACCACGGTTCTCGTGGTTGCGGCGGTCCTGATCGCGGCTGCCGGCGGTCTCATCTACGTGAACCGCGACTATGTCGAGATCTACGTCCTGATCCTGTTGGCCATTCTCGGGACGATCGGCGTGTTCGCACTTTTCGCCGCTGCAGCAGGTATCGTGAAATTTGCCGGCCGAGATCAGGGCAACCCACTGCTCAAGGCGGTCGTGGACAGCGCACTCGACGGCATCCTCGTAACCGATCATGCCGGACGGGTCTTTTACGCCAACGCCATTTACCTTGACCTCATCGGCGCAACCGACATGAACGACGTCAGGTCGATCGAGCGGGTCTTTATCGGCGATCCGGACGTCTCTGAGTCGATCTACCGCTTGCTGAAGGCGGCGCGGGAGGGACGCCGGCTGCAGGAGGAGGTTCGCATCGCAGGCGGTGCCGGAGAGGGCGGCCGCTGGCTTCGCATGCGCGTACGGCCGCTCGGCGAGACGCGGCGCGACGCGCGCATGACGGTGTGGTCGATCGCCGATGTTACGCGCGAGCGCGAGCGGCAAGAAAATGTGTTTCAGGAGCTTCAGCACGCAATCGACTATCTCGATCACGCGCCGGCCGGATTTTTTTCGATCGATGCCGCGGGCGACGTTGTATATCTGAACGCGACACTGGCGACTTGGCTCGATCACGATCTCGCCCAGGTCGGCGCAGGCTCATTGAAGCTTGGTGACATCGTTGCAGGAGAGGGTGCTGCGCTGCTGACCACACTGAACGCGGCGCCTGGAGAGGTCAGGACCGAGGTCTTCGATCTCGACCTCAAGACGCGGGGCGGCAAGCCGATACCCATGCGCTTGTTTCACAAAGTAGCGTTTGGTGCCGACGGTGCGCCGGGTGCTTCGCGCACGCTTGCCCTCAATCGGGCAAGGGGAGAAGGCAGCGATCCTCAGCGCGCTGCGGAAGTACGCTTCATGCGTTTCTTCCAGAACACGCCAATGGCAATTGCCACCGTCGATAAGGCTGGTCGGATTGGACGCAGCAATGCGCGGTTCGCCAAGACCTTCGAGGGACTCATCAAAAACGATGAGCGGTCTATTTTGTCGATCGTGGTCGAGCGCGACCGGCCCGTGCTCGAAGCGGCAATTCGAAAAGCCTCAGAGGGTCAAAGCGACATTGCTCCGGTTGAAGCCGCGCTGACCGGCAGTGCCGAACGCTGGGCAAATTTTTTCGTTCTGGCTGTCGAGGAGGAGGATCGCGACGACGAGGCTGCGATCGTTTACGCGCTGGAAACGACAGCGCAGCGTACGCTCGAGAATCGATTTCAACAGCAGCAGAAAATGGAGTCCGTCGGCCAACTTGCCGGCGGCATCGCGCACGACTTTAACAACGTGCTGTCCGCCATTATGATGGCGACCGATTTTCTGCTCAACGCGCACAAAGCGACCGATCCGTCCTTTAAGGACATCATGCAGATCAAGCAGAACGCCAATCGCGCCGCGGCACTTGTGCGACAATTGCTCGCGTTTTCGCGAAAGCAGACCTTGCGACCGCAAGTGCTCGATCTCGGCGAGACCTTGAGTGATCTCGGCATGCTTCTCAAGCGGCTGATTGGCGAGAAGGTGACTTTGGACACCGTTCACGGTCGCGATTTGTGGCCGGTCAAGGTCGATATCTCACAATTCGAACAGGTCATCGTGAATCTTGCGGTCAACTCGCGCGATGCCATGCCCGATGGCGGCAAGCTCACTTTGCGTACGGCCAACATTACGGCCGAGGAATGCGGAAAATTCGCCTATAAAGGGATGCCCAAAGCCGACTATGTACTCGTTGAAGTCAGCGACACCGGCACCGGCATTCCACCGCATATTATTGAGAAGATATTCGAACCTTTCTTTACTACCAAAGAAGTCGGCAAGGGTACCGGGCTCGGGCTGTCGACGGTCTACGGCATCGTCAAGCAGACCGGCGGCTTTATCTACGCAGACTCCGAACCGGGCCGCACCTCGTTTCGTATTTTTCTGCCGCGCCATATCCCTGGCGTTGACGAGATCGTACCGCAAATCCCGGCGGGAGAGGCCCCGGCTATCGCGGAGGCGATAGCCGCCGCAGACAAAATGGCACGCGCTGCCACGGCCGACCTGACCGGTCAGGGTACAATTCTTCTGGTCGAAGATGAGGAAGGCTTGCGCGCCTTAAATGCGCGCGGACTTTCATCCAGAGGCTACACCGTGCTGGAAGCGAGCAATGGCGTCGAGGCAATCGAAGCCTTCGCAAGACATGGCCATGTTGATCTGGTCGTTTCTGACGTCGTGATGCCGGAAATGGACGGGCCGACGCTGCTCAAGGAACTGCGTCAGCGCGACCCGAATGTAAAAATCATTTTTGTCTCTGGCTACGCCGAGGAAGCGTTCAGCCGGAACTTGCCGAGCCAGGAGCAGTACGCGTTCCTTGCCAAGCCCTTCACGCTGAAGCAGCTCGTCGCCGAAGTTAAAAAGACCTTGCACCGGTAGCTGCGGTCTACACGCGACCAGTCAGCGCCAGAATCAGCACGACGATCAAAATGACACCGACGATTCCAGACGGTCCATAACCCCAGCCGGAGCTGTACCCCCAGCGCGGGAAAGCGCCGATCAGACCCAAAATCAGCAAAATGACAAGAATCGTACCGAGCATGGTTGCGCCCCATAATTTTTTCCGCGGCCGGATGCCGCAATTGCAAGAGTCCGACGCGACAACGATCTCGCAGTCACTTTAGTTCCCAACACGTCGACCTGATCGACGCACTAGTGACACAGTTGGGCCAATTGCACTTTGTTGAAGATGGCCGATTGCAGCCGGCAGGGCAGGCCGCCCGCTGTAAAGGGCGGGGGCGCCTGGAAATACTCCCGCTCAAGCATCGCGCCAGAGGGGCCGCTGTTGATGTCGACATCGTTGCGGGTCAGTGGCGCATTCAGATCTTCCGACGCGTTCATTTTCTTGACCGGAGTGGGCTTCGCCGTTGCGACCGCCGCCATCAAAACCAGGAACGTCGCCGTGAGGGCTAAGCCTTTCATGATCGGCCTCCTTACTCTACGGCAAGGCAATCGCCGACCAGCCAGCTCGTTCCCCGCCAACTGTATGATATTCCTGTGATAACAGGCGCGAAATTGCCGCGACTTTGTGGCGCGCGTCCGCCCCTTACAAATCGCCCCCCGCATACCTATTCTCCTGCCGCCATTGCCGGGAGGGCTACGATGATCCGACACCGCGTTATCATAGCGATTGCTGCGATAGTGGCGGCGCTTGTACTGGTTGCCGCGGATGCGAATGCCAGAGCGGGGGGTGGCTTCTCTGGTGGGAGCAGGGGCGCGAGGACTTTCTCGGCGCCGCCCGCGACTCAAACCGCGCCCAATGCCGCCGCGCCGATGCAACGTACACTCACACAGCCGGGCACCAAAACGGGCACAGTCGGACAGGCGGCGACCCGCCCCGGTTTGTTCGGTGGTGGTTTGCTCGGCGGTCTCGCCGCCGGATTCCTTGGCGCTGGCTTGTTTGGCCTCCTGTTTGGACACGGGTTTTTCGGTGGCATGGCCGGCCTCGCTTCGGTGATTGGTCTGCTGTTGCAGATTGTGCTGGTTGTTGTCGTTGCACGCCTGCTGTTCGCCTGGTGGCAACGTCGCAATGCCCCAGCTCCCGCTTACGCGACGGCCGAACCGGCAACCGGCCATTCATTTAGCGGCCTCGGCGGAATGTTCGGTGCGAATGCACCAGCTGACCAAAAGATGACGATCGCAAAGTCCGATTACGACGACTTCGAGCGCTTACTCGGTGAAGTGCAGACGGCGTATTCAAACGAAGACCTCAATGCGCTGCGCGCGAAAGTGACACCGGAGATGCTTTCGTATTTCTCCGAACAACTCTCTGAAAATGCCAGCCGTGGTCTCGTCAACAAGGTCACCGACGTGAGGCTTGAGCAAGGGGACCTGGCGGAAGCGTGGAGCGAAGGCAATGCTGACTACGCCACCGTCGCCATGCGTTTTTCGCTAATTGACCGGATGGTGGACCGTGCGACCGGTCGCGATATAGAAGGTAACGCCCCTGGCGAGGTGACGGAACTCTGGACGTTTATGCGCGCGCGGGGGGGCGGCTGGTTGCTGTCGGCGATTCAGCAGACCTGATCTCGCGGCTCACCCGCTGTCGGGGGCTTTGTTGCGGCGTGGTGCGCAAGGCATCTTGTCTCCACCGCTGGAGCAATAGACAAAATTGTTCGTATCGCATCGCCCTGAGACGCCACAGATCGGGTAGGTGGCTCCGGTCGGATAAACCGCCAGAATGCGGGCCAAGCCGAATATATTACAGACAGATTGACATCACGAATTCATAAAACGTTATCTGACACCGACGCCGCCTTGGTGAGCCGTTGACGTTCCACCCAAATCCGTCTATGCCGCCGCCCGCAACCTCGTTTTCGGCGCCTAACTTGCTGCCGCGCTCCCGGTTTCGGGCTACGCCTCAAGTGAACTCCCCAAAAACTTGGCTTGTGATCGCCCACACGAATGATCGCGTGAGCGATCAAAAGGAAGCTTGAAAGGAACTCTTGATGCCTGTCGGAACTGTGAAATTTTTCAATACTCAAAAGGGCTACGGCTTCATTCAGCCGGAAGATGGCTCGAAGGATGTGTTCGTGCACATCACGGCGGTTGAGCGTGCCGGTATGCGCTCTCTGAACGAGGGCCAGAAGGTCAGCTTCGAAATCGTGACCGAGCGCGGCAAGCAGGCCGCTGGAAATCTCCAGGTGGTTTGATCTGCGATCGTTTGCCTTGAAGTCGAAGCCCGGCGGAAACGCCGGGCTTTTTTTGCATCCATTGCTTTTAAAGTAGCGCTTTTAAAGTGTTGCGTTAGAGGGCTCCTGGCGGAACACTGCATTTGGTCATGGAGAAATCGATATGGATATCATTGCTTGCGGGTCTCGGCCGTCACGCCGGATGAGCGCGCCGAGTTTCACCGGGACGGTCTGGCAAGATCCCGTCATCCAGGCACCAGAACCCGCCCGTATTCGGTCGGCATGGGTTCGTTTCGAACCGGGCGCGCGAACTGCTTGGCATCATCACCCGCTTGGTCAAACGCTTTTTATCACCTCTGGGGTAGGCTGGGTGCAAACCTGGGGTGGACCAGTGCGCGAAATTCGTGCGGGTGACACCGTTTGGATTCCGCCGGGTGAAAAGCATTGGCACGGAGCGACGGCCGACCATGGCATGGAACATATCGCCATGCAGGAAGCCCACGGCGGTGAGCACGTGACTTGGTTGGAGCCGGTCACCGACGCGCAGTACTCCGGTAAAGGCGCAAGCTGATGATAGTCATCAAGCGAACGTGATCGCTGGAATAGGAGTGGCGCCCGGGGGGTTCTGTCCGTCGCGATGGCGGGGCGTTGGGCCGCGCCAAGTTCGGAGGTTAGTGAACATGACAGTCGCTCGTACTGGTGCCCCCTTGATGGCGTGTCTCACGCTGCTTTTTTTCGCTCCTGCACATGCTCAGCAGGCGAATATGACGTTCTTCGTGACAAGTGTTGGTTCGGGCAAGGGAGCCGATCTTGGTGGTCTCGGCGGTGCAGACCGGCATTGCCAACAACTCGCTAGCGCGGTGGGTGCGGGGTCAAAGACTTGGCATGCGTATTTGTCGACGCAAGGTTCCGGTGCTGAAAATGCGCGCGACCGCATCGGCAAAGGTCCTTGGGTCAATGCCAAAGGCGCGACAATTGCAAAAGACGTCGCCGAGCTTCACAGCAACAATAACAACCTCACCAAGCAGACTGCTTTGACGGAAAAAGGCGAGGTCAATAATGGCCGGGGCGATACTCCGAACAGGCACGACATTCTCACAGGTTCGCAGGCGGATGGGACAGCCTTCGCGGGGAATGAAGACCGTACCTGCAAGAATTGGACGAGCAGCACTCAAGGTGCGGCCATGCTTGGTCATGCCGACCGGGTAGGGTTGAGGGATGATGATGCGTCCAAATCGTGGAACTCGTCGCACCCCTCGCGTGGTCAGGACGGAGGGTGCTCGCAAGCTGATCTTCGCAGCACGGGCGGAGACGGATTGCTGTATTGTTTCGCAGTCAACTAGTTCGGCATACAAAATACCAAGCCTGGCTATCGCAAGTTGCGCACGCGACGCAGCTGACTATGACACGCTGTTCGAAATTGCCGACAAGCGCCTTTAACGGGGGGAAAGCGGCGGGTCGGAATCGCGTCATCGGTTCCGGAAAATCGGTTCGTCTCGTCCAAAACGGCTAGTAACATCCCCTTGAACTGATTGCCGGGCGCGCGCCAAGCTGCGTGCCCGGCATTCTCATTCAGGGTGATCCCATGCGTTACCAGCTCTTTTACTGGCCAGAGATTCAGGGGCGGGGCGAATTTGTGCGGCTTGCGCTCGAAGACGCCGGCGCCGCCTATGATGATGTGGCCCGCAAGTCCGGTGGCATGAATCGCATGATGGCCATGATGGAGGGGGGGCGCGAAAAACGTCCGCCATTCGCACCACCGTTTCTGAAGGCAGGAAAACTGGTGATCGCTCAGGTGGCAAATATTCTCTCATATCTGGGGCCGCGTCTGAGGCTCGCGCCTCGCGATGAAGCGACCCGCCTCTGGTTGCATCAGTTGCAGCTTACCGCTGCCGATTTCGTGAAGGAAATTCACGACACGCATCATCCCGTCGGGTCCGGCCTTTACTATGAAGATCAGAAATCCGAGGCGAGGCGGTACGCCGAGAACTTTATCGATGAGCGGATACCGAAATATCTTGGCTATTTTGAATCCGTGTTGAGGAAGAGTGGAGGACCTTATCTGGCCGGGCGCAAAGTTACTTATGTCGATCTCTCGATTTTCCAGGTGATCGAAGGGCTGCGCTACGCTTTCCCCCGCGCGATGAAGGACGTGGAGACGAAAATATCCGGACTTGTCACTGTACGGGACAGAGTCGCAGAGCGTTCGGGCGTGAAGGCCTATCTCGCCTCTCCGCGACGGATCGCATTCAATGAGATGGGCATCTTCCGCCACTACCCGGAGCTCGATCGATAAAATCGAAGCGGCTATCCCTGGGCCGGAAGGACTTTTCCGCCGGCTGTTACCGACCTTGCCGATATAAGTACGAACGCGATCACGCAAGGTTCTGAGCCCTTGTTGATCCAGTTGTGAATCGTCCCGCGTTGCACCAGGACATCTCCGGCCTTGAGGTGCACGATCGTACCGTCGAGATCCATGTCGATCTCGCCCGACATGACAACCGCATAGTCGATCGAATCGGTGCGGTGATTGCGGGGCGCGACGCCTGAGCCAAAGCTCACGATGCGAAACACCGTGCCATTGGGAATCGTAGTGCCTATTTTCCTTCGTGACGGATCTAGCTCAGTGTCGTTGTCGACAGGGAAACCCTCGCTCGACCAGACGACGCTGTAGAGCGCCCCGGGGCGCTGCGAAACGACGTTTCCCACCGTTTCGTCAATCAACACTTTGGCGCGCCCCTGATCGTCATGACCAGTCACGACGCGGCGGATATTCAGGCTCATCTATTTATATCTCCTAGTCGACAGGGAGAGGCTTCCTGCTTGTTTCGTACCAGAGCAGGAACAGACCTGAGCCGACCACGATCGCCGAGCCGGCAACCAATGTGAAGGTCGGCACATCGCCCCATAAAATAAATCCAAGCGCAGCGGACCAGACAAGCATGAAATAATAAAACGGACCGACGGCGGAAGGTGGCGCAAGCGATAAAGCGCGCGTCCACCAGTATTGTCCCACCGCATTGATGACGCCATTACCGATCATCGCGGTAGCGTCGCTGGTGCTTGGCCACGCGAAAAAGAATGGCAGCGGCAATGCAAAAAACACGGTGAGAAAGATCATTTGATACATGGTCAGCGTTTCGGCAGTTTCCGTTGTGGTCATGCCGCGTACCGCAGCGGTGACACTTCCGAACAGGACGGCATTGGCGAGCGCGAACATCGCGCCGACCCGAAAACTGTCGGCGCCGGGCGCTGCGACCAGCAGCACACCGAAAAAGCCCGCCATCAGCGCACTGATGCGCGCCAAGCCAACTTTTTCGTTCAGCCAAAGGGCGGCGAAAAGTGTCGCAAACAAAGGCGAAGAGAAATTAATCGCAACCGCGCCGGCAAGAGGCATCAAGCCGAACGCAATGATGATCAAACTTTGCGCCGTCGCCTGCGCCGCACTGCGGCCAAGATGGTCGCGCAGCCGATTCGTGCGCAGCACAGTACAGCAAGACCCGTGCGCGGCAGGATGAGTACAGCGCAGCTGAGTAGCGAGGCGACGGCGCGAAAAAACAGAACCTCGACAAACGAGTATTCGGCAACTTGCCATTTTGACAGCGCGCTCGACACAGCAAACATGACGGTCGCACCAAGCATGAACAAAATGCCAAGCGGGACGCGGTCGGCGCGCAGAGAAGCGCGCTCTGCAAGGCTGTCGGAGGTCAAGGAAAAGCCCCAGAAGGTTATGGCACTTGCCTAACATGGGTAAGCAAGTAGGGGCAGGGCGAAAAGCGAATAGGCGTCGGGCGGTCCATGCATGGCAAGGCTGAACGCGAACCGCGACACCGACATGTAGCTGATTTGGATTCTAGCGGACACTCCGGGCGCGTCTGCGCAGCCGCTTCGAGCGCCGATTTTTCGAGGCGCGCGCTTCGCGCTGCTTGCGTGCGCGTCGCCT